>JAYVGJ010000400.1:0-2019 GCA_043772375.1 Raineyaceae bacterium | reverse complement strand
GAGCAAATACGCAAAATAAAGTGCAAAGTCAGATTTTAAACCTATTCAAACAGGGCGACCACAAGGGTCGCACCCTACATAATTCATTGATTATCAAGATATAAAAATTCTAATGTATTCCACTACTCACTACTCACTATTTCACTATTTCACTATTTCACTGCACACTCAATTAGTCCATTAGTTTGGTGTCGGTGCGTGTGGGCAGATAAATCAGTCCAATCACAAAACACATAATTGCCACGCCAATAGGATACCACAAGCCCGCCAAGATGTCACCAGTAGGGTTTTGGTCGGTTTTTGTTGCCTCAATGACACGTGTTACAATATAAGGCGTAAGTCCGCCAAAAATGCCGTTTCCAATATGATAAGGCAAAGACATAGACGTATAACGAATATTTGTTGGGAAAATCTCCACCAAAAACGCTGCAATAGGTCCATACACCATTGTTACAAAGAAAATCTGAATAAAAATCAAGAAAATCATTTGCCATTTCAGGTCGCTACTTAGTTTTATGGCTTTTACGTCCTCTACTCTTGGTTTTTTAGTGGCATCAGCAAAATTTGTAATTTTTTTGGTCAAAACCGCAGAGCTTCCATCTTCAAAAAACTTGGTTGTTTTGGTCGTCAGCAAAGAATCAGCCTTCCCTTTGACGAGTTCTGCTTTGGTTTCTAGTTTTGCTTGTGCAACTATTTCAGTTTTCTGTTTAATATCTGAAATATCATACATATTTTGATAAATAGTTCTATATGAGAGAATTGCAATAGCCATTCCGACTAAAATAATTATTTTTCGTCCAATTTTATCAGATAAAGCTCCAAAAACAAGGAAAAAAGGCGTTACAAACACAATAGCAATCATAATGATTTCGTTTGCTTGTGCGGAGTCAATTCCGCAGGTTTTATTCATAAAAGAAAGTGCGTAATATTGCCCTGTGTACCATATTACACCTTGCCCAGCTGTAGCACCAAAAAGTGACAAAAGTACCATTTTGAGGTTAGCTTTCTTGCCAAAACTATCTTTGAGAGGATTTTTAGAGATTTGCCCTGTTGCTTTTACTTTCTGAAACATTGGTGATTCGTGCATTTTCATTCTAATAAAAATGGATACAATAATCAAGAAAATAGACACCAAAAATGGTATTCTCCAACCTGCAATAAGTACGCCCTCACCTGTTTCAAAGGCTTCTTTTGACATTGAACTTTGCACCAAAATAATCACACTAATAGACATCAAAAGCCCTAATGTAGCGGTTGTTTGGATAAATGCCGTAAAAAAACCTCTTTGATTTCTAGGCGAATATTCTGCTACATAAGTGGCTGCTCCGCCATATTCGCCACCCAAAGCAAGTCCTTGTAAGAGTCTTAGTATCAGCACACAAGCGGGCGCAAATGCTCCCCAACTTTCATAACTTGGAATACAACCAATCATAAAGGTAGAGCCACCCATCAAAATAAGTGTAACTAAAAACGTGTATTTCCGCCCAATGAGGTCACCCAAACGCCCAAAAAACAGCGCACCAAAAGGTCTTACAATAAAACCTGCCGCAAAAGTAGCCAAAGCACTTAAAAAAGCTGCTGTTGGGTTGTCGGAAGGGAAAAATTGTTTGCCAATGATGCCCATAGCTGCCAAACTCCCAAAGATGTAAAAGTCGTACCATTCAATAAGTGTACCCACAGAGGAGGCGGTAATCACGCCATAAATGGTTTTTTTGTCTGATAATTGCGTATTATCCATAAAAAAATTTTAAATTATGAAGTGTGATATTTAATTATGGATAAATACAAAACCCTATTTTTCACGTTATGAGATATGAGCTATATTTCTAATTTACTAGAATTTTTATGTCTTGATAATCAATGAATTATGTAGGGTGCGACCCTTGTGGTCGCCCTGTTTGAATAGGTTTAAGATCTGACTTTGCACTTTATTTTGCGTATTTGCTCGTCGTGTTGCTTTCGCTTGTTTGGGCGACCACAAGGGTCGCACCCTACATTTAAATACATTTTCCTATAAAT
>JAYVGJ010000399.1:0-3846 GCA_043772375.1 Raineyaceae bacterium | reverse complement strand
TGATGTTTTGCAACGCAAATATACACCTTTTGCAATAAAAGTGTGTCATAATATTCTGAATTTCAATTTATTATGACCACTTTCTTAACAACAACTTAAAAAGTATGTTTCCTTGAAATCAGAACTGCGTGAATTTAGGCTTGAAATTATGGAAAATCCTACAATGGGAACGCTGTTGCGTGATAATGTCTATAAAATCCGTTTGGCTATTGCTTCTAAAAACAAAGGAAAATCTGGTGGCGCAAGAGTGATTACACTTGTAAAAATCATCAATGAAACTGTTTATTTGCTTTCTATTTACAACAAAGGTGAAAAAGATACCATTTCTGAAAGTGACATTGATGCACTCTTAGAAGATTATCTAGAATAATTTTACATCACAAACTATTTGTTACTGTAAATTATTCGTTGCAGTTTTTGGGGAAAACGTTTGGTGGGGATACCAAACGTGGGTTATAACATTGTTTGGTGTCCCAACCAAACAACAAGACACTATTTTGCAACGAAACTTTTACATCACAAACTATTTTAAATCAACCAATTATACTCAATTACAATTACAAAACCATTCACAAAATTATGCTAAAATTACTCGGGAAATTTTTATTATGGCTTGCGGGCTGGAAAATGTATGGACATATTCCCAAAACACTCAAAAAAACAGTGATGATTGCCGCCCCACATACTTCTAACTGGGATTTTTATTATACTATTTGCATCTTCAAAGCGCAAGGAATTAAACTCCGCTTTTTAGCAAAAGATAGCCTTTTTAAGTTTCCAATGGGGATTTTGATGCGCTTTTTTGGCGGTATTCCTGTGGATAGGAGCAAGCGCAACGACCTTGTTGCTGATGCTGCTAACCTTCTTAAAAATACAGATGAACTTGTTTTGCTTGTTGCTGCAGAAGGTACTCGTGGCGTTGCAAAAGAATGGAAATCTGGGTTTTATCATATTGCAGAAAAAGCTGGCGTTCCAATTTCTTTGGGTTTTTTGGATTATAAAAAGAAAATAGGTGGCTTTTTTGAAGAGTCTTTTATGCCCACAGGCAACTATGAGGCAGACCTCATCAAAATAAAAACAATATACAAAGACGTTACGCCAAAATACCCCAAATTATCAAGTTTGTATCAATGGCAAGCCGCTTTTTAGTGTGTAGTGAAATAGTGTGTAGTGAGTAGTGGAATACATTATTTGCGACAAATTATTACGACAAAAAACATTACACACTATTTCACTACACACTCAACACTAAAAAAAATGATTTCAAAAGATTTTACCTTTAAAACTTGGCACGAAATTGAGCCGTTTTACCTGCAATTACAAGAAAAAAATATCAATTCTGCTGACGAATTATATACTTGGTTTGTTGATAGAAGCATTTTGGAGTCCTATTTATCCGAAAATTTGGCTTGGCGTTATATCCGTCAGACTTGCAATACAATAGATGCAGATTTACAAAAAGAATTGGATTTTTTTATTGAAGAAATACAGCCTCAAATAGCCTCTTTTACCAATAAACTCAACCAAAAAGCTCTTAATTCTCCATTTTTGGACGTTCTTACGCATACGCATACACAAAAGCAAGCCTTAGGTGTGATGGTGCGTAGTTTGCGCAAGCAAGCAGAAATTTTTAGAGAAGAAAATATACCACTTTTGGCACAAATTCAGTCAAAAGAACGTATTTATGGCAGTATTATTGGGAAAATGTCTGTAATGCTTGATATTGAAGGAGTTACACAAGGTATTACGCAGGGCGTGGCACAAGAGTTCACGTTACAACAAGCAGCAAATTTTTTAGAAAATAATGACAGAGGTATTCGTGAAACAGTCTATAAAACTATTCAAAATAGAAGATTAGAAGATAAAAATGCCCTTGATGAGTTGCTTACAGAACTTATACAACTACGCCATAGAGTTGCTAGAAATGCAGGTTTTGCTAGTTTCAGAGATTATATGTTTGCGTATTTGGGTAGATTTGATTATACATCAAAAGATTGTTTTAACTTCCACGAAGCCGTAAATACGCAAGTAATGCCTTTCGTAAATCAGTTTGCAAATGAGCGTAAAAGTGCCTTAAACCTAACAGAATTGCGTATTTGGGACGAAAAAGTAGATATTTCTGAACTTCCTGCACTAAAACCATTTACTTCTGGTGAAGATTTGACAGAAAAAACAGTTAATATCTTCAAAAAAATGCACCCAGAAATGGCTGAATGTTTGGAAGTTATGCAAAAAAATAATCTTTTAGATTTGGAATCTCGCAAAAACAAAGCTCCTGGTGGCT
Source organism: Raineyaceae bacterium (assembly GCA_043772375.1). Taxonomy (GTDB): domain Bacteria; phylum Bacteroidota; class Bacteroidia; order Cytophagales; family Thermonemataceae; genus JANYGM01. The sequence continues at coordinate 1,562 of JAYVGJ010000399.1, read as the reverse complement.
ATAATTATCCGTTGGAAAGTTGTGGTTTGTCATTTATTTTTATGAATGCAACCTCCAATTTGCGTGATATGAGTACTCTTTTGCACGAAGGCGGACACGCTTTACACTTTTATTTGATACGAAATTTGGATATTTTGGCGTTTAGAAATCCGCCTGCGGAAGTGGCAGAGCTTGCTTCTATGGCAATGGAGCTAATTACTATGGATTTTTGGGACGAGTTTTTTGAAGATAAAAATGACCTTAAACGTGCTAAAATAGAACATTTACAAGAAACGCTGGCAACACTTCCTTGGGTGGCTTGCGTGGATAAATTTCAGCATTGGTTATATGAAAATCCTACACATTCTGTCAAAGACCGTACAGAAAACTGGGATAAAATTTATAAGGAATTTTCTGATAAAATCACAGATTGGAGCGGTTGTGAGCAGTTTTTTAAAAATCATTGGCAAAAACAACTTCATATTTATGAAGTGCCGTTTTATTATATTGAATATGGTTTTGCACAACTCGGAGCTATTGCCGTTTGGAAAAACTACAAAGAAAATCCTCAAAAGGGCTTAAATGATTATCTAAATGCCTTAAAATTGGGTTATACAAAAACTATCCCAGAAATCTACGAAACAGCAGGTATTAAATTTGATTTTTCAGAAGAATATATCAAATCTTTGATGGATTTTATAGCAAAAGAATTAGAGATTTTAGAGAAATCTTAGCAAAAAAATCATAATCAAACAACAATATGATGACAATGAATAAATACTACAAAAAACCTATTTTTACACTATTATTGCTGTTTTTAAGTTTTTTAAGTACGCTACAGTTGCAGGCACAAGTGTTCCCTACAAGTGCTACTGTGCGTCTTGTGCCACCTTATAACACGTTTTTATCAGAACTTTCTCAAGGAAATTCTGATAAAGTGCAGGTGATACTGCTTCAAAGAGACCAAAGTGTGCCTTCTTATGATGTACGACTAAAATTTAAGGTAAAACTGGCTGGAAACGTCATTTTTGAAACTGCTCCTAGTTTTGTTTCTCCTATCATTACCCTAGAGCAAAACACGCCTATTGTGCTTTCTGGTGCTGATTTGTCGGCTTATTTTCAGGCAAATCATTTGGTTTTTGCTAATGCCAATTTGAGAAATATTTATGTCAATAACGGACAAATTCCAGAGGGTTTGTATGAGTTTTGCGCTACCGTTTATAGTGCCACAAGGGCGGATAGGCAACTTTCTAACAATGCTTGTCAAATATTTTCTTTATCTCGTTCTTTGCCTCCCCTACTTAATTTGCCTGCTTGTGGTAGTGCTATTCCAGAGCAAAATCCACTAAATTTGCGTTTTTGGTGGACACCTCAACATAGTAATTCTGTCAATTCTGCAGCAAATACCAGTTATGTTTTGGAGATTTTTGAGATACGAAATGCTGATGGCAATGCCAATAATGCGGTTTTGACGAGTAGCCCAGTTTTTACGCTTCCTACACCACTAACACAGTATTTTTGTACTATGTCAGACCTTAGTTTTATTGTGGGAATGCGCTATGCGTGGCGTGTGCGGGTCATTG
>JAYVGJ010000398.1:0-2375 GCA_043772375.1 Raineyaceae bacterium | reverse complement strand
TTTCTTTGCGTACTTTGCGCCTTTCCTTTGCGCCTTTGCGGTTAAAAATAGCTATTAGAATGCTGAAACTAGGATATTATTAACAACTTATTCCTAACTTGTTTTTTTGTGAATTATGGTAGTATTTTTTATTAAAATATAATATCTGATAAAAATTATGTAGTTTTAGCATCTTTTATTAAACCTTTGTGTAAAAATGGTATCTAAGCCAAAAGTATGCTAAAATTATATGCTGTTCTCCCTTATTAAATCTCTTTTAATGAAAAAAAAAATATTTATCTTTTTGCTTTTTATTACTTTTCACGCTGATTATAAAGCAAATGCAACTAATCTTGTAATTAATTGTAATATTCTTCTTGATACAAATTATGTTTATACTTATCCAAAAAGTTTTTTGATAAGTCCTTTTTATGCCCAGCGCAATTTTCTTATCAAATTATCTCCCACTATAGGCAGAAACAGCACTTTTATCCCTAATATGTCTGATGCTTTTGGTATCAATATTGGTTATGGAAATTTCCGCTTGCAACTTGCCACCAAATTCCCCAATACTACACAAAGTATTGAAGACAAGGTTAAAAGCACTTACACAGACCTTAATTTACAAATGTTAAAACGGAAGTTTATTATAGAATTATCATACAAAAATATTATTGGTTTTGTGGATAAGGACTATGAAAAAATAAAACCTACAGACCCTATGGTGTATGCCAACCCTAATATGAGGGTGATTTATGCCAAACTAAATTATACACATATTTTCTCCGACAAATTTTCTGCACGTGCTGCCTACCGCCTAATGGAACGCCAAAAGCGTGGCGCAGGCTCATGGCTACTTACAGGTGGGCTTTCCTACTTACGTTTGGGTTCAACTGGGCGTACAGGCAATGCAAATGCTTTTTTAGACCCTAATGTACGTCCTGATTTTGGAGAATATGGCACAGTACGCAATATGACGGCTATTGGAATAAGTGCGCTGGGTGGTTATGGACATACTTTTGTCTATAAAAAGTTTTTTTTTACGGCTATTGGTGTATTGGGATTGGAAACTGAAAGGGGAATTTATCAGATTACGACCAACAAAGAAATTACAGACTTTTTTATTACCCCTGCTTTTGATATAAAAGCTGTTTTGGGTTATAATCATCATCATTGGTTTGCAGGTATTAGTGGGCACTTGGAAACTAATCAGTTTAGAATGGGTAGTGCAAGAGGCTCTGCCATTTATGAAACAGTAGGATTTTTTGTAGGTAGAAGAATACAAAAAGACAAGATTTTTAAGAAAAAGAAAAAGTAATGTATGATATATGAATTTTCAAGGATAATATTTTGCAGGTTGCAAGTGAATATACCATAATTTTTTGTACTTTTGCAGAGTATTAAAAACTTCATATCTCACACCTTTATTATGTTTTTAGAAATATTTTCTCAAACACCGCCAGAAATACCTCCTCCGTATGCGCACGCCTACAAAATCTCTCTTTCAAAAAGTAAGTCAAAAGAAAATAAAAACATAACTGAACTCAAAGTGAATTTTGAAATTGAATATATTTTTAGAGATGGACTTAGTAATGAAGAGATTTTGGCAGAAGGTTTTAGTGAAAATGACGACTACCATTGGGAAGGCGTTTTGCCTGCCGTTTGGCTCACTGAAATAGAAGATTTTTTAGGAAAAACGGCCTACCAATATGAAGTCCTGAATGATTTGTACCTGAAAATCAATGACGACAAAAAAACGCCTGAAAATTTGGAAGAATGGCAGTATTTTGTACAAGAACTCCTACAAGCTATCTACGAAAAAGCGGAGCATAGTTTGCCACTTCTTATACGTTTGCGTAGCGTGGAAACAGACAAAAACGCTGATAAAACCGCTGACAAAAGTGTGGTTAAAAGTGTGGTTAAAAATGGTATTACGCTGGTATTAGAACCTTCTTTTGTGGAAAGAAAAGTTGTTGCAAGCCTAAAAAAGAACAAAGAAAAACACCAAATAATCCCTATTTCTTGGGAACATTTTGGGCTAACTTTACAAAAAATATATCAATTAGAATACCTACAAGACAAAGCACGTGAAGAAGAACCACAAAAAAATGGCTTTTTCATTGACAATGGACAAGGTTTTTGGTATGAAGAAGGCAAATCTTTTGCAGGAGATATAAAAATTATCAATGAAGTAAAACTTTTTTTGAATAAGAATATAAAATTATTGAAATAATTATGAATTGTGAATTTTTAATGGTGAATGGTGAATGGAATGAAAGAATTAGGTTAAAATACTGGTTACTGTAAAAGTTCCGTTGCAAAAAAGTGTAGGGTGCGACCCTTGTGGTCGCCCAAACTTGCGAAAGCAACACGACGAGCAAAAACAGCTTTTAAGC
>JAYVGJ010000397.1:0-4983 GCA_043772375.1 Raineyaceae bacterium | reverse complement strand
CTAGTAATACTGTTACGTTGCAAGGACCTACTACTGGTATAACAGTATCTGGTACACTTACTATCACTAAGGGTGTACTTGCTTTTGGTACTAATTTTAGAAATGTAACAATTAATAATTTGTCAGGTGCTAGCACGGGTACAATAGATATGAGCGGTGCAGCAGGGCATTCATTGAATATTGGTGGGGCAGTTACTTTTAGTGGTACGCTTAATACAGGTACCAATTCTAGTGGCATTACTTATAGTGGCGTATCTTCGCAAACTGTATTTCCTTCTCCTAATTATAAAAACCTTATTATTAGTGGTGCTGGTGGCACAAAAACCATAGACGCATCTATTACAGTCAATGAAAACCTTACTATTGGTACTACTAGTAGTTTGCAATTATTTAATGCTACCACGCCTCCTACTTTGACAGTAAAAGGAAATTGCACAAATGGTGGCACGTTTGCACTCACAACTGGAACAGTTATTTTTAATGGAGGTAATTTTACGAATAATAGTACTTTTATTGCAGGAACTGGTACAGTTATTTTTAATGGTGTAAATATTAGCCAAGCTATTGGTGGAACTAGTAGTGTTTCTTTTAATAATCTTACCATCAATAAAACAGGTACTTCACAATCACTAACAATAGTGGCTTCTATTACTATTACTAATACGCTCACACTTACAAGCGGAAGAATAGTATTAGGTGCAAATAATCTTGTTTTTTCTGGTACTACAGTAACGGCTAATGGTGGTTGGGTAGATACTGCTGGCGGGGGTGCATTTGTAAGGACTCTTGCAGGTCTTGGTACGCTTTTTCCTGTGGGAGATGCTACAAGATATTTACCTGTTACACTTGGTAATAATATAGCAAATGCATCAGTAACATTTAATACTACGCCTACTATTGCCGTTCCTGCTGGTATAGGCTCGTGGGTAATTAACAACCCAACAATTTTATCAACAGATATTACTATTGGAATTCCTAACGCTATTACATCAGCTAGAATAGGTTTTTTAAATGCTTCTACTTGGGTTGATGTTATTTCTACGACTGGTGCTAATCCTTATACCATTACAGGGCAAGCATTTGCTACATCAGCTAGAGAGTTTGCCGTATATGCACCACTTGCAGGCAATGATTATTATTCTACAGGTTTAGGTACTGGTAATTGGGGTGATAATAATCCTACCACAGGTACTTGGTCGCAAAATAACGTCACTTTTGCTTCTTGTGGTTGTATTCCAATAAATACATCTAACGTAACCATAAGAACTGGGCATACAATAACACTTAATGCTGGTGCTACTATAGCTACGCTTACTATCAATAGTGGTGGTACACTCAATACTTTGAGTAGCCTTACCATAACAGGAGCTACCAATATTGTAGGTACTTTTGATGACCAAAGTCCTACTAGTCCATCTACTACTTACATTTTTAAAGATTTGACTGTTCAAACTGGGGGTATTTTTAAAGTAAGCTCAACTGCTGGTGCTACTTACAATTTTATTGGTAATATTGTTAATGCGGGTAGTTTCACAATGGCAAATGGAAGCCCTATTTGGTCTTTGGGTAATGCAACTGGTATGACTGTTACTAATCAAAGCAGTAGTACAATGAGTTTCTCACACCCTAATAATGGTACTGGTGCTATTGTAGGAGATGTTACAATATTAGATTCTGCTGGAGGAGGGAATGTAGTACTGTATTCAAATAATGGTATTGCCATAACAGGAGGTAAAACTTTGACTAATAATTTGGGAGTTGTTACTAATTTTAGTGGTAGAAGATTGCTTATAGACAATGGAAATAGTATCACTCCTGCCTCATCTGGGGGTACAATAAAAAATAACAAAGTATTAGAATATAGTATTTTAAATTTTGCAGCGTTACCAACAGTTTATGATTTCCTTACCGTAGGCAATGTTGTTGTTTTTAATAACGCTAATATAATGGGTGTAACGTATAATGATATTGTTATTGGTGCTAGTGGTAATGCCTTAGCAGGAAATATTACTGTTAATGGAAACCTTACTATCAATGCTAGCTCTTCACTATCAGCAGGTATGTATAACATCAATATCAAAGGCAATTGGATAAGAAATGGGGCTTTTAATGCTGTAACAGGAACGGTTACGTTTAATGGTGGTGGAACTACTGCCCAAACCATCACAGGCACAACTACTTTCAATAACCTTGTACTTGATAACTTTAACACGCTTACACTCAATAATGATATTACAGTAAGTAGCACACTTACGCTCACAAGTGGTGTTTTGATTGTAGGAAATAACCAACTAACCATTAACAATGATGTAGTTGCTACTGGTTCATCATTTAGTTTTAGTAAATTTATTATGACAGGAACAACTGGGCAAATATCAAGAACAAACGCAAATGTGGGTGTGGGCAATAATTTTTTTCCTATTGGTACAGTTAATTCTTATAATCCTGTTACTATTAGTGGGCTTGTAAGTGGAAGTGTAAGCGTAAGATTACGTCCAGAAACTACTACAGAAGTTGCGCCTTTTCCTGCAGCACAAAGAATACCATACATTTGGACTATTACCACAAGTGTAGCTACAACTGCCAATATACAATTTGAATGGAATATTGACAATGGTACTGTAACTACGAGTGCTGCTAATGTAAAAGTACAACGCCTTAATGGTGGTACAGCTTGGGTAGAAGAAGTAAGCTCTACTGCATTCGTACCATTTATACCAGCAACACCACCAGCAACACCTACAAATGGAAATATAAGTGCAACACTAGCATTTACGACTAATATCAGTGCACAATTTGCTGTTTTTGCTACTCCTGCTGCTTTGCCCGTACCAAAAACAGATATTCAGTTTGTACCTAACCCCAATAATGTTAATTTCTCGTGGGAGCGTGTCACAACGGCAACGGGTTATGAGGTACGTATAGGAACAATAGATGGTAATAGCAGTAATATCACTTGGAAGACACCTATTGCAGTAGCTATTCCTGCTGGTAATCCGCCAAGGATTAGTTTTATCAACAATAATATTGAATATGACGTAACTACTTATTATAGCGTGAGAGCTACCAATGTACCAAGTCTGCCCTCAAATTGGAGTTCTGTGGTGAATATCTTTATTTCTAGTATCAATAATCTTGCTACTGCCACAAATGCAGACCTCAACACAGCAATAACTATCTCACCAAATCCTACAAAAGATAGTTTTATTATTGATAAAGTAAATACAGTTTTTACAGACAATCATATTACTTTTATTTTGATGGATATGACAGGAAAAGCTATTTTGACAGAAACCACCACACAAGGATTGCCTTATAAAATGTCTTTGGAAAATGTCGCAAAAGGATTGTATTTTGTGAAGATAACAAATAAAGAAAATATTGTTATCAAGAAGATTATAAAAGAATAATTGTTTGTCTAAATCACGCATTAACAAAAAAACAAACTTCACAAGTAGCCAATGGCTTTTGTGAAGTTTGCTAGTTTTAGGTGCTACTTTTCTTATGCTTGCGGAACGCTTGGATAAGCTGATAAATAAAATATGTGATAAATATTGCTGAAATATCTTCTATTATAACAAAAAAATCTCACCTATAAAAATTTATAGGTGAGATTTGATTATAAAAATAATACTTGTTGTTTTATTACATCGTTGCCTATAGTAATGTCCCAACGTATTTCCATAAACGTGAGCATTTCTATCCCTCTAGCTAATATTTCTGCCTCTGTCCAGTCTTGATTATTAGCAACTTCTATTTCAGAGTAAGAAGCAGAACTAACAGTATAACCTCTAGTTGTCTTTTTGTCTGTATTATCTAATTTCTTACCCTCAAAGTCTACTAGGGGAGATGGTTGAGTTTTTTTATTCATGTATAACAAATTACCCAAACTATGACAGAGTTTTATTTGTCTATCAGTTGAAAATTTCCCAAATACATTCATCCAATCTGGCATTGTTGGAGCTGAAAAAATATGTTCAAGTTGTTTAAAATCTTCCCATGTGATTTTCTCTGGTTGGTCTTCTTGTAAAAATAGTTCATACTCAAACAAAAAATAACGAAGTCCGTCCCAACTAGAAAAACCATCTGGCATTGCTGCAGCTTGTCTTGGATTTATTTGTTGATTAAATAGTCTTTGGATGTATAATACAAATGAATCAATAAGAGTGCGGTTATTTCTTACAGGTGTTGCAATTATATTCCTAGTTGTACTTGCAATCAATTCCCTTTTAAAGGCTGCCAGATTTACCGTACCATCACAAATTTTTTCTGCTCTTGCATAGAATAAATTTTTCCCCGTATGACTTCCACACCTAGATACTTTAAATACCAAGAACGTATATCTTTCCATCAGTTGTATTATTTCTAATAAATCTTTATTATTTACTCCTTTTACCATCCATGCCATTAGACAAGTGCTAAAAGGCGAGAAAGGCAAACGGTCTAGTTTTACTAACCAAGTAGCAATATCAGTGTGTAAATTCAAATGAGAATTTGAAACTGGATAATTATATTCAGGGTTTTTTATGTTAAACCACGCAACAACGCTTTCAGAAATACTTTTTACATATTCTTCTATCTTACCCAGATAGAACGTATGTGTTAATATTCCTGTTATAGTAAACTCTTCACTCAAAAGTAAACTTGTACATTTGGAAGAAGTATCTACATCATATTTAAAATACATAAAGTAGTGATTTTGCAAAAAAACATCATCACTCAATAATTTATTTTTGCCCAAATATTCGTAAATGACTTTCCAAGCATCATTTATTTGTAATTTAAGTGCTTCCTTTTGTTGCTCAAAAGAAATCTCATTGATACCTTTGGGTATTGGTGCTATTTCATTTAGATAGAGAAATCTATTTTTTAATAGTTCTAATTTCAATACTATGGACAGTTTTTAGGAATAAATTTTGAAAAAAGCACTTAGAATGTTATTTTTGTTTTGCAGACCAAAACAACTAACTCTAAGTGCTATGA
>JAYVGJ010000396.1:0-2327 GCA_043772375.1 Raineyaceae bacterium | reverse complement strand
TTTGCACTTTATTTTGCGTATTTGCTCGTCGTGTTGCTTTCGCTTGTTTGGGCGACCACAAGGGTCGCACCCTACATTTAAATACATTTTCCTATAAATACTTGATAATCAAATAATAAAAACTCTATTTTTAAAACTTCACGAATAGTTGAAAACTTTAGTGAAGTTAGTTGGATAGAAAAGAGATTTTTAAAGTTTTTTTCGTACTTTTGCACCAAAATTAACAACAAATAATTAACAAAAATAAAAATAATGATTGTAAAGACAAAAAAGTGCCAATTAGATACTAATGTTTACAGAAAAATAGGACTAAAAAATATCATAAAAGACCAAATATGGCTTCCTATTGCTATTTTTGTGGGACTTCTTGCTTTGAATGGCATTATCAATATTTGGTACAGAAATTGGTGGATGTTCATTTTTGCATTCGTAGGTGCAGGCTTGTGGTATGCATTTTGGTGGATACAGTTCACGGGCGTGCCAAAACTTCCGCAAAATAAAATAATGTTTGAAAAACTATATTACGAGTTTTCTTCTCCGCAAATCCTTATCAAACGCAACGAAAAAGAAGGAATGCAAATCAAATGGGAGATGATAAAATCAGTAGAAAAAACAGCTGATGCCTTCATTTTATATATGGGTAGGGCGCAATTTTTTCATTTCCCTTTTAAGATTTTCCCCACAGAACACGACCTAAAAATGTTTGAAACTATTATGAAACGCAAAAATTATACGTTCTAAAATTATAGGTTTTAAGACTTTAAAAGTGAGTTTTGTGTCATCAAATAAAATAAATTTAACATTTTATTTGGTAGCTAAAAAAAATGTACTTACATTTGAGGGATTTAATTTTAGAATTAGACACAAACAGTTTCTTAAATTTCTATTTCGTACTTATACCAGTCGGTTGTCAGTTGGTTTTTATCATTTTGATTGTATCATTGTTATAGTTTAGTTGCTAGTGATTTTTTTCTTTTTTGTTTAATGTTAAAATTATCATAATTTTGTTTTTATCATTTTAATTCTTTTTTTATGAATATTTACGTTGCAAATTTGAATTTTAAGGCAAGCAGCGAAGACCTTGAAGAACTCTTCACTCAATTTGGTTCAGTTGATTCTGCAAAAGTAATCAACGACCGTGAAACTGGTCGCTCACGTGGATTTGGTTTTGTAGAAATGCCAAACGAAAACGAAGCACACGAGGCAATTGAAAAGCTAAACCAAACAGAACACATGACAAAAGTTCTTTCTGTTTCTGAGGCAAGACCTAAGCCTGAAAGAAGCAATAGCTTTGGTGACAGAAAACCTTTCAAAAAATACTAATACTTACCCTAACGTAAAGTTAGTATAAGTATATTAAATATATTTTGATTTCTGGTAAATTAGACCAAAAACACAGAAAAAGCCTAGTCGTGAGATTGGGCTTTTTTATTTTTAATTTGTTTAGGTTGATTCTGTAGAGATAAGGCACTGCCTTATCTAACGGCAGACAATAACGTCCCACTTATGGCAAACAGAATACAACGAGTTCACATAAGGCAGTGCCTTATCTCTACATTAGAAATTTCAAAAAGTTTAGCATCAATCTTATGAAAAAACTTGTATTTATTTATTTTCTTCTGTCTTCTACTAATATTTTTGCGCAAACAAAAATAGCACCAACTCCTGCATTAGATACCGCCAAATTTGAAAAACATCTTTTTAGTGCCTCAAACGACATAGAAATACCTTTTAGACTGCTAAAACCGCTCAATTATGATAGCACCAAAACATATCCTTTGGTGCTTTTCTATCACGGTGCAGGTGAGCGTGGCACAGACAACGAAATTTCTATTAAAAATATTTCTCCTTTTGCCTTAAATAAGCAAAATAGAAAAAAATATCCTTGTTTTGTGCTTGTACCACAATGCAACAAAGGACAAAAATGGGTAAATGTTACGTGGGACGCTGATACTCACGCTTTTACAGACACGCTCACGCCGTATATGCGTGCCAGCGTAGATTTGCTAGACGAAATTATTAAAAAATATCCCATAAATCAAAAGAAAATATATGTTACGGGGCTTTCTATGGGCGGTTATGCGGTTTGGGACGTAATAACACGCTTTCCTGAAAAATTTGCGGCTGCTGTGCCTATCTGTGGTGGTGCTGATGAAATGCAAGCAGAAAAAGTAAAAAATGTTCCTATTTGGGCGTTTCACGGTGCAAAAGATACAACTGTAAAACCCTCACGCTCAAGGAATATTATTGCAAAACTTAGGAAATTAGGCGCAAAACCACTTTATACAGAATATCCAGAAGTTGGGCATAATAGTTGGAAACTTGCT
>JAYVGJ010000395.1:0-3573 GCA_043772375.1 Raineyaceae bacterium | reverse complement strand
TTCTGATATATCTTTCATAAATTTGGAAGTAAGTTTGCACAAAGATAACACTTTTTTACAATTATCTAAACTAAGAACTTATTTACAATGTGTTCCTTATTCAGATGATATACAGCTAAACTGGACAAGTATTGTGGATAAGGCAACTATTAAATCTTGGGGTGATATGCAAGAGGCAACAGAATATGGCGCAACAGCAGTAGCTATTTTATTAGCAAATGAATTAACAGAATATCCTTGTATAGAGCGTTCTTGTAAAGGTACAGGATTTGATTATTGGCTTGGTGAAGAAGATGATATTGAATTATTTCAAAGAAAAGCAAGATTAGAAATTTCAGGTATTCTCAAAGAAACAAAGAAAAATACCTTAAAACAAAGAGTTAATATCAAAGAAAAACAAACAAATATAACTGCTAATACAAATATGAACGCCCATATTTGCGTAACAGAGTTTTCAAACCCAAAATGCGCTTATAAAATAATCTAATGTCTGTCAAAGAATTACATAGAGAATCAATGAGATTTATTGACTTAGCATTACTTGCTAGGTTTGATAATGCTATTGATAAAGTCAAAGAAAATTATTTGAAAGCATTTGAACTGGAAAAAAAAGCGTTTCTGTTGTTTAGTCAAGTTTCCAATCAAGAACCAACTCGTTCTATTTTAATTAGAAGTGCTGCAAACCTTGCCATTCTTTCTGAACAATTTAGAGAAGCAGAAAAACTAATTGCTATTGGGCTTGCTGGTGATATTTCTGAAGAAATTGCCAATGAATTTAGAGATTTATTTCAAAATGTAAACTTTTATAGACATTTGGAGCTAGATGCAAAAGAGGTACAATTTACGCAAACTTCTGGAGTAGATATAGAAATAGAAGGTATTTTGTCGTTTGCAGATGCTAAGAAAAATAAAATAAAATTATCAAATAATAAAGTAACTTTTGAAATTGAAGTACCAAAAGGATTGCTTTCAGATGTTGTGAAGCCATTTTTTGAAGATTATGTAATTGTAAAAGGTATCAAAAATGGGAAAAAGATAATACTCAAAGATATTAAAAGTAAAGAAAAAAGCATACTTTAAAAGGTGTGCTTTTTGCGTTGTTGGGTATTTCTTCCTAATGATGCAAAAATAAAGATTTTGGTATTTTTATCAAAAAAATATCAAATTTATGCTTTTTTACGTAAGTTTGTGCTACATTTCAACCAAAAAACTCAATAAAATGAATACAGAAATCATAAAACAAAACCTAGAAAAAGTAACAGAAATTGTCAAAGAATATGATGATAAATTGGACGAAACTGGAAGCAGGTTTAATATTTTTTACACTTTAAATTGGGCTTTATATGAAGTAAATCATTCTAACTTTATTGCAGAACTTTTGAATCAAAATGGCACTCATAGCTTTGGAAATGAATTTTGTAAGCATTTTTTTGACGGATTAAAACTTTTATCATTTGGTGAAAATTGTATCATTTCAGGTTTTAATTTTGATAATTATGTTGTTGAAGTTGAAAAATCAGCAGGTGAGATAAACCAAGATTATACAAATGGTGGCAGAATTGACATAACCATAACAGACAATTCAAACAAAAGAATAATAATTGAAAATAAAATATACGCATCAGACCAACAAAACCAACTTTTAAGGTATCATAACTTTGATAAAAGTGCGTTATTATTGTATTTGACCTTAGATGGAAAAGCACCAACTGAATGCAGTACAAATAATAAAATCCAAAATAACACACATTTTCATTGCATTTCTTATTATACTTTTATCACAAAATGGCTAAAAAAGTGCATTCAAATAGCAATGGACAAACCAAGAGTAAGCCAAACAATCTCCCAATATCTGGACGTAATTAGAAACTATACTCACCAAAACCACAAAGACGAAATGACAAATGAAATAATGAATTTAATTGCAAATAGCAAGGAATTGTATAGTTCAATGGATGAAATAAACCAAGCGTGGCATAATTTTAGAGGTAGCGTATATAAAAAATTTCAAAATCAAATCACAGAAAAAATAGCAAATAAAAGTATCACAGCAGAAGATGGCATCACAGTAAAAGTAAATGCTAATTATCTCAATGATGATAGTGTAGATGATTCTGTTCTTTGGTTTGGCTTTTTTTGCGAACAGAATGGCAAGCCAGTAAATGAAGCAAATGAGGTGTTTCCTCGTTTGGTAGATATTCTGACAAAAGTTAATCCAGATTCATATTCCTATTCTTACCGTATTGGTTTTATAGAGGCAAAAAGGGGCAGTTTCTACAACTTACACAACCTATTTGAACTCAATAATAATGATGAAATGAACAAATTTACTAGCGAAATAATAGAAGAATTAGACGAATACATAGAAAAAATCAAAAGCGAAATAGAAAAACTGTATTCAAAACCCTGAAAGGGTTTAACAATAATAGCCGTAAGTCGTACTTACGGAAACTCGTAACGGAATGCACCAAAAAAACTTTTTAATTTATTTTTTGGTAATGAAAAAACTATTTGTATCTTTGCAGTCCGAAAGAAAGAAGCATAGCTAAAATAAATATTTTGAGCAAGTTTTCGGCACGGAGCTTCTTTCATACGCTGAAAATACTACTCAATAAACTCCTGTATAATGCACACAGACCCAATAGCCGACTATTTGACAAGGCTACGCAACGCAATTAAGGCAAAGCACCGCATCGTAGAAATTCCTACTTCTAACATCAAGAAGGAAATTACTAAGGTTCTTTTTGAAAAAGGTTACATCCAAAACTACAAATTTGAAGCTCACCCTGAAAAGGCGCACATGCAAGGCACCATCAAAATTGCCATCAAATACAATCCTTTGACAAAAGACCCTGCTATCGTATCTCTCAAAAGAATCAGCAAGCCTGGTCTTAGAAAATACGTATCAGCCGACAAACTGCCACGTGTCCTGAACGGATTAGGAGTAGCAATACTCTCTACATCTAAAGGAGTAATGACCGACAAAGAAGCTCGTACATTACATATTGGTGGTGAAGTTTTGTGCCATATCTACTAATATTTAACGTAAAAACGAGAAAAAAATGTCAAGAATTGGAAAACTTCCTATCACCCTTCCTGCAAAAGTAACCCTCACAATAGACAAGCAAGTCGTGACGGTGAAAGGACCAAAAGGTGAGCTAAAACAAAGCATAGACCCAGATATTTCTATCAAAATTGAAGGAGAAACTATCACAGTAGAACGCCCAACAGAGCAAAAAAGACACCGTGCCTTACACGGACTTTACCGCTCACTTATTGCCAATATGATTACTGGCGTAACGGAAGGATACGTACTAAAACTAGAAATAGTTGGGGTTGGTTACAAAGCAGCAATGCTTGGTACAAACGCAATAGAACTTTCTTTAGGCTACTCTCACCCAATATTTTTGGGTTTGCCTACAGAAGTGAAAGCGACAACGGTTACTGAAAAAGGAAAAGCTCCTGTCATTACATTAGAAAGTAACGACAAGCAACTTATAGGTCAAGTAGCGGCAAAACTCCGCTCATTGCGTCCAGTTGAGCCTTACAAAGGCAAAGGTGTACGTTTCGTTG
>JAYVGJ010000394.1:0-6408 GCA_043772375.1 Raineyaceae bacterium | reverse complement strand
TTTGTATCTTCATCATTATCAGGTATATCTGTGTTTGCGGTGGCACGCCCACGAGAGAAATAAGCGGTTTTTATTTCGTAAATAGTGTCTGAAATGATGTATGCGCCAAGTGTTGCATCTAACAAAGATTTGACAACACGGTTAGAAAGAAACATAAATAAACACAAAATTATGCCAAAAACAATCCCTCCGCCCCATAAAATACGTTTTTTGAGTAGTTGTATATCTATTCCTGCTGATTTTGCCATTTTATTTTGAGGTACGAAGTTTGAAGTACGAGGTACGAAATTTTAGTTATATGCAAAAAACCTACTTTAATGTAGGTTTTTGCATTAAATTTTTTGGTTTTTCTTGGTGGAGTTAGGTGTTTTCACCTGACTCCACCAACATTGTTAAATATTGATTTTCAGAAGAGAAATACAATTTCTTTCTCTCAAAGTCTTAAAAGCTATTTCTTGAAGTCAGGTGGAAACACCTGACTTCACAAGAACTAATTATCAACATTTTGTATTTATTTACAATTCACTATTATTTATTCTTCTATTTTGGCAGGCATTGTAAGCACTTTATAGAAAAAGTAGCACGTTACAAGTGTAATAGCTATTTCAGTTGTAAGCATCATTACGAGGGCAGAAGTGGACATATTTTTATTTTTTATATTTTGAAGAATGATTTTTGAGTTGATTTTTATCTAAAACGTAAAGATAGTTGTTTTTTTATAAAATGGAAAAGAAAATAGTGTTTTTTTGAATATTTTTGAATATTTTTGAATATTTTTTGTATTTGAAGTCCCTTTGGGGATTTAGGGGCTATTTTGAGCATTTAGGCTACTTTCTCAAATAAAAATCCATCAAAACAAGTGCCGCCATAGCTTCTACAATAGGAACGGCACGAGGCACAACGCAGGGGTCGTGGCGACCTTTTCCCTCCACAATCACACTTTCACCTGCATTATTGACGCTTTCTTGTGGCTGCAAAAGCGTTGCGACAGGCTTAAAAGCCACTCTAAAATAAATATCTTCTCCATTAGAAATACCACCCTGAATGCCACCAGAAAAATTGGTTTTTGTACGAATTTTACCGTTTTCGTCTGTAAAAAACACGTCATTATGCGCAGAGCCACGCATACTTGCGCCTGCAAAACCGCTTCCGTATTCAAAGCCTTTGGCAGCATTGATAGACATCATAGCCTTAGCAAGTTCTGCGTGAAGTTTATCAAAAACAGGCTCTCCAAGTCCCAAAAGCATATTTTGTATCACGCAACTCACCACACCGCCCACAGTATCTCCTTGTTTTTTGATTTCTTTGATATAATTTTCCATTTCTATTGCTAAAACCGCATCAGCACAACGTACAGGGTTATTTTCTATTTCTGAAAAATCTAATTCTTGGTATTTTTTTGTAGAAATTATTTCTCCTACTTGTGATACATAAGCAGTTATTTTTAATCCAAATTGCGCCAAAAACTGTTTTGCAAGTGAGCCCGCAGCTACACGTGCGAGCGTTTCACGTGCAGAACTGCGACCACCACCACGAAAATCACGAAAACCATATTTTGCTTCATACGTATAATCTGCGTGTGAAGGGCGAAATTTGTCAGCAATATGTGAATAATCTTTACTTTTTGCATCTTCATTGTGTACGACTAGGCAAATAGGCATTCCAGTTGTTTTTCCCTCAAAAATCCCTGAAAGAATTTCTATTTTGTCGTCTTCTTTGCGCTGGGTGGTGATGGCTGATTGTCCTGGTTTGCGTTTGTCTAATTCTGTTTGAATTTGCGCTAAATCTACCAAAAAATTAGCAGGAAAGCCATCTATGACAACTCCAACGGCTATTCCGTGAGATTCTCCAAAAGTAGTTATTTTTAATTTTTGTCCGTATGAGTTCATTTGTTTGAGGAATTAAGAAAATACAAAAGGCAATAAAGGTATAAATAGAGATGTAAATAATTGAAATTTAGTAGTTTGATTTTGAATTAGTTAAGAAAAATCTTACATCAAAAGGACTTTTTTTAACATTTTTTGGTTACTTTTTTAACGAAACTCGTATTGAATTGTTAGTAAATTGTTAATAAAACATTACATCTGAAATTTTATTTTTTAAATGTAAAATTTTTAATTAAGAATGCTGAATTACAATGCAAGTTACTTAAAAAAATAATCTTCAAACAAAAGTAATATAATCTACAAACCTACAAACGTATATCTACAAAACTATTTTAATTAAAATCAATAAAACAATTAAACCAATGAAATTCATTACCAGCATTTTCCTCTCCTGCCTATGTGTGGGGGCGTATGCACAACAGAAGGCAAAAATGCCTCATAATCATAATGAGCCAAAAGAATTGAAAAAAATTCTTATCCAAAAGGATATCCAAAAAGATAATCTTACTAATAATGCAACTAATTCTTCTTCTCAAAAAGATGAACTTAAAATGCACAATGGTATTCCTATGTATTCTTACAACAGACAAATGTTTGATGCAACTGGTAAAATCCGTTGTTATTCAATGGAACACGACGCAATGTTACGTCAAAAATACCCTGAAATGGGTAGTTTAGATGATTTTGAAAAAGATTTGCAGAAAAAAATAGCCAAACGCAAAGCTATTATTGCTGCAAATGTAGCAAATAATCCTAATGCACGTATAGTAAATGGCATTTTTTATATTCCCGTAGTCGTACACGTCATACATAATGGCGAGGTAGTTGGCGTAGGTACTAATATCTCTGATGCACAAATACAAGGACAAATAGATGTCTTAAATGAGGATTTTCGTAGAAAAGTAGGTACTCCTGGTTTTAGTGCCAATCCTATTAGTGCTGACTGTGAAATAGAATATGTGCTTGCTAAACGCACACCCACCAATGCTGCTAGCAATGGTATAGATAGGATAAATAGGAATACTGCAGGTTTTTCTGCACCGCCCTATACTATGGCTTATGTAGATGCAACTATCAAGCCTGCGACTTCTTGGAATCCTGATTGGTATTTTAATATGTGGACTGCATCTTTGGGTGGTGGCATTTTGGGTTATGCACAGTTTCCACCAAACTCTGGTTTGCCTGGTTTAGATGCAGAGGTTGGAAATGCTTGTACCAATGGAGTAGGAAGCGCAGCGGCTAATACTGACGGGCTTGTCATGACTTTTGACGGTTTTGGGAGAGGTTTACCAGGTATCTATGGAGATGGAAGAACAGCCACACACGAAATAGGACACGGTTTAGGACTTAGACACCTTTGGGGTGATGTTGGCACTTGTGGTACTGTGGGTGATTATTGCGCTGATACTCCTGAATGTACTAACTCTAATTTTTCTAATCCTCCTGGTTGTCCTACACTTACACAATGTGGAAATGTACGCCAAATAGAAAACTATATGGATTATTCTGGTGATTTGTGTATGAATATCTTTACACAAGACCAAAAAACACGTATGCGCACTGTTTTAGAAAGCTCTCCAAGACGTGTAAACTGGCAAAATTCACCTGCATTAGTTGCACCTGTGCCTGATTATGGTGCAACAACTAATCTTTTTACACCAGACGGAGATTATTGTTTTGGAAATAATATCACACCACAAATAGAGCTAAAGAATTTAGGTACAAGTGCGCTTACAACCGCTACTATTTCGTATCAAATTGATGGTGGAGCAGTACAAACTTTTGCTTGGACTGGTGCGCTTGCGGCGCAAGCCGTTCTTAATGTTAATTTGCCTAATATTGTTGCTCCTGCGTTAGGCGCACACACTTATAGGGCTTTTGTAACAATATCTAATGGTGTTGCTAACACTGCTAATACTTTTTCTAATGATATTACTGCTAATTTTGAAGTAGTCAATGGGGCGGCTTTTCCGTTCTCTGAAAACTTTGAAAGCAATACATTTCCGCCTGCAAAATGGCAACTCACCCAATCAACTGGAAAAGATTGCTACAAATGGGTAGAAAGTACAGGAGTAACAGGTCTTTCTGGTGCTACGAGTGCCGTTGCTTTTATGAATTTATTTGATTATAATGCAGCTAGTAGCCAAAAAGATGAGCTTATTTCTCCTATTATTAATATCCCTGTAACTGCTACTACAGCTATTGTGGAGTTTGATGTAGCATATAGACAAAAAGCTGCAGGTACAACTGATGGTTTAGCAGTAGAAATTTCTACAGATTGTGGTGCTACTTGGACTTCTGTTTATAGCAAAATAGGCGCAACACTTTCTACAGTAGGAACGGTTTCTGCCACAAGTTTTGTTCCTACAGCTGCACAATGGAGAAGAGAACAAGTAGATATTAGTGCTTATGCCAACCAAAAAGTACGTGTTAGATTTGTTTCTACCAATGATTTTGGGAATAATTTGTATATTGATAATATAAAAGTAAAAGAAAATAAACCAGATGTTTCTTTCGTAAATACTACTACAACACAAGCGGAAGCACCTACAACAGTTGCGGTTGCAGGAGATTGCAGAAGATATACAGACGTTAGTATTCCTGTGTCTATTTCTCAAGCACCTGTGGCAAATGTGGTTTATGCTGTTTCTGTTGATGGGGGAGCTAGTGCTATTAGCCCAGCTGATTATGAATTACGTACAGCTTCTATTACATTTCCTGCAGCAAGTGCTGCTAATCAAAATGTAGTGGTGCGTGTTTTTGATGATGCATCTGTTTTGGAGGGTACAGAAAGTTTAGTATTAAGACTTACTCTTACCAGCGGAACAGCAGTACTTACTCCTAATCAAACGAATACAGTGAGTATTCCTGATAACGACCTTGTGCCAAGTAGTTCAACTGTACTTCTTTCACAAGACTGGGAAACTTCTACTGCTGGTTGGACAGTATCTACAATTACGCCAGGTGTAAATACTTGGAGGGTTGGTGCACAAATATTACTTGCAGGTACAAGAAGTGCTTATGTTTCAGAAGATCCCACACTTGCTACTTATACCAATGACGCAACAGATAAAATTCTGATTTCTCCATTGATAGACGCAACAACTGAACCAACAGCATTTATAGAGCTTTCTTTTAAATTTAGATGTAATGGGCAAGCTGGTAAAGATTTTGGTACATTAGGCTATTTTACAAGTGCTGCACCTACTACATTTGTGGCTATTGAAGGGAGTGGAACTGGACCTTATTTAGGTGTTACCACAACCACAACACGTACAATAATACTACCAGCAGTACTTAAAGGCACTACCTTTAGCCTTGGTTGGGAATGGGAAAATAATATGAGTACACAAAATAATCCTGCTTTTGTGATAGATGATATTGTTGTGAGAACTATACCTTTGGGCATTGAAACGGCACTTTCTGGCTCTAGTACAAGTAATCAGCGTTATTTAGGTCCAAATTCTACGGCTTATTTTTATGATAATACGACAGGCAAACTAATGGCAAAAATAGAGAATACTTCTTCTCACAACTATGGTTGTACTTCTGTGGTGGTGGATAGAGCAGGAGCAAGCTCACAAATGTTTGTTAGTGCAGTTACTACAGAGTATCTTACAAGCAAAACTTTTAGGATTATTCCTACTACCAATAATCTTAGTGGCACTTATAATGCTCGTTTTTATTATACAAATGCGGAAATAGCAGGTTGGGAAACAGCAACTACAAAAGTACGTGCCAATGCTTTGCTCACAAAAACTGCAGGTGCAATTAGTGCCGCAACTAGTGCAACTTCTTATGTAGTCGGTACAGGCACATCAACGGGTCTTTTTGGAACTGATTATTGGATAGAAGGTAGTTTTGCAAGTGGTTTTTCTGGTTTTGGAGTAGGTATTCCTATTGTGCCTTTGCCTATTCAGTTATTGGATATTACGGCAAGAAAACAAAATGAAAGTGTTTTGATAGAATGGAAAACTATTTTAGAGAAAGATGTGGCATATTTTGAAATAGAAAAATCTACTAATGGAAAAGATTTTGTTACTTTGGGACGCAAGGAAACTATTTTAGGAAATTCTAGTAATCAAGAAATCCGCAGCTATCAAATGTTGGATAATTCTCCTGCCAATGGTACTAATTATTACCGTTTGAAAACTATCAATAAAGATGAAACTAATGAGTTTTCTAAGATTATTTCTGTAAATTTTGAGGGAAAACAAACACTTTCTTTGAGTGTTTATCCTGTTCCTGTCAAAAATGACGTGAATAGCGTTCTGAATGTTGCTTTTTTCACACCAAAGGAAGAAAATGTTACTTTAGAAATTATTTCTCTTACAGGTGTGCGTGTGGCTAAGTATGAACAAAAAGCGCAAGCAGGACAAAATAAAATCAGCCTGAAAACAAGTAATCTAGCTGTAGGAACGTATATTATTTAGACTTTGGACATAATCTTACAATGCCCTTTACTTTTTGTATGGGGCATTCTTATTTTAGATTTTATTTTTTATTTTTATCACTCTTTTTT
>JAYVGJ010000393.1:0-6695 GCA_043772375.1 Raineyaceae bacterium | reverse complement strand
GCTATTGTACTACCTCATTGTTGTTTGTGAAGGCACAAACAACGGCATTTTTATATAAATATTTATAAATATCAAATCATTACAAGTATAGCACTACCCGTACCTCTTCCTTAGACAAATATAAAAAAAATCTCACAAAAAATGAATTTTTGTGGGATTTTAGGTAAAAAACTATGCTTCAACATTAGCAGCATTGATGCGTTTTTCTACACGTTCAATATATTCTGTGAGTGGGAAAAGTGGCACTTCTGCGCTTCCTTCTTGCTCTCCGTACTCAAAAGGGTCATCAATATCACTAATAAGTTTATACATATAAACATAAACAAGTGTAATGAAAAACGTAACCACAATAGCACCTATAATATGTTTAAATTTTACTATCATAAGAATTGCAAAAATAACCACAATCAACGTTTCTAGCAAAGCGTAGCCTGTTGCCAAGAAACCAGTACGAGAAATCACGCCTGCACGTGTTACAGTACGTCTCAAAATACTCATTTCATTGAACAAACGCCCCAAAATGGTTGCCGCAGCCCCAATTCTATCTAACTCGTTGATAACGAAATTAAAACGGGTCATTCTTTCAAAAACTTCTGAATCTGAAATTTTTTCTAAAAACCAGTCGTGTATGCTTGTGGCAAGGTCATAAGTACCTTTTCTGACAAAATTAAGGTCGTAATTAGTTTTTGTAGCGAGGTTAGTACAAGTTTCTTCTAGTGATTCTATGGCGGTGGCTATCTCACCAGGAATACGCTCACTTTCTTTGTAGTCCGACATCACGCCTGCCAACATAAACCCTAGCAAAAACACACCCGCAGACACCAACAAAGCAATATCACTTAGTTCTACAATTCCCTGAAAATCAATGAGATAGAATAAAATAAGTTTGCAGATAACAGCACCTAGCGCATAAGGCAAGGCAAGAAACATTAGTTTCCATTTGACTTTAATCATTTTAAAAAATATTTTGAGTTGATAGTTAGTTGATTTATAAGTAATTACGTTATAAAATTACATCTTTATTATCAAATTGTTATGTAATTATTAACGCAGGGTTAAAAATATTACTTAATTTTGGTTTTTGCAAATAAAATTCTGATTTTATCAGTATTTATTTCATTTTTCTTATTAAAATGAATATTTTTGTTAGTTTTACATTTCTATAATAAAAATAAAAAACTATGAAAAATCAACCAAAAAATCAAATTACCAAAATACTCTTTGTGGTATTTTTGCTAGTCAATATATGTTTTATTGATGTTTTTGCGCAAAAAAACTACAAAGAAGCCCTTGCCAGCGCAAAGGCAAAAATAGCTGAAAAAGACTATACCAATGCTATTCCTTTTTTGGATAAAGCCATTGGTTTTAAGCCAAAAGTTGCTGAAAACTACTATTTGAAAGGGGTATGCCACTATTTCATCAATAAAGAAAAAGAAGCAATTCCTTTTTATAATGAAGCAATCAGGCTAGATAACAAAAAATGGGAGTATTTTAAAAGACGTGGAGATGTTTTGTACAACACCAGTCAATATACGCAATCTCTTCCAGATTATCTCAAAGCAGTAGAATTAGAGCCAACCAAGAAGAATGATACCCTTTTTCAGTATTTGGCGGATAATTACCGTGTGTTAGAAACCTTCCAACTTTCTGTGGATAATTATGACAAAGCCATAAATCTCAATAATAATAATCCAAAAACATATTTTGATAGGGCATATATGCACGTACAACTCAAAAACCAAGATAAAGCCTGCGCAGACTATAAAAAATCTTTTGAAATTGGAGAAAAAAATATAAATACATTTCTTGAAGCTGATGCAAACAAATATTCAATTGCAAAAACAGAGGCTTACTCGCTACTTTCTTGTGAGTGGGCAAAACCTAAAAAAGATAATAGTGTGGTAAACACTACAAATGTGGAAGTAGTGCCTTTTACGGGTACTATTATTACCTCAAAAGGACTTACTTATGAAAAATTAGAGATTTCGCCTGAAAATGGCGGCGGTTTTGTTACGAGTGCGGTTTTTGCTTATGGTGATGAGTTTAATATGAAGCTAAAAAAACCAACAAATTTCAATTTGGATAACAATAAAGCGCATATAGGTGTTGGATTTAGTATTTTTGATGGAGAAAAGTCACTTGGAGGACAAGAAAATATTTTTAAAGAAAATAACACGCTTGATGCAGAAACGCTTAAAAGTTTGAGTTTGTCCATTAATTTTACAAAACCATTAGTTTTTGATAAAACTTACACACTAAAAGCTAAGTTTTTTGATAATTTGAGTAACAGAATGATTTTGTTGGATATGCCTTTTATGGTGGCTGATAGCACTTCTAAGGCTAATTCTGTGAGTAATACCACAAATACTATAGCTAATGGTGTGCATACATCAGCCTCTGGCGAGGTAGAAATTAAGAAAATAAGCATTTTATTTGACAAAAAAAATGTAAAAAAAATAAACAGTGTTTTTCTTTCACAAACAAAGAATTTCAGTAGTAATGTGGTTGTGCGTTATTCTTTCATAGATAAAAATACAGGTGAAAGGGTTTCGTTGAGTGGTTTTAAAAACTTGACTATCAGCACTTTTGTGGGTGAAAAAGGTTTTAATGTGCCTTTAGAAATGCCTAAAATCAATAAAGATTATATTTTGTGGATAGAAGTCAAAGACAAAAAAGATAAAAATAAAATTTGGTGTGTGAGTTATCCCATAGGTATAAATTAAATAAATTCGTGGTTTGTGGGGACACAAACCACGAAAATTAATTGATTATCAACGTGTTAAATCCATAACTTACAACTCAAACTCACAACTCAAAATTCACAACTCAAAAATGTATCATTCTCCAGTTTTGTTGAAAGAAAGCGTTGATGCGCTTCAAATTGCTCCTAATGGCGTTTATGTTGATGTTACTTTTGGTGGTGGCGGACATTCTAGCGAGATTTTGAGCCGCTTGTCTAATGAAGGCAAATTGTTTTCATTTGACCAAGATGATGACGCAATAGCCAACGCCCACACACTCACAGAAAAAATAATTAACGACAAAACAGACATCAATTTCCATAAAAATTTTACGTTTATTGCATTGAATTTCAAGGATTTAGGCAATGGGCTTGCTCGTTTTGGAATTACGGAAGTTGATGGAATTTTAGCAGATTTGGGCGTTTCTTCTCATCAGTTTGATACGCCAATGCGTGGTTTTTCTACTCGTTTTGATGCGCCTTTGGATATGCGTATGAACCAAAATATTGCCATTACGGCAGAAGAAATTATCAATAATTATCCAGAAAAAAAATTACATAAAATTTTTGAATTGTATGGCGAGGTGAAAAATGCCAAAACCCTTGCTAACGCCATTATAAGCACACGTTTGCGCAAACGCATTGTTACGACAGAAGATTTAAAAGATATTCTCAATAAATTTACGCCTCAAAAAACGGCTCACAAGTACCACGCACAGGTTTTTCAGGCATTGCGCATTGAAGTCAATGAAGAGATGAAAGTATTGGAAGAAATGCTACTGCAAACGGCTGATTTGCTCAAAATTGGTGGAAAACTCGTTGTTTTGTCTTATCATTCTTTGGAAGATAGGCTGGTAAAAAATTTCATACAAAAAGGGAAATTTGAGGGAGAAGTGGAAAAAGATTTTTTTGGAAACGAATTAAAACCCTTTAAAAATCTTACAAAAAAACCATTAGAACCATCATCAGAAGAGATTTCTACTAATTCTCGTGCCAGAAGTGCCAAAATGAGAGTAGCAGAAAAATTGTAGTATGTATTTTTAATTCATAAAAAAAGTTGTATATTTGTGGAATATTTAATAATTTCAGAAATACAACTTTTTTACTTTTATTATGAATAAAAAATACAGTTTCAATTTTGCAAACCTTGCAAATCTTGCATTTACCTTTATTCTGCTTGCTTTTTTGGGTGCTTGCGACAAATATCCCAACTTAGAATGGAAGCCAGAAGTGGTTTCACCGCTTGTAAAAGGCAGTTTGAGCGCAGAACAACAGTTTGATATTGCTAATCAGGTGTTTTTTATTAGTGCTAGGTTGCCTGTTCCGCCTGTGGTAGTTGTGCCACCTTATGCGGCGTTCAACAATGTCAGTACCAACTGGAGTGCGCTTAGTTATGCAGGCTCTCCTGCTACACTTATTGGGATAGATTCTCTTGTTGTGAGTGGCTCTATTGTAAATAATACACCAATTAAAATCAATGCAGGTGCAAAAATTCTTATCAGAAACCAGGGTGCAGCCACCAATTTGATAGAAATCCCTCTTGCAAACGACCTTTTGCCCAACACAACGGCAACATTTAGCCAAAGTAAAGTAGGGGGCGAACTTTTGCCTAATTTTGAGATGAGCGTAGCTAATATTTCTTCTTCAGGAAATAATACCCCTGTCGTTTTTGGACCTACAAACGGCTTAGATATTACTTTTAAGATGAATTTTCTTAGAATTTCGTACTTTGATATTGCCCCAAACAAGAAAGGTACTTTTGATGTTACCAATGATTTTTCTATTGATAATAAGACAGAAACAACCGTTGTAAGTGGTAAATTAGATGTTTTTGTGAAAAATGCTATTCCGCTTAATCTTATTATGCAAGGGTATTTCCTTGATGCTGATAAAGTTGTGTTGGATTCCCTTTTTCCTGGTCCTCTTGCCATTACAGCGGGCAATCCCACTACACCAACTATTTCTCAAAGCAATATCACTACCCAAAGAATTATTGATAATTTGGATAAAACGAGGTTTTTGCGCTTTAAAGCGGGTTATAGCACACAAGGAGCTACCTTTAATACTCGTATTACACCAAGTACCAACAGACTGGATTTCAAGGTGATAGGAGATTTGAACGTCCTTGTAAAACCTTAGTCAATTACGAATTACGAATTATCAATTACGACAATAAATTCGTAACATAATCACGTAATTCGTAATTGATAATTCGTAATTGAATAAATATTCACAATTCACAACTTATATAATAATGAATAGATTTTTATCATTTATAAAAACCGTTACGCTAACTTTTTGCCTTCTTTTGAGTGTGCAAAGCGTTTTTGGGCAATATAATTTTCCTGTGATGTACGGAACGCACTTTACTACGCAGGCATCAAGGTTTCAGCCAACCAAATTGGGGCAAGGAATTGGTATTTTTGAGGCAAATATGGGCGTTTATACTGCCATAGGTACAAATGCGCTTAATTTTGGGCAAGCATTAGATATTGGAGGTTTAGATTTTGGTAGTCGTACAAATGACCTCACCAACGCCAAAATGAACGAAATAGTACAAAACTTTGCTAGTTATAATACTGCAAGTATTTCTGCTTATACAACATTCAATATGTTTTATAAATTTAGAAAAAAAGGAGAAGGAAAACATCATAAAGAAATTTTTTCTCTTTCCTTAGAATATGCGCCTCGTGCTGAAGCAAATATTACGTTTTCTAATGAAGTAGCACGCTTTTTTTGGTATGGAAATAAACAATATGGTAATAGTCCTGTCAATATGGGAGATGTACGTGTCAATATGATGGCTAGCAATGAAGCCGTTTTGGGTGCTGCAACAGATGTTTATAAGAAAGATAATTTTAAAATACGTTTGGGTTTGCGCCTAAAATATATTATGCCTATTGCCAATATTTATACACAACGTGCTGATGCAGTTGTTCAAAATGTAGGAAACGGCTATGACCAACAAACGCTCATCACCACTAATTATCAGGGAAGTAGCTCACTTCCAACTAATTTTGCGGCAGGAGATTTTATGAAAAGCCAGGTAGGAAACGGTTTTGGAGCAGATTTAGGCGTTACTGCGGAGTTCAAAAACCATATTGTTGCTACTGTCAGCGTGCTTGATGTAGGACAAATTAACTACACCAAAAATGTAAAAAACTATTCTTTAAGCAAAAATTTTGTATTTGATGGTATTTCTGTTACAGGAAATGGAGAAACTGGTAGCGTTATTGACTCTTTGGGTAATGCTTTGAAGTTTACAGAAACGGCTAACGCATATAGTGCGCCTTTGCCTACACGTATGATTTTGCAAGGTGAATATCACATCAAAAAGCCTGATAAAAATGACAGAGAACATACAAAACACGCTTTTTATTTTACTTATATTCAAGGTTTCCGTAATTATGGTGTGGCGACTACCCGCCCTGTGGTCAATGTAGGATATAGTTTTAATATCAAAAAAATGTTTAATACTGGTGCATCATTTGGATTTAGTGGTCAAAGTGGTTTTACGGCTGGTTTGTGGCTTTCTACTAGGTTTTTTGGTACAACTTTTGGGCTTGGTTGCGACAATATTGCGCCGCTTATTGCGCCAAATAGTGCCAATGCAAGCACAGGACTAGCTTTTAATCTTGGAATAAGTTTTTAAGTGATTTTGAATGAATACAAATATTGATAATAAGTATTCTATCAACTATTTTAAATAAAAAAATCTTCAATTTTTATTTTGAAGATTTTTTTGTTTTTGTAAAATATTTTAGTGAAAAATACGTTACATTAGAATTGATACTAGAGTAGAGTTTTTATTATTTGATTATCAAGCATTTATAGGAAAATGTATTTAAATGTAGGGTGCGACCCTTGTGGTCGCCCAAACAAGCGAAAGCAACACTACGAGCAAATACGCAAAATAAAGTACAAAGTCAGATTTTAAACCTATTCAAACAGGGCG
>JAYVGJ010000392.1:0-4169 GCA_043772375.1 Raineyaceae bacterium | reverse complement strand
CCAAAATAAGTGCCAACACAAAAGGTTTTAACCCTACAACACGTCAAATAATTCCTACACAAGCTAAATTTAAGATAAATACACCTTTTAAAGCCTCTGTTGGTATTGTGTTTGTACTGGGTAAAGCTGCTTTACTTACTGCTGATGCTGATTATTTTTTCTATCAAAATACGCAACTTGCAGGCAGAAATGGGCTTGCATTGGGTAATGATAATGCTTTTGTACAAACTGTGGTACGTCCTTTCTGGAACTTTAAAGGTGGTATAGAGTTTCGTATTGATAATGTGCGTTTGAGAGGTGGAGTAGCTTATTTGCAAAGTAATATCAAACCAAATGGAGATAATATACAACGTGATAATTTGACGTTTTCAGGTGGTTTTGGAGCTAGGTTTTATAATTTTTATTTTGACCTTGTTGGCACTTATGGTGGAAATAATGGCGTTTATACGCCTTATACACTCAATAATAAACAAGAATATTTTTCTGTAACCACACGCAATTATACGCTAGGTTTTGGGCTGACTGGTGGGATTTTCTTTTAGAGATAAAAATAAAAAAGATAATAGCTAATTATCAGACCTTCAATGTTTTCAAAACCTTGAAGGTCTTTTTTTGATTAATTTTTAGTTGTTTTAGTATATTTTTTATACTAATTTTCATTTATTTATTAGAAAAGTGCAATTTTATTCAAAAAATAAAGATTTTTATCAAAAAAACGCTAAAAAAAGGAACAAATAAAGCAAATAAAACATTTTTAGGGTAGTAGAGTTTACGAATAACTCAAAAATGTCTTTGAAAAGTCCCCCTACTTCCTAAGGAGGGGTTAGGGGTGGTTAAAAATGGAATTATTCATAAACTCTAGTATTTTAAATTACCATTTTGGCAATTACCATTTTGGCTTTAAATTTAACTTAAAAAACACTACTATGAAAAATAATTTGTTATACTTTAGTGCAAAAAAAGAAACCCTCAAAATGTGGTGGTTGCGTTTGCGCCTTAATTTGCTTCCTGCGTACTTTCGTACAGGAGGCAAAATTACCTACATTTCACCAGAAATGAACGAAATTCATGTGAAATTTCCTGCAAAATGGCATACCAAAGGTTTTGGGGGCATTTTGCAAGGAAACACTATCTACGGAGCGGCAGAGCCTATTTATTCTATGATTTTGCACCAACTGCTGGGTAAAGATTATGTTATTTTTAACAGAAAATCAGAAATAACCTACAAAAAACCTGCAAAAACAGAAGTTTTTGCTAAGTTTTGCCTAAATCTTACCACTTTTGTCAAAATAAAAAATATGGTAAACAGAAGGCAAGAATATGATTTTTCTTTTTCTGTAAAGATACAAGATGAATGGGAAGAAACGTATGCAGAAATTCAGCAAGATATTTATATTGCCAGACGAGATTTTTATGATATTAAGCAAGAAATGCGCCAAATGGAAAACAATGACCTTAATTTTAAGTTTCCTACACAAGATTTGGTGTAAATTTAGTATAAATTCTGATTGAGAGAAGATTAACGAAAAATTAACAAAGCGTTATATTATTGAAAAAAATAATATAATTCTTTGTTTTTTAATTTTTTATGTTTAGATTTAAGCCTTCAATGTAAGATATTTGAGAGAGAAACCCAATGTAAACAAAATATTTTAAAAATTTTTCGTGTTTTTGGGTTACTTTTACGCTTACATATTGTATATAACAGTAATTACAAAAACAACAACTTAATTAGTAAACTTATTAGTAAAATTTACAGTTAGAAAACTTAATAGTTAAAACTTAATTCTTATGCAACTTCATTATCATCAAAATTACCAAAACATTGATTGCCCTGCTTATCATCACAATAAACAATTAAATACAATGAAAACCCTTACGCACAAATCCTTTCTGAAAATGCTTGCCAAGCCTTTTGGTACGCTTTTTTTGGTGTTCTTGCTTGCATTTAATGCCAACGCACAGACTACTTTTACCAATGGTGGCGGAAATAACCTTTGGAGTAACAACTTAAATTGGGATTCTGGCACGCCAAGTGCAGCAGACAATGCCACTATTCCTGACGGCTTTCTTTGTATTTTGGATATAGCAGGCGCAACTTGCAATAACCTTTTCGTTGGTGATGGTTTAGGGGCTGGGCTTGCTTTTTTGCAGGTTAATGCTAATGGCAGAACACTTGCTGCCAGGTCTGTAGATGTTATAGCTACTTGTAAGATACAAGTAGCTGTAGGTATTGACTTTAAATTGAGAGTTACAGACGGACTGATAAGTCTAAATGATGGTAGTTGCTTTGTACCAGGTGCTTCTACGCTTACTTTGGGTAGTGGTGCTGTTACCCCTGCGGGTGGAACAATAGCACTCGTTGTACCTGGTACAGTAAATTTATTTAATTTGGAAATTGATTATGGTGTTGGAAAAACTTTTCTTCACGGTACAGGTTTAGGACTTTCTATTGCTAATAACTTACTTCTTACCTCTGGCATATTGGGTAATGGTGGAGCGGCTACAAGTACACTTGTAGTAGGTGGGGATTTGATTGTGCCAATTCCAGGAGGCACAATAGCAAGATTACAAAAAACAGGGGACCCTGTTTTTGATGCTGCTGCGGGTGCCTGTACAACTCCAACTACAACACCTCCATCAGGTAACCCTGGCTCAACATTACAAGTGAGAGATGTAAAAATAGCATCAGGGGCGACCCTTACCTTTCTTAACTCTACTTACCTAAAAGTAAGCAGGCACTGGGGAGATATTTCTGCGCCCAACGTGAGTACAGGTGGCATTAGTACAGCAGGTACAACCCCTACCATAGAATTTAATGGAGCTACAAACGGTCAGATTTTTGGTTTACCAAATGGCAATCACGTCAATTTCTCTACTGCTTTTGTTGTAATCAATAAAACAGCAGGCTCGCAATTTACTACTTCAAGAGGTATGATTTCTACTAGGAGTTTTGCTATAAAAAGCGGGGATTTTAGTGTTTCTACCACAGACCCACAATTTAATAACGTATGTATTTCTGGAGGTGATTTTCAGCATACAGGTAGTGTTCCTCAAATAAGTGGTAATTGGACACTTGTTGAAAAAGGAACTTTTTTTAAAGGAGACCCTATTACCTTTCCTGCTAATGCCACTACTATAAGTTTTGTAGGTACTACAAAATCAATTATAAAAATTATACCTGACGGTAGTACCTTAGCTAATACTGCAGTTAATCAGCCTTTTAGAACGCTTGTTATTAATAAAACTACTGCTTTTGGTATTGTAGAAAACTCTTCTGGTGCAGGTAATGGTACTGTAATTAGAGCATTACAACAATTAAGTATTCAGGGCGGGTTGCTTTTTATCAATGAAGTAACAACTTCTGTGCCTGTCATCAACCAAGTAGCTGGCTTTACTGTTACTCACGCTGATGGCACAAAAACAGATGTTCCTTCTGCTGATTTGCAAGTTAAGAATAAGCTCATCATAGATGCGGGCGCAGGATTAAATTTTACAAATGTGCTATCTGCTGGTGTGCCTGCAGCTACTAATACTCCTTCTACATTGCTTACATTGTGGGTAGGAGCAGAGTTTAAAGACAATAATTCTAGTGAGCCAACTGCGACAACAGGCTTTTATATAGGAAATCCTAGCGTGCTGGGTCGTTTCTCTGATAGACCTGTTGTTGTTTTCACAGAAGATAGTGATATAGATGTTGGAGGTAACTATTTACTTCGTAATGCCTTAGACCAAAATGTAGGAACGCCACTTGGTATTGTTTTGCCAAATGTTATTATTGCTAGACAAGGTGCTACTACTGCAAGTACAGTTCGTACAGTTTCTATTGGTAAAATTGGGGTTACTGGTGGTATGCGTGTACTTGGTGATAACGCCGGGTTAATTTTGATTGCAGTATTAAAATCTTCAATTGCCCCCTCATCATCACCAAGGTTTAACTTGGCTTCTCCACGGTTGTTCAGCGCTTCGGCAAAGGTGGAATCAATCTCCAGGGCAAAAGTGAAATCACTGATCGCTCCGTAAAAATCGGAAAGGCCCGACCGTGCTACCCCGCGAAGACTCAGGGCTTCTTTATTTTTAATATTAGAATCGATGATTTTCGTAAGATCAGCTTTCGCTTCGGAGAAATTCCCTGCCTGCAACTTCTTTCTTACAGGGTCTAATGACTC
>JAYVGJ010000391.1:0-3276 GCA_043772375.1 Raineyaceae bacterium | reverse complement strand
TTTACAACTATCCAGGCAGTGGAGGTAGTGTTGCTCTGCCAAGTAGAGAGCGTTCTCCGTATCAAAGTGAAGGATTTTACATAAATGCTGGTTTAGATTACACTTTTAACTATACGCCAAACAAAAAAGGTGCTTGGATAGTTGGTTTTAGCGGTATTTACACCAATTTTTATGATAGAACTTCTTTTGTTTTTCCAGGAAATTTTTTTAATAACTATACAAAAGAGGTAAAAAGAGAATTTAGTGATTTTGGCGTGGAGGCTCGTTTAGGGCATCTGTATCAAGCAACCAACCATTTTTATCTTTATGCAGGGATGCGTATTACTGTATTAGATGTAATGGGTAAAAATCCCTATGTATATTTGCCTTATTATGTGCCAGGAAAAGGACTAAACACACTTAACATAGAATTGAAGCTCTTTTACAAACTATTTTAAAAAATATTTTATCAAATGTTAGTTTGATAAAATAAAGTTGTTACATTTGTATTCTATGTTTCCTATGTGCATAAGTGGTCAATAAAAACAACGTAATTTTACAAAAGTATGCAAATCAAATGGGCTTATATTGGGGTTTTGCGGTTGGCTTTTTTTCTGATTATTGGCATATTTTTTGGCGTTGAAATGTCGGAAACGGCATTTTTTAGTATTTTTTCAGAAAATTGTTGGCAAATACTAGCTGGTTTTATTGTTGTTTTCTTTTTAGTTGTTTTCTTCGTTCCAAATATCATAAAAGCAAAAATCCCAGCTTTATTGGGTATTTTGGGCAGTTTTTGTTTGTTTTTGGGCGGAATGTGCCTAACAGTCAGCCATAACCACCAAAACAAGAAGTTTCATTACACGAACATACAAGATACTATTTTTAGACTTAAAGGGCGCATTATCAGTGAGATACAACCTACAAGCAAAGGCGCAAAAGCTATTTTGGAAGTTTCTAGTATTTTTACCAAAAACGGTTGGAGTGCTTCAGAAGGCAAAATAATGGCTTTTTGGTCAGAAAAAACCGCAAAAGATAGCACGCTTATTTATGGTGATGAATTGCTTATTTTGGGTACGCCCACCTCCATAAGTGAACCACTAAACCCAGACCAATTTGACTATAAACGCTATCTGGCACTTCAACAACAAGTATTTAGGCAAATTTCTATTCGTCCAAATACTTATAAATTCATAGGAAAATCCGCTATGAATTTGCTTGATAATGTGCAATATTACGCCATTTTGGCACGCAAATACTGTGATAACGTAATGAAAACTTACATTATCACGCCACAAGAAAGCGGTTTAGCCTCTGCATTGGTGTTTGGCATCAAAGAAAACCTTGACGAGCAAACCAAAACGGCTTACTCAAAAGCAGGCGTAACACACGTATTAGCGGTTTCTGGTATGCACGTAGCCATTATTTTTATTATGTTGAAGTGGTTTTTGGGCTGGATTTTGAAGTTGCCTCGTGGCAAATGGACTTTTACTGTTATTGTGGTATTGATTTTGTGGTTTTATGCCTATCTGACAGGTTTTTCTGCCTCTGTTTTGCGTGCTGTGGCTATGTTTTCATTTTTAGTGATTGGGCAAGCCTTCAAAAAAAGCAATAATATGTACAATATGTTGGGACTTTCTGCATTTTTGTTGTTGCTTTTTAATCCGTTTTTGGTGTATGATGTTGGTTTTCAGTTGTCTTATATGGCGGTGCTTGGGATTTTGTATTTTTATCCAAAATTTTATTTGCTTTTTGATGCTAAAACGTGGCTTACGGAGCACATTTGGCAGATGTTTTGCGTGTCGTTGTCAGCGCAAATAGCCACTTTCCCTATTATTGCGCTGTTTTTTCATCAATATCCAACGTACAGTATGCTTATCAATATGCCTGTTATTCCGCTTGGCTCTGGAATACTTATTTTGGGGGTTGCGCTGGCGTGTTTTGCGTGGATTCCTGTGGTGGGCGTATATGTAGGAATTGTGCTTGGTTTCTTGCTAAAATGGTCTATTTGGTTGATGAACCAGATTGTATTTTTATCTGAAAATCTTTGGTATGCAACCTTTAAAACCATTTTTAGCTTTAAAGAAGCTATTTTTATTACTTTGTTTTTGGTGCTGTTTTGCGCTTGGATTGATACAAAAAAATTACGCTTTCTAGCCTACGCTTGTGTATGTATGGGAATTTTGTGTTTTTCTAAGATACAAAATACTTATTCTTCTAAAAGGCAGGAGTTTTTTAGTTTTTATGGTATCAACAAAAACTCACCAAATACATTGATTAAAGGCAATCAAGCGTATTTTTTGAGTGATACAATTCCCACAAAAGAGTTTAATTTTGCCTTAAATACACATTTTGATAATTTGTATATTTCTAAGATAAATTACATCAAAAATGACACCCTAAAAAACTTATTCATTAGTGCAAAACCAATAGAAAAAACACCAAAACAAGATATTATTCCTATTAAATATTATCCTGATTTTGATGTAATGATTTTGGATAAAAAAGTGATTGTTTTTCTCAAAAAATATCCTTCAAAACTCACTTTTAATGCACTTAACACGCTCAAAATCAATTATTTGGTTGTTCAAAACGAAGCAATTAAAAATATCTCCAAAATTCATCAAAAAATACCTTTTGAAATGCTTGTTTTTGACACATCTAACCGTAGTTTTGTAGCACAAAAACTCAAAAATCAAGCCGTTAGTTTAGGCATCAAGTGTCATAATATTTTTGAGGATAAGTATTTGGTAATCAAATAAATATACATTATTTCCAACTAATTTCCCAACTAATTTCTAACCAATTTTTATTTTTATGGCTGATACTATAGAACAATCTTTTAAAGATTTATTTGCTGAAAAGCACAAAGAAGGAGAATTTAATGGTGTGGTGGTCATCACGCAAAATGGAAAAATTACCTATAAAGGTGCTTTTGGCATTGCTGACATTGAAACGGAAGAAGAACTTACCACAAAATCCATTTTTAATTTGGCTTCTGTGAGCAAACAATTTACCGCACTGTGCATTATGATACTTTCTGAAAAAGGCAAGTTGGAATATGATGATGCTATCACAAAGTACCTCACAGAACTTCCGTATGATAATATCACCATTCGTCATCTTTTGCATCATACATCAGGTTTAGCACCGTATGAAGATGTTGTAGAGGATTTTTGGGAAGGTGATGAGGAAGAAGATTTTGTCACTAACAATGACCTTCTGAAAATGTATGCCAAAGAAGAACCCAAACTTGTCTTCAAACCTAGTGAAAAATATGAGTATTCTAACACAGGATAC
>JAYVGJ010000390.1:0-1789 GCA_043772375.1 Raineyaceae bacterium | reverse complement strand
TGATTATTGGCAAAATCATTATCATTTTGGCAAAAAATCACCTAAAAAAACGCCAGAATTTGGCAAATCTAGTACAGAAAACATCATTATCAATACCATAGTACCAATGCTTGTATTATTTTCTCAAGAACTCAAACGCATAGATTTGATGGATAGAGCTATTTCTTTTATGGAGAAAATAAAACCAGAAGACAACGAAATAATACGCCAATGGGCTGATTTGGGCATAAAAGCGCAACACGCCCTAGACTCACAGGCACTTTTGGAGCAATACAACAACTTTTGCCAGCCTAAAAAGTGCCTTAACTGCGAAATTGGCAACAAAATCTTACGCTTATGAACGAAAATTTGACACAATACTTAGAATATTTTATTTATTTTGTTAATATTATTTTTATTACATCATTTATTGTACTTCTTGCTCGTTCTCAAAAAAAAGCAACTTTATTTCGTTTTTTTTATGCGGGTCTTGGTGCGAAACTTGTTTGTAGTGTTTTATTTGGACTTTTATACAAATATTATTACCAAAATGGAGATACTTTTATCATTTTTTCTGATGCTAGTTCAATAGCAAAACTATTACCAAAAAACCCTATTAAATACCTTGAAATCCTCATTTTAGGTGACTTTTCTGGTATTTCTTCTGATTATTTGTACTTTTTTGGGCAAAGTACCACACTTTTAATGTCCCGCATTTTGAGCGTTTTTTGCTTACTTTGTGATAATAATTATTGGCTTGTAGGCATTTATTTAGCGGTTTTTTCGTATATTCCTGTGTTTTTGTTGGCAAATAGACTGGCAAATATTTTCCCTAATGCTAAAAATGCGGCTGCAATAGCTTTTTTGGGTGTTCCTTCTGTCGTTTTCTGGAGTTCGGGCGTGTGCAAAGAAACGCTACTTTTGCCTTTTATTTGTATTTTGGTTAATGTTTTTGTGAGAAATATTTATACAACCACCCCCAGCCCCTCCTTGAAAGAGAGGGGAGTTTATTTAACTATTTGTAAAGATGTTTTGCTTACATTTTTTTGTTTTCTTATCATCTGGAAACTAAAATATTATTATGCAGGTGTTTTGCTGATTTGTATGCTTGCTTTCTTGCTTAATATGTATTTGGAGCGTATTTTTCTTAAAAAAATCTACCAAAAATATCCGTTTTTAAGTTATTTTATGGTTATTTTTTTGATGTTTATTATGGTTTTTCCTACTGGTTTTTTGCATTGGAATTTGCAGCCTTATTACTTTCTGAAGGCAATAGAACAAAATCACGACCAAATTTATAAGATCAAGCCACAAGATGCCATACAATTCAATAACCTAAAAGGAAATTGGAGCAGTTTGTTAGAAAATACGCCTTTGGCTATGTTTTCAGGGCTTTTTAGAATATTTTTGTGGGAAAGTAAGACGTTTTTGCAGGCACTCGCAGGCACAGAAAATTTGCTTATTTTAGGGCTTTTTGTGGCTAGTTTGGTGCGTTGGTGGCAAAATGGCAGGTATTTTTCTACTTTGATTTTTGTAATTCTGATTTATATTGTTGTACTTGCTACAATGCTTGCACTTTCTTCTCCTAATTTTGGAACTTTAAGTCGCTATAAAGTGGGTTTTGTGCCTTTTGAAGTGTATTTGATGCTTTTGGTATTTTATCATAAAAAGATAAATTAGATAACGACATTGCTAATTTGTTTTTTTAATACATTAGACCTCCTGCGAAAGTCGGATAAGTGTATTAAAGTCCCTTTCCCAGCAGGGGAAAGGGATTTAGGGATAGGGGTTTAGCTCTTTTATTATGATA
>JAYVGJ010000389.1:0-7126 GCA_043772375.1 Raineyaceae bacterium | reverse complement strand
GCACTTCTTGTATAATCTTTTTCATATTCTCACTCATAAAACTTGAGAGTTCTCCTTTATCATTGACATAAATAAGATAAACATCTAAATTCAATGCAGAATTATTAGTAATAATTTCTTTGGATTTATCAAGTCCCACAACCATAAAAACTGTTGCAAATCCGTCTGCAGTCATTGCATCATTAGCTACAACCGTTGCACTAAGAATATTTTGTTGTGCGGGCTTTCCTGTGGTAGGGTTTAGGATGTGCGCAAATTTCTTCCCATCTTTGATATAAAACTTTTCATAATTCCCAGATGTGGCGAGGGCTTTATTATCCAACAATACAACGGCTTTGGTGACGGTTTCTCCTTTTTCAGCAAGTATTGGATTTTTGATGCCAATTCCCCACGTTTTGTTGTCTTGATTTTTACCATTACAGACGACTTCCCCGCCAATTTCAACCATAAAATCAGTAATATTCAAAGATTTTAGGTAATTAGCCACCACATCAACGCTGTAGCCTTGCGCAATAGCATTGAAATCAAGTGTAACACCTTTTTTTAGCTTTTTTACTGATGTTTTATTGAATGATATTTGCCTAAAATCAACATATTGTAAAATATCTTTGATTTGATTTTCTGTCAAATCTTGTGCTTTTGTAAAGCCAAAACCATAAGCATTGACAAGTGGGGCAATAGTTGGGTCAAAAGCACCTTTACTTATCTCAAAAATCTCCTTACTAGCCTTCAAAACAGGATAAAAATAAGGAAAATTAAAGATAATACTATCTGTTTGAGGCTTATTAAAGCTAGAAATATCAGAATCTGGTCTGTAAGTGGATAAAGATTTGTCAAAATCAAGCAAAATACTGTCTATTTGCGTTTGTAAATTTCTGTTTTTTGTGTCTAAATATTTGATACTAAACGTAGTCCCTTGTGCCTTTCCCTGCACGAGAAGCATTTTTTTAGTTTCTGGAGTGTTTTGAGCAGTATTTTGAGAAGCATCTGGCGTGTTATATTTTCTATAAAGATAAAATGCTCCTAGCAAAATAAGGATAATAAAAGAATAAATAGCGTTTTTAGCTCGTGGAGTCATATTTTGTATTTTTTATTATGATTTTATTGAATAAAGATAAAAAGCAGGTATTTTGTTTTGGTGCAAAAGTAGTTTTTTCTTATCAGAATGCCAATGAAAAAGTAAAGAAATCTTTGTGTGGTTGATGGTTTATTATGCTTATAAATGTGTATCTTTGTGGCATTATTGAAAGGAAATAATTTAAGTAATAGCATTATGGCATATAATAAATTCAAAAAACTAGAAACTTTGCGCATACAGTTTGGTATCAACGAAATAACTGCTGCGTGGTTGCCCAAAAGTATTCCTGCCATTAAATCTACTAAAAAATTATTGGAAGATTTGCAAGAAGCTGCTTTTGAGTTTTTGACAACAGAAAAAGCAAAATCAGAGTATGTTGTTGTCCCTGTTTTAAGAGAATTAAGACGTGTTAATAACTACCAATTTAGTACTTTTTCAGGCTTTGAATTTAACGTGGATAGCAAAATAGGTTTAAATGGCTTTTGTGATTTTATAGTATCTGCGGAAACCAAAAAATCAGAAGTTTCTGCACCCATTATTTGTCTTGTAGAAGCTAAAAATGCAGAAATAGAAAGAGGACTGGCGCAATGTGGTGCAGAAATGTATGCCGCTCAAATTTTTAATGAGCAGCGTGGAGAGCCTCGCAAAGCTATTTATGGATGTGTTACCAACGCTTTTTCTTGGTGTTTTCTAAAATTGGAAAATAAAAACTTACTTATTGACCCTAATTATATTCCGCTTACATTTGCAAATCCTAATGAAGTTTTGGCAGTTTGGCAGTGGATTTTGGATAAAAGTTTGGCAAATGAATAATAATTTAGTGAATAGTAAAATAGTGAGTAGAGTGTAGTGAAATACCTTTTACTTTGTATTTCACTAACCACTATTTCACTACATACTATTTCACTAAAATTATGGCATACAATAAATTTAAAAAACTAGAAACACTACGCACCCAGTTTGGCATCAATAATAGTCAAATCTCTTGGTTGCCTACTTCAATTTCTATTCTCAAACCCACTCAAAGGCTACTTGATGAACTGCAAGAAGCCAAAGAAGCTGCTTTAACAACAGAAAAAGCAAAATCAGAGTATATTATTTTGCCTATTTTGAAAGAACTTAGGCGTTCTCGCACCCAAAAATTCAGCACTTATTCAGGTTTTGAGTTCAATGTTGATGCAAAAAATGGCTTGAATGGTTTTTGTGATTTTATTTTATCTGCGGAAATCAATAAAATAGAGGTTACAGAGCCTATTATTTGTTTAGTGGAGGCTAAAAAAGGTGAAATAGAAGAAGGACTGGCGCAATGTGGTGCGGAAATGTATGCTGCACATCTTTTTAATGAACAACGTGGGCAACCTCGTAAGGCTATTTATGGGTGTGTAACGAATGCCTTTTCTTGGTGTTTTTTGAAATTAGAGAATAAGGATTTATTCATTGACCCTAATTATATTCCACTTACATTTGCAAATCCTAACGAAGTTTTGGCAGTTTGGCAATGGATTTTAGATAAAAGTTTAGCAAATGAATAATAAGCCTCCAATCAGTTTTTAAGGCATAAATATCACTATAAAAATACAATTCAAACATAATAAATGGCTATAAATCTTCTTTCTGCAGATAATATTTCTAAACAATTTGGCGACCGTTGGCTGCTACGTAATCTTAATTTTGGTATCAATCAAGGTGAAAAAATTGCGCTCGTGGGCGCAAATGGCACAGGCAAAACCACACTTGTACGTATGCTTGTGGGTGCAGATATACCTGATGAAGGCACTATTGCCATTAAAAAAGAAACTGGAATTGGTTATTTGCCACAAGAACCTAATTTTGGTGAAGCAAAAACTATTTCAGAGGCTATTTTTCGTGTGCCAACACCTGCTTTTAAAGCTATTGAAGAATATGAATTAAGTTTGGAACATGCAGACGACATTGACAGGCTACAACACGCAATGGAGCAAATGGACAAGTATAATGCGTGGGAATATGAAGCAAAAGTAAAACAAATTTTGGGTAGATTTGATTTGCATAACCTAGAAAAACCTATTTCAGAGCTTTCTGGTGGGCAAAAAAAACGTGTAGCCTTAGCGCAACTCCTTATTAGTGAGCCTGATGTGCTGATTCTTGATGAGCCAACCAATCATTTGGATTTGGATACTATTGAGTGGTTGGAGGGCTTTTTGTCGTCTGCTGAAACTACTTTGTTGCTTATTACCCACGACAGGTATTTTTTAGATGCCGTTTGTAATAGAATTGTGGAACTTGAAAACGCCCAAATTTATAATTATGAAGGGAATTATGGGTATTTTTTGGAGAAAAAAGCAGAAAGAGAAGCCAGCCTTCAAACGGAAATAGACAAAGCTAAAAATCTTTTCAAAAAAGAACTTGATTGGATAAGAAAACAGCCACGAGCAAGAGGTACGAAGGCAAAATATAGGGTAGAAAACTTTGAAAATATCAAAGAAAAAGCTCAACAAAACAACACAAAGACAACTTTGGAGCTGAATATGAAAACGGCAAGGCTTGGCAACAAAATCCTTGAAATGGAACATATTAATAAATTCTTTAATGATAAAGAAACCATCAAAAAAATTATTAATGACTTTTCTTATGTTTTCAAAAAAGGCGACAGAATAGGTGTTGTAGGCAGAAATGGTGTAGGAAAATCTACATTTTTGAAACTTTTGACACAACAAATTGAGCCAAATAGTGGCACTATCAGCATTGGAGAAACCATTACTTTTGGGTATTATTCGCAAGATGCCCTGCAATATGGTGCAGACCAGCGTGTGATTGACGTTATCAAAGAAATTGCGGAAATTATTACGCTAGGAAATGGGCAAACTATCACCGCAACGCAGTTTTTGACTACTTTTTTGTTTCCACCAGAAACGCAATATAAAATGGTTGATAAGTTGAGTGGAGGAGAAAAACGCCGTTTGCAACTGATGAAAATATTGGTTAAAAGCCCTAATTTCTTGATTTTAGATGAGCCAACCAATGATTTGGATATTCAGACTTTGAATGTTTTGGAGGATTTCTTAGAGAAATTTTCAGGTTGTCTGCTTTTGGTTTCTCACGACAGGTATTTTATGGATAAACTCGTAGATAGGTTGTTTATTTTTGATGGAACAGGTGAAATACGAGATTTTAATGGTAATTACACTGATTATAAAGAAGAATTGGAAGATTTGGAATTGGAGCAAAAAACAAAAAACAAACAGAAAAATCCCCCAAAATTGGAACTAAAAGCGGAAATTAGCGTTCCAAAAGAAGATAACAAACGCAAACTTTCTTTCAAAGAAAAACAGGAACTGGAAGCCATAGAAAAAGAAATGGCACTTTTGGAAACTGAAAAAATTGACTTGAATAAAAAACTTGCAGGGGAAAACGTACAAAATCCTTCAGCAGAAGATTTTAAAAGTTGGTCTGCTAATCTCTTGAAAATCAACAAAATACTAGAAGAAAAAGAGATGCGTTGGCTAGAACTTAGCGAGTAAATAAGCAAAGATAATAAGCAAGAAATAACAAGCAAAAAACACCTATAAACTACCCTTAAATTATTTAAACAAATGAACGAACTAATTGCATTATTAAAAAAATACATTGATACACGCACTGAAATTGTCAAAATAGAAGTCCAGCAAGAGATTTCTAGGTTTGTAACGAGGTTTTTTAAGTTGATAATTTTGGGTTTTTTAGGTTTGTTGAGTCTCATTTTCTTTGCGTTGGGTGTTGCCTTGCTGCTTAATGACGTGCTCCAAACGCCTAAGTATGTTGGTTTTGTGATTGTAAGCGTAATTTTTATGCTTTTTGTGATTGTTTTATACAAAAATTTCGGCAAAGTAAGCAGTATTATTAGAAAATATTTTCATTTAACCAAATCAAAACCAGACAATGACTAACGACACTAGCAACCCAGAAAACCTTAACGACAACCCTGAAATCAGCCAAAAAGAGCTAATTTTAGAAGAAAAAAAGCAACAACTTTTAGAACAAAAAGAATTGCAAGAGGACGAGATTTTTGATAAAATTGCAAGCATCAAATCAGAAGCAATAGAAAAACTCAAGATAGTGGCAAGTATTGGTTCTGTGGCAGTAGGGGCATATTTGGTGCTGAAATATTTTTTTGGAAACAAAAATTTCACTCTCTCACAACTAATGCCAAGCGTTTTTTCAGGGGATGAAAACGAGAAAGATGAACTTGAACCAGAAGGCAAATCTTCAGAAAATTTTGGACTAAATCCAAAACACAAGCAAGAACATTCAGATGAAAATGGCATTTTAGCTACTTTCAAACGTGAAATTGCGCTTTTTTTGGTGTCTATTGCCAAACAAAAAATCTTAGAACTTTTGTCGCTTCTCAATACAAAAGATACAGATTTTGAAGAGGAACAAGAAGACAAATAAGCCAACAACAAACAAAAAATGATGATTTTAATCTACCAACTAGGAATTTTTTGTTACAATTTTTTGATAAAAATAGCTAGCAATTTTAATCAAAAAGCAAAAAAAATCTATTTAGGACGAAAAGAAACCTTTGTTATCTTAGAAAAAAATAAATTAGAATACTTTGAAAAACAAAGTGTCATTTGGTTTCATTGCGCAAGTTTAGGGGAATTTGAGCAAGCAAGACCAGTTTTGGAAGGTTTTAAGAAAAATTATCTAGATTTTAAGATTTTGCTTACTTTTTTTTCTCCTTCTGGCTATGAAATTCAAAAAAACTATCCCTGCGCTGATGTAGTCGTATATTTGCCTTCTGACAACAAAGAAAATGCACAAAAATTGCTTCAAATAGTCAAACCAAAAATAGTTTTTTTTGCAAAGTATGAATTTTGGCATTTTTATTTGTCAGAAATAAAAAAACAAAATATTCCTTGTGTGCTTTTTTCTGCTATTTTCAGGGAAAACCAAGTTTTTTTTAGGTTTTATGGTGGTTTTTATAGGAAAATGTTAGATTGTTTTTCTTCTATTTTTGTTCAAAATAACCATTCAAAAATACTTTTAACAACTATTTTAAGTGAAAATCAACTGAAAAATGTTTTCGTTGGTGGAGATACTCGTTTTGATAGGGTAAAAGCTATTTGTGAGGCTAAAAAAGAGATTATTATTGCTGAAAAATTTAAAAATAAACAACCTTTACTTATCATTGGGAGTAGCTGGGACGAAGATTTAGCGGTTTTAGTGCCGTTTATGAATAATTTTGCTTTGCCACTCAAAATAATCATTGCGCCACACGAAATAAATCAACAAAAAATCAAAGAGTTACGCCAAAAAATCAATAAAAAAACCACACCTTTTTCTGAAAATTTTTCTGAAAACACTTCTGAAAATATCTCTGAAAATGACATTTTGATTATTGATAATGTCGGAATGTTGTCATCTTTGTATGCTTACGCTGATTTTGCGTTTGTGGGAGGAGGTTTTAAGCAAGGTTTGCATAATATTTTGGAGGCGGCAACTTTTGGTTTGCCCATTTTTTTTGGAAATAAAAAATACCAAAAATACCAAGAAGCAACAGATTTAATCACGCAAAAAGGAGCTTTTGCAGTAGCAAACACGCAAGATTTTGAAAGGCAATTTTTAGAAATTTATCAAAATAAGGTGGCTCACGAGCAAGCGCAAAAGGCGTGTTTAGAGTACGTAAATGCTAATTTGGGCGCAACAAAACTCATTTTGGAGAAAATTAAAATATAAGCAAATCCCTCTAAAAATAAATTTTAGAGGGATTTTTATTTGAATAAAAGATTATTTGTTCATTTCGTCCTGTAGCTTTTTGATTTGTTCAAAAGTCAGTTTTGTGTATCTAACTATTTGACTAATAGGAAGTTTGTCTAAAAGCATTTCTCTTGCATCTGCAAGTTT
Source organism: Raineyaceae bacterium (assembly GCA_043772375.1). Taxonomy (GTDB): domain Bacteria; phylum Bacteroidota; class Bacteroidia; order Cytophagales; family Thermonemataceae; genus JANYGM01. Next base: position 183 of record JAYVGJ010000389.1, on the reverse strand, counting down.
TCCTTCCAGTTTTCCTTCTACATAAAGGAGTGTTTTGGTAAAATCAATGTTATGTGCCATAATTTTAGGGTTTATAGACCTAACTCATCTTGTAGCTTTTGGATTTGCTCAAAAGTAAGCCCAGTAACGTCTTGCACTTGGAATATAGTATAACCTTTGATAAGCATATTTCGTCCTGTATCC
>JAYVGJ010000388.1:0-5787 GCA_043772375.1 Raineyaceae bacterium | reverse complement strand
TAGCAACTGCTCCAGAATTTGACATGTTGCGCAAAAACAATTCTGAGTTTGGGGTTTCTGCTAGTTCTGGTAAAGCTGTTAGAAACAGTTTGAAAAGTTGTGCTGCAGATATTTCAGGAGATGCTACTTATCTTTTGACTAAGTACATGCGCTTTCTATGTAATAAGTCCACACTTGCGAGGGGTTTAAGAATTCCCTTGAACGTGGATTATGATGAGAAAAAAGTATCACTTTTCAAGCGCAAACTTGCGGAAGTGTGCCGTAAGGCTGTAACTTCTACTATTACCGCTGGTAGTGTTGTGGTTGGTCTTAATCCTGTTGTAAGTGACATAATTCCCCCTGCTGTCCGTTTGTCTCCCGGCTCTATTCTTGTTTATAGGGTTGGCGCTACTGCTGGTATTTTTGACTTGGCAAGTTTGAAATCTGAAGAGGTTTCTGGCGTAACAGGTCCTTACGTTCCTGTTACTTCCGTTGGTATTTTCAACGAAACAATAGATATATCAGCGGTTGCGGTTACTGGGGACTTTGTGCAAGTGGCTGTATTTATTGAGTTTGCAGAACAATTAAACGGCTTTACTTACCCTGTGGGTGGTGGTCGTTATTATGAGGTTGTGGGTCAATTGGTATAGTCGTCTGAACTATGATTTTCTTGATTTTCTTGATTTTCTTTTGATAATACAAAAATAACACAGGAAAATTTAGGGCTATAACTGTTATAAGTTATAGCCCTTTTTTAGTACAATTTCTGAACTATGATTTTAGAAGTATGATATTTTTGATTAAATACAATGATTAAACATAATTCAATTCATTTAAAAAGCTGTAAATATGGCAAAGTTAAAGGGTGTTTTCAAGATTAAAGGTAAGTTTGGGTTTTTTTTTTGCAATTTCTTACATACTAAAAAAGCTAGTCGCCTTGTTACGATGCACGCAACAGCTTGTTATCTAGGAATGATAAAAGTACCTTTATTTTACGTATAAGCAATATGATAAAAAACTATCAAAATACAAAAACTACATAAAATAGATATTTCTTACATTTTAGAACTTATAAATAACAAAAAATAGTGCCGACCAGTAACGCACTATTTTAGCAAATAACCAAAAACCTATCACTTAAAAAGCTGCAAATATGGCAAAGTTAAAGGGTGTTTTCAAGATTAAAGGTAAGTTTGGCAATGGTACGGCTTACAATACTAAAAATGGTAATATTTACCGTACTAATGCACAAAACACAAAAGAACGCTATAAAGATGCTCCAGAAAATGGGCGTTTAAAGCAAAATAATAGGGAATTTGCTAATTGTGTGGCGTGTGCAAGGCTTGTATATAATTCTTTTGGTGTTCTTACGTCTGGCTTTCAGTCTAGAGCGTGGGGTAAATTAGTGTCAAATCTTACAAAAATGCTGGATTATTCCATTCTTCCTCGTGGTGAGCGTGTGCCTGCAACAGTTAATTATCTGCCTAAAAAAATAAATTTCTTCCCTGCCTCTCGTGCTGTTTCTCGTGCTATTCGTTACTCTCCTATTACATTTATGGCTATTTCTGGGCTTGGAGTTGTTCGTGTTTCTGGGTCTTTTCACGCTTCATTATTTAAGAAAAAACAAGTAGGTAGCTTAACTGGGTTATATTATTTTGTTAATTTTTATGTATGTATGTTTAACTTTGAAACTAATACATTTACTAATACTTTGGCTTATTCATCTGGTTATCTGCCTGTTAGTATTACTCCTGTTCCGATTAGTTTTGATGTAAGTACTACTTCTGCTGGTAATTTTGGCTACATTATTACTGAATTTGGCGTTTCTCCTACTTCTACCGTTGGGATTGTTACTACTTATTATGATGTATATTCTATGGGGGTTTTGTAGGGGGTGCAGGGCGTAGCCCTGCGCTTGCGCTGGATTTGGGGGGTGGGGGCGGTTTCCGCCCATGTATGGCTTTTGTTTTGGGTGGTGGGTGCGGTGCAAATGAGTGTAGCAGGGCAGGCGGAACGCCAAGCCCTGCGTAACGAATGAGCAACCGTACCCATCACCCAAAACAAAGAAAGAACTAACCGAACTATGATAAGCGGTGCTATGATGTTTTTGAGCTAAACCGCCTGCGTTTGCGCTTGGTGGAGCGTTAGCGACACCACCGCAAACGCCAGCGGTTTAGCGAATGGGAATATAACTATCCTAGTAGTCGGTTTTCCGCATATGTATAACTTTTTTGTGTGGTTTGTGGCTGGTGCTACGGACTGAATGAAGTGTAACGGAATGAAGGACGTAAGCACTAGCCACAAGGCACACACAAGAAAGAACTAGTTAAGCCCAAAATGCCAATTTCTGAACTATGATTTTTTATGATTTTTTTGACAAATACAATGATTAAATACAAAATATAAGAAACCAAATACAAATAAATATTAGTATTAGATTTCTTATATATTTCTGCCAAAAACTAGCTATTTACTATCTAGTGCGCTTTAGGTATGGTTTAGAGGTTGTTTTTATTTCAACTCTTGGGATTATTTCGCCTGTTTCTTCGTCCATTGTTCTGGCGGTGGATTTGTAGGCGTTTTTTAGTTGCTCCTCCCTTGCTTTTAGCTTGGTTTTCAACAACTTGTATTCTGGGTCTTGGTCGTGGTCTAGGTACTCGGCGCTATAGCCAATTTCAAGACCGTACATAGATTTCAGGCTGTCCCCTGCCCTGTGAGCATTACTAATGGCATTTTCAACAATGGCATCAATGGCACTTTTACAAATTGCTTCTAGGTCTCTGACGTTGCGAAAATAGGTTAAAATCTCTGCCCTGCCCTCGTTACATTCTTCTGCCAATGTTTCCATAGAAAAGCGCAAATTATCTACGTTTTGGACAAATTCTCTCAAACTGTATTTGCTCTGTGTCAGTTCCTGCGTGTACTTTTTCATTGTGGCGGTCTCTTTTTGTACCATTTGCGCTGTTTTTACCATTTCTACGGCTTTATTGTAGATTTGGGCGGTTGTTTTCTTTGGAATGGCTGGCACTCTTGAGAATTGTTCTACCTCTTGTACTTGGTTTGTTTCCTCTTTGATGAAAGAAGTTTGGATTTGTGCGCCTCTTTTGAGATTGCTAAGCGTTACGCTTGTGCTTGGATTATTCATTGTGTTTGTGGGGTTTGTGCCTGCAAACCTAAAATATAAGGCTTGCAGGCGGTTAAATTAAATGATTACAAATGTTTCTTCTTTTTCTGGGACTGGCACAAAACACGCTTTTAGGGCTTTCAATGCTTGTTTTTCATTTCTGAACTCCCTTATAAAAAAGTTTTTTATTCTTGGGTCTTCCTGCTTGTTGTCTTCTTTCAGTATGCAGATTTGAAATTTTCTTTCATACTCATCAAATTCGTATAAGCTGTAACTAATGCTAAAACTTAGCCTTTCGTTTGTGTTTTCCCTCAAAATTCTTTCAATTTCTTTGCAAAATTTCTTTATTTTCATTGTGTTTGGGGTTTGTGGGCGGATAATATCCGCCCTGTGTGAAATTAAAAAATGCTACTCTCCGAATGCCTGTTGGTCTGGCATAAATGGTTTTTCTTGTACTAGGTGCATACCTAATGCAACATCTCCGAACTCTTCAAGGTCTGCGCAAAACTTAGAAAATACTAATTCAAGGTCTGAACATCTCAAAAACTCGTGGAACAGAAACAATTGGGTTGTATTTTCTTCTGCATCCTCTTCTAACTCCTCATTCTCTTCTTTCAACTCCTGAACCTCTTTTTTAAGGTCTGAAACTGTATCATCAAGTTTTTTCATTATTTCTGCAATACCTCTAGTTTGCTCTTGGATATTGTCAATGTGGTAGGCTACTTCTATGCTTGGCTTTCTCATTGTATTTGTTTGGGGTTTGTGTATAGGTGCAATAATGTTGCAAATGCACCTATACGGATTAGAAATTGATTAAATGGCTGGGAAAACATCAAAAGTTTTCATTTTATTTCCTCGTTTGGTTTCTTTCTCGCCTGTGTAAAGGATAAAATAGGCTTCACCGCTGGTGCATTTCTCTTGGAATAACTCAACCAACATATAGGAACTACAAACAAATGTACCTTTATCAGACTGCAATAAAATTGCTCTTTCTGGTCTGGCTTTTCCTGTCTGTCGGTCTGTCAAGTTAATCATCACGATACCACCATAATAAGCGCAAATTTCCTCGCCTACATTCATATAAAGGTATGCAGGGTTAAGCATTACGCCTTTTTTCTTGTTTTCAAGCTCCGAATTGTCCAAAAACGGGTCTTCTTTGATTGGGTTTTGCAGGGAAACTATGGCTTTTGTTCCTGCGCCCAAAACTTTTAATTCTTCTGGCACTTCTATATTTGTGAACATATTGGGATTGGGTTTATTTGTGAAATTCTCTCTTTCTCTATGTACAAATATACAAACTTTTAAGTTAATAATCTAATTTTTTACAAACTTTTATGTATTATTTACATAAATATTTGTCAAAATACGTAATATATAATCATTATAAATAATGTATCAATAAGTGCAGGAAGACTGCAGGAAGACTGGGGGAAGAGCCTAAGAAGAATTTAAGATGTATTTGTAAAACCTCACTTTTTCAAGAAAACGGCTGGGCTTCACTTTCTGTAATGGCTTTCATTTATCAGCCGTTTTTCTTGAAAAATGAGGAAAACTCTAGACGACAAAAAATGAGCGGAAACACAAACATTAAAAACCATTTGGGGGGTGGTGGAATTCGTAACAGTTTGGGGGGTGGGGGCGCAGGGCGGAATAATGTTAGACGTGGCTCTTTAAGTTGTCCCTGCGCAACCACAAGCTAAATTCCCTGCGAGAATTTGGGAGGGCTTGCCTGTGCGGTGGCGTGGGGGTGGGGGCGCAGGGCGGAATAATATTAGACGTGGCTCTTTAAGTCGTCCCTGCGCAACTACAAACCAACAATCCAGCGAGTTATGTATAACTTTTTTGTGGTGCTTGTGTGTGGCTACGGACTGAACGTGGCTTTAGCCAAAAGTGAAGGACGTAAGCCACACACAAGCCCACAAACAAGAAAGAACTAGCCGAACTCGTAAGCATCAATAATGTATAACCTCTTTTTTTGTTTTTTATAAGGTATGGGTGAGGTACGAAACCATACCTTATAAAAAACAAAAATCTAAGGAAAGAACTAACCGAACTCGTAGGCAACAATAATGTATAACTTTTTTTGTGGTGTGGTGCTGGTGCTACGGACTGTGTAGCGTAGCGTAACAGGACGTAAGCACTAGCACCACGCACACAAAAGAAAGAACTAGGCTAGCAACTGCTAGGTATTTGGGGGGGTGGGGGTGTATTATTGATGTTCTAGATGGCTTATCAAAACTGTAAAGTTATTTCCTGATGTTCTAGATGGCTAACCAAAACTGTCACCAAAAAAAGAAAAAGGACTAATACTAGCTATAAATCAGGTATTAGTCCTAAAAAACAACATTTAATAATAAAATCAATAAAAAATTAGCGAAACGCTATTAAATAAAGTTCATAAAGCCCCTTTGCTAGTCCTGCGATAAGTGCTAAACCTAGTCCAATAACGATTAAAGGGCTTGGGTTACGTCCTAAGTTATCATTATCATAGTTATCAAAGTCCTCAAAATCTCCCATAATTACAATTTTTTACCGTTTTATTTTATGTTTTTCATATCATTAGCAACTCTCTTTATCAATACTTTTGTGTAGTATTTTCTTGTCGTGGCTTCGTTTTTATGCCCTGCCATTACCTGCACCGTATTTATTGGCACGTTCCACAAATTTACTGCCATTACACAAAA
>JAYVGJ010000387.1:0-6040 GCA_043772375.1 Raineyaceae bacterium | reverse complement strand
TAGGTCGTACCTACGGAACATAGAGCAATGTATTATTTCCACTTGGAGAACAATATTAATCAGAAATTAACATTACTGGGGTTAGGGGTGGTTAAAAATAGAATTATTCATAAACTCTATTACATTTCTTTCATAAAATCCAAAAATTGATTTAATGTATAGGCATCTTCAACTTCTCGTTTTTCGTAAACCATATAATAACGGTAGTCATTGCCTGCTTTTTCTGCCCATAATTTGCCTAGATTTATCTTGCTTTCTGCGTCTAGATGATCTCCTTTGGTTTCCAAAATAATGGTTTTCCCGCTAGTGGTATGAATGATAAAATCAGGATAATGATTGATAAAACCATTGATTTTAAAGCCTTTACGTTCTATATTTCTTGTCCAAAATTCAATATTTGGCATATTCGCTATTTTATTGATGACCTGCAACTCGTAGCCATTTATCTCGCCTTCCTCACTATAAAGCGACTTACTGATACCAGCGCAAATCCTTGTTGGTGAGATATTTAGCGGAAAAACAAAAGAGTTTTTCATAAATACTTTGTCTATATTGATGAGATTTTTAAACTGTTTTTCTGCAAAATCTTGCGCCAGAGATTTTATTTTGGTTTTTATTTTTTCTGTATAAGAGTTTTCGTTATTGGCAAAATCAATAAATTGTTCTTCCCTAAAATCCTCCAAAATACGTGTAACATATTTCTTAATCTCCTCATCTGCAATAGGATACATATTTCCTATGATGCTCATAATGCGTTTGGTAAAATCTCGTACTTTGCCTTCTTTGGTAGCTGTTGTGCTTAAAATCAGCATCAAACCTTTCTTTTCTGTGTCGTCTAGGCGCACAAAAGTAGGTTTATTGTCGTTGTCTGCGTCCAAATCAATCTTATAAAGTTGGGCGTTCACGTTCTCAAAATCAATGTTATTATCCGCTTTGCTCAACTGGAAATCCTGCAAAAGGTTGTCTTTGTCTAGCAATAAAATATTTTCTTTTTTGCTGAAAATATCACTTGTAGGCACTTTTATATGAAATTGTGGCAAAATAATGGTTTTTATTTTCTCCTTAAATTTCTCTTTGACATTATAAGTTTTCATATTGTTTTTTACTTCGTCTGGAATTGAAAAAACACCATTTTTAGCTAATTCAGCTACTTTTTTGTCTAACATTTCTGTTTGTTCAATGGCAATTTTTTCTATTTCTTTGAGAATATTAGATTGCTGAGTTGAATTATTTTCATCACTAATGCCTTGATTACCAATATTTTGATTGCTAATATTTTGACTTTCCAAAATTCTTTTTACATCAATATCATCATTTCCTTCTTGTACGCCTTGTACAAGCGCATCTTGCGCAGGTGTCTGCGTAGGTGCTTGTGCAGGCGTGGCAATATCAAAAGTAAGTGGCTTTTGTTTAGACAAATCTTTTGCAATAATATTTCCGTTGTTTTCTCTTGCTGACTTGTCCGAAAAACCTGCTTTATTCAGTCCTTTGACAATATTTACAAGCGTTGCATCAAATTTGGAAGATGCCGTAAGTACGTAACTCAAATTCAAAAACGGTGAACTATGTTTGCTCACATACGGCTGGCGCAAAACTCTACCCAAAATCTGTTCTACGTCCACCGCAGAGCTTTTGTCTGCCAAAGATGCCAAAATATACGCAAACGGACAATCCCAGCCCTCTTTTAGCGCATTTATGGTGATAATGTAACGCACTTTGCAGTTTTCGTGCATCAAATCTTCGTTTTTTATTTCGTTGATGGTTGCCGTTTTTATCCTAATTTGCTCTTTGGGGATATTGAGGGCAATAAGTTTTGCTTTTAATTTCTCAAAATCAATGCTGTCGGTGGCGTTTTTGGGTTGCGCCTGAAACAAAACAATAGGTCTTATGTATTTTCCGCCATTTTTGCGTTCTTGTTTTGCGGCATTTTCTAGCTTTTTTTGGAGGTCTAGCGCAGAGATAATCACATCTGTTTTGTCTTGATGATTATAAACAATGACAGGAAGTTTTACCATATTCTCTTGTTTGAGCGCAATGGCATCAATAAAACTAATAATATTGGAATTTTTGCGGGGCGTGGCAGTCAAATCCAAAATAAAACTCGGATTAAAATTTTTGAGCATTTCCACACTCAAATCCGTTTCTGCATTGTGGCTTTCATCTACAATCAGCACAGGATTAAGCATTTTTATGACTGCCATCAAAGAAATTTCTTCATTTTCTGGCAAATCCGTTATAAAAGTCTGCAAAGCACCGTTTTCCTGAAAAACCTTCCTCCCTTCCTTGTTTGCGGTGCGAATGCTATCAAAACTCAATACAAAAATACTTAATTGTTCTCTCACGCTACTAGGACTAAAGCCGTTGCCATTCAAAAGCGTTGCCTTATCAAAAATCTCTACTTTATTGCCAAAATGTGTGTTGATTTTCTGACGGTATGGGTGAGAAATATCTTTAAGATTTTTGATAGTTTGGTCTAAAATAGTCGTAGAAGGCACAAGCCAAACAACGGCTTTAGGTTTCTCAAAATCAAAAGCATCAAAAATAGTTTTGAGGGCGTTGCAGGCAATAAACGTCTTTCCGCCTGCAGTAGGCACTTTCACGCATACGTGAGGAACGCCTTTAATGTTGTTTTTATAGCTTTCAATGGCAGTTCCGAGCGTGGGTTGCAAGGGCGTTTTAGGGTGATTTTCCCAAAAACTCGCATAAGCCGTTACTACGTTTTTGGTTTCTTGTATTTTCTCTAAAAAAAACGCAAGATCATCAATTACTTGCTTTTGATAAGGTTTTAATTCCATTTTTGGTTAGTTTTTTTGGTTTTTATTGCCACAAGCTAGCAACTGCTAGACACAGATAAATACATTATTACCACATTCCGTAAGTACGACTTACGGCTATTATTGTTAAACCCTTTCAGGGTTTTGTACTTGCGTTTTTTTTGTATTAAAACCCTGAAAGGGTTGAATATCCATAGCCGTAAGTCGTACTTACGGAACGTGGTAACAATGTATTAAACCCCATCAAAATTTCCTTATTTCTCTTGGTATCTTCTTAAAAAAAATGTTGTTTTCTCGCAAAAACTCACTTGTAAGCAAACAATTATCAGCATAAATAATGTATTGTTCTGCTTTGGTGCGCATTTTTGCCAAAAAATCATAATTCAAAACCGTTGTTTCTCCTACAATATAATGAAAATAATAACTTGTGTCGTTGTCTTTACCCAAAAACGAGCTATCATCTTGGATAGCATCATCACTATACACTTGCTCAAGTAATTCTTTATTGGTTTCAGAAAACCAAATATATGCCCTGATTTTGTCTAAACTCACTTTTTCATTCAAAAAACCATCTTCATCAAAAAGCACTTCTCCCAACTCATAAAAATCAAAACTTCCGCCTGTGCCTGCATTACCTGCGTAACCCTGCATAACCCTGCGCACACGCTCTGCGGTGATGCTTTCTGCGTAATCTTCCATTTCTATTAAGATAAATTTGCGCTTGCCGCCGTCTGCTTTGTTGAGGTTTAAAACAGCGTGAGCAGTCGTGCCAGAACCCGCAAAACTATCCAAAATGATAGAATTTGAATCTGTGGAAATTTGCAAAAAGTCTTGTATTAATTCTAGTGGTTTTGGAGTTTGAAATAATTTATTTCCAAAAATTTGTTTCATTTGATTTGTTCCATTTCCACTACTGTATTCAGGTCTATAAAAAATAGATTTTGGTTTTTTTGAAGGCAAATCTCCCAATTCTGGACGTTGTTTTTTGTATATTGAAAAACTGTTATCACTTTTGGAAAGAATTAAATTAAATTTTTCCGTGAAAAGTTTATCTTTACTCCAACGCCACGACATTTCCTGTCCGTCTGTTATTGGTAAAAGTTCAAAATCACTTTCATTTTGTCTAGTATCATTTACTTCAAATTCTGTGTTAATATATATGGGATAAAATAAATTTGGTCTTTTCTGTCTTGGTGCATTTACGCCTGTTGATTTCAAATTTGCGCCTTTTTTAAAGAAACCTATGTCATCTTTTTCCCAACTTTCAGCAGCTTCTTCTTCAAGTAATAAACTACCAAGCATTAACTTAGATTTCTGTTTTGCATAAACCAAAGTATATTCGTGGGTGCCAGCAAAGCCAAATTGGTCTTGATTTCCTTTTAAATTCATAATTGTAGCAAGATTAGCAATATAATTCCCAGCACCAAAAATCTCATCACAAATAAGTTTTAGGTTAGCTTGTTCGTTGTCGTCTATTGAGATAAAAATAACGCCATCATCTTTGAGGAGTTTGTGCAGAAGTTTTAGTCGTGGGTACATCATACAGAGCCATTTGTCGTGTCGTGTAAGGTCTTCACTTTCTTTACCTACAACTTGCCCAAGCCATTTTTTTATTTTGGGGTCGTTTACGTTGTCATTATAAATCCAGTTTTCGTTACCTGTATTGTAGGGCGGGTCAATGTAGATACATTTTATTTTGCCTTCATATTGTGGTAGCAGAGCTTTTAGGGCTTCTAGGTTGTCGCCATTGATAATTTTATTTTCAGAATTTTGCTCTGTGGTATTGGTATTGAAGGTATATTTTTTGTTTAGGATTTTAAAATCCACGTTTAGGTGATGATTGATTACTTTGTCTTTTCCTATCCAGTTGAGTATTGGCATTGTGGTTTGATTTTATTAAAGTCCTTCAAGGTTTTTAAAAATCTTGAAGGACTGATAATGAGTTTTTAATTTTGGTTTTAGATGTGTGCAAATATACTAATATTTTGGGTAGTTTGATATTAGCAAGCATTTTTTAACCCTTGCGAGTTTTTCTAGGAAATTTTAATGTTTGCTCAAATTTAACATAATTTTTAAATATAAATGAGTTATTAAAATATTTGAGTTTATCAACAATATTCACCCCAATAAAACCAACATTCACCTTGCGTATTTGCATATTCACCTTAAAAATGGTTAAAAATGCGTTATATTATTTAATTTTGACACAAGCAAATTATCATTTCATATTACTTTTATGGCATAAAAGTAATATAAAAATATCAGTATAAATTTCAAAATATAGCCTTTTTAGGCTATTGACAATATCAAATAATAAGTATATTTTTGTGCTGTAAATAAATGCAACGCAAAAACTCACATTTATTGCACTAAAATAATAAAAAATAGCACAAATCTAAGAAAGTCTTATTATTATGAATTTTTTAGTTACTTTCTCTATTAAAATAATATTAAAGAATAGATTATAAATCCAACAAAAACCAATAATTTTAATTTTAAACATAAATGAAACTTAAATTAGTACATTTTACGACACTTTTTATAGTGTGTTTATCTCTTTTTTACACGAAAATACATGCCCAGACCATCACAATGGGAACTATTACAGGCTCTCCTTTTTGCCAGGGGGCAGCGTTTAGTGTGCCTTACACAACGACAGGCACTTTTAATGCAAGCAACACATTTTATATAGAAATGTCAGACCAATTTGGCAATTTCCCTACACCATTTCCCTTTGTAGGGAGTATCAACGCCACCACAAGCAATAGCGTATTTTGTACAATACCTGCAAGTGCACCTGCAAGCAATTTGTATGTTTTTAGAGCCGTTTCTAATAGCCCTATTGTTACAAGCGGAAACGTCAGTAATGCCATTACTGTACAACTTCCCGCAGGAAATCCTGCAGGTTTTGGCACAAATCAATGGAATGCTTATGCTTTTTCTGATAATAATTTCACCACTTATGCAGGTTCATTTGTCATTCCTACTATAGATTTTGATACACAAACTTTTTATAATGCAAATGCTTCTCCTTCAAGTGTGGCAGGTTATTCTGGCTGCGCTGTTCCTGCTGATAATCATTCTGTTAGGTTTAAAAGGAGTGGTTTTCCCTGTGATTTTTACCAAATTGATATTCCTGCTTTTGATGACCAAATAGAAATTATAGTTAATGGGACATCTGTTTATACCAACAATACGCCCTCAACCAATATTTCTAATGTGGCACGTGTGTTTTTGGGCACAAATTCTACTGTGGAAGTACGTTT
>JAYVGJ010000386.1:0-14972 GCA_043772375.1 Raineyaceae bacterium | reverse complement strand
TGATGTTTTGCAACGCAAATATACACCTTTTGCAATAAAAGTGTGTCATAATATTCTGAATTTCAATTTATTATGACCACTTTCTTAACAACAATTTAAATGATAAATTTCCAAGATAATCCTAAAAATAATATTTTTTCTAAGATAAAAGCCACTCAAATTTGAGTGGCTTTTGTTTGTATATTTTTATTTTCCTAGAATTTATTTTGCCAACTAAGTCTTTTATCTGCCCCAATCACAATTTTTGAGATAATAGCATCTAATTTAACGTTTACGTCCCAATAATCTGTATTTGTGATGGTTGCAATTTCTTTTGTAAGACGTTCTTCTAACTCATCAATTCTTTTTCCTTTCCATATTTTATCTGCTAATATTACTATTAAATCTTCAATTTTAAGATTTAATAGTGTCCAATTACCATGTGTTTTGGCAAATCTTGCAAAGTTCTCATTTATTCCATTTTCTAATAAAAAATTATACCCAACTCTTTCGTGGTTATCTCCAATTTCATATAATTCATTTGTTTCTATAGCTTTGCCTATGTCATGTGTTGCAGTTCCAAAAGAAATTTCTTCTTCTAATAATTTTAAGTTTGTCCAATAAGTAGAAATTTCTTTTACTATCTCTAAACCAACATTATAAACTAATTTCAGATGTCTTTTGAGTAAAAGTAAATCTACGTTTTTGTCTAAATTTTGACTTCCCTGTGAAATTTTTTCTAATAATTTGCAAGCATCAGAAGGTAGTTCTTTTAGTTTTAATTTGTTCATTTTGAAGAAGAAGAATTATCTAACAATTTTTATAAAAATACGGTTAAAGCTGTTGATTTTAAAAAATTGTTAGACAACTACTATTTTACAACGAACTCAACGCACCCGCAATAGCGGCAGTCATAAAACACGCCAAAGATGCACCTAACAACGCACGCATTCCTAACCTAGAAAGGTCGCCTTGTCTTTCTGGTGCCATACCACCAATACCACCAATTTGGATAGCAATAGAGCTAAAATTAGAAAAACCACACAAAGCAAAAGTAGAAATAAAAATAGACCGCTCACTAATAACGCCATCAAGTTTGAATTTTGCAAGTTGTGTGTAAGCAATGGCTTCATTTAAAGCAGTTTTTTGACCAATAAGACTACCAACTGCAAGAGAATCTTTCCACTCTACACCCATTAGCCACGCTATAGGTTGCCCAATAAGTCCCAAAATATATTCTAAAGATAAAGTAGAAAAAATTCCATTTGTATAACTTTTTATACCATCATTGATGCCAATAATTCCACCAATTCCACCCAAAATACCATTCAAAAGTGCTACAACCGCAATAAAAGCTAGTAACATTCCGCCCACATTCAAAGCAAGTTTTAAACCATCACCAGCACCAATAGACATTGCATCAATCAAATTAGTACCTAACGCCTCTTTTGAAACTTCTAATTTTGTTTCTATTGCCTCTGTTTCAGGGAAAAGCATTTTAGACATTACAATAGCTCCTGGTGCATTCATTACAGATGCCATTAATAAATTAGCTGCAAATATAGCTTGTTTACTTTTTTCAGGACCACCCAAAAGCACCACATAATACGCTAAAACTCCTCCTGCAAGTGTAGCCATTCCGCCTGTCATCAAACAATTTATCTCTGAAATAGTCATTTGTTTGATAAAAGGACGTACCAAAAGCGGAGCTTCTGTTTGCCCTAAAAAAATATTACCTGCCGCAGAAAGGCTTTCAGCACCTGATAAGTGCATTGTCTTAGACATTACCCACGCAATACCAAAAACTATCTTTTGCAAAATACCCAAATAATAAAGACCAGCAGATACCGTAGAAAAGAAAATAATGGTTGGTAAAACCTGAAAAGCAAAGATAAAACCTGCACTTCCATCAGGTCGTTTGAGTTCTTTACCAAAAACAAAATCCGTACCAGCAGAGGTGTAACTGATAAATTGCGTAAATCCCTCTCCCACAGACCCAAATCCAGCTTTAACATACTCAACTTCTTGCACCAAAACCCCAAAGATAATTTGAAGCGTTACCCCTGTGGCAACGAGCCGCCAATTAATGTGTTTGCGGTTGTTGGAGCAAAGATATGCAATGCTAAGGAACACAGTAATCCCTAAAAGACCTCTAAGATAATCCATTAAAATAGTTAGTAATTGTGAGTTGTGAGTTATGAATTGTGAGTTGTGAATAAAAAAAACGTAATTCGTAATTGTTAATTCGTAATTGACCTTAATTTCCCCAAAAGTAAACCCAAATTCTTTAATTACCAAATTTTAAGCAATTTTTGGTCTATTTGTTATCAAAAACCTCCTGCAATCTATTTGATTCATAAACATTTATGCCTTCGTGAGCAAGTTTGGTAAGATTAAACATAGCAAAAGCAACCGCATCAGCTTGTATAGCACGGTATTTTTTCAGTCCGCCAATCATTAAAAAACTCAAAGTCTTAGCAAAAAACTTGCCTATACTCTCCCCAAAACGGAAATTTTTTCTATCTCCCAAAAGCAAAGAAGGACGAAAAACATTATAACTTTTGAAGGAAAGTTTGGCAATACTATCTTCTATTTCTCCTTTGACCTGGTTGTAAAACACGCTAGAATTAGCATCTGCACCCATAGCCGTAACAATAGAAAACGTGTCTGTTCCATTAAATTTGGCTATTTTGGCTATTTCTAGCGGATAATCAAAATCTACCTTACGAAAATTCTCTTTTGAGCCAGCAACGGCAATAGTTGTTCCCAAACAACAAAATACATCAGTTGCTTTGATAACATCTTTGTATTTTTCTATTGCATCAAAATTTATCTCAATTTGGACAAATTTTGGATTATTGATAACTAGATTATTTTGTTCATTTTCTGGTAATTTTTTCCTTAAGAGTGCCGTTACTTGCGTATAAGTGGCATCTTTTAGTAATATATGCAAAAGGCTTTCACCTATAAGCCCAGTTGCACCTACTATCAAAGCAGTTCTTGACAAATTGCTATTTGTGTTCATTTTATTGATTTTTGTTTAATACATTATTACCACGTTCCGTAAGTACGACTTACGGCTATTAACATTAAATCCTTTCAGGATTTTAATACAAATGAAAAAATAAAAACGCATCTTATCAATATTGTTATCCAAGTAACACATCTACAAAAAATACATCAAACTTCACACCTCACAGTTCACACATCAACAGAGTTATTTCGTAGATTTTTTCTGGTAGAATGTCTTTCATACACTTGAAATGACCTTTTGGACAGGCATTCTCTCCACTTTGTGAGCAAGGACGACAAGGTAGCATTGTTTCTACAATCTCACTTTTTTCTAAAAACGGATAAAAACCAAAAGCCTCCACAGTAGAGCCAAAAATAGCCAAAACAGGCTTTTTTTGCGCTTCCGCAAGGTGCATCATACCTGTATCATTTGTGATAATTACGTTGCTACGTGCCAAAAGTGCCGCAGAATCTAATAAATTACATTTTCCTGCCAAAATAATTAAATCTGTATTTTCTTGGTTACGAAATTGATTATTTAGCTGGTTATCAACCATTTTTTTAATGTTTTCACAAACAGAAATATCTGCTTTTCCACCTAACAATATGATTTTAATATTGTTTTGATGCTTATTTTGATTATCAATATTATAATATTCAAAAAGTTTTTTGATAAGTGTTGCAAAATATTCTGGTAGCCATTGCTTAGTAAAAGCACTTGCAGCAGGGCAAATAGTGATAATATTAGTGTTTGCGCTAGTTTTTATATCAGTTTGATATTCTAATAAATCATTGATTTTTTTAGTGTTTTCTTCTCCAAAAAAAACTTCTGTACCATTATTATCATACTGAATTTTTTTATCAAAAAGCGCATCAAAATACTTTAAAAGCACCTTTTTATACGGTTTTGGATAAATATCTTTCTTGAAATTGATGAGTAATTTTCTTGCAATATAAGGTTTTTCATAAACAGAAATCTCTTTTACATCTGAAATTATCTTTGAAAACAAACGCAAAAACCTACTTCTCAAACTATTATGCAAATCAATAATCCAGTCATATTTTTCTGCCATTAGTTGCTTTTTGAGGGTATAAAGTCCCGCAAAACCCGTTTTTTTATCATAAGTAATTACGTTAGAAATATGTGGATTATGGCGCACCAAATCAGTAAATTCTTGGTTGGTGAGAAAGTCAATTTGTGCGTTTGGGTACGCCTGACGCACACAACGCACTAGCGGTGTGGTGAGAATGATGTCGCCAATAGAACTTTGTCTAATGATAAGGATTTTTTTGAAAGACATTCTTTAATTGTGAATTGTGAATTGTGAATTGTAAATGAGAATACAATATCAATTCGTACATTAAACTTCATAAATCAAGTGCAAAAATAACAAATAAGTTGTTATTTTGTTGTTATTTCTCAAATTAAGAATAGGGGATTTTTTATTAACTTGGTAGCTATGGCGGGAAAATCTGACACCACAGGAAATAAGGCGGCTGGGGGTATAGAAATGCCTAAATACATTGTTTGGCGTAGTTTGGTGTCAGGCAGAAAAATCTGACACCAAAGGAATTTACTCTTTACCCTGCTGTTGAATTATTTTATCAATACTATCACAATAAATCTTATCACTATCCCATATCAAGTCGTAATATTTTTCAAAATATTTTTTGGTATTTTTCCTCACAATGACACAACTATTGGTGTTCTTAATTTTACAGATATAGTCTCCTACTCTTGAATATACGTCAACAGATTTATTAGCTCCATATATTTCCCTTTCATCATTATTTATATTTATTATGTAACC
Organism: Raineyaceae bacterium; assembly: GCA_043772375.1. Classification (GTDB taxonomy): domain Bacteria; phylum Bacteroidota; class Bacteroidia; order Cytophagales; family Thermonemataceae; genus JANYGM01. The sequence goes on along the minus strand of JAYVGJ010000386.1, from coordinate 10,170 downwards.
AGAATCTCCTTTCACATAAAATTTCTTTGTTATCAAGCCACAATATTCTTCCAGTTTTTTCTCCCTATAGTAATCACAATTTGGTTTACGAGGTGTCCTGGGGTATATAAGAATAAATACAAAAATAGAAATAGGAATAAGAAATACAAAAATAGAAATAATTATTAATTCAATAGTTTTTTTCATGTTTCATCAAATGATTTATTTATGTTAAGTAGGTTCTGTAATTAGTTTTTCTGCCGTTGTGGGTGTTCTAGCGTTAGCGACACCCACAACGCACTACGTCAAACAATGTATTTCTTGTGTATTCGTTATTGCGTTGTTGGCTTAGTCTTTCTCTTTTATTGCTTTCGTATTTGTATATGTTTCAAGTTTAGATACTATTTCCTTATCAAATCTATCTAAAACACGATGCATTTCAGTATTACTCATATCACTATCATTTTGCCAGCCTTTTATCCCACTAACTGATATTACTGACCTTACTGATATACCCGTCAAGTTGGGATTGGCTTGAATGGAATCACTCGCATCCCCATAGAATGAAACATAATATATTTCTCTTGGTTTTTTATCAAAATAAAAAAGTCTACTATCCAAGAAGTCATATCCACCCTCTTTCCAATTATTATATCTTGTATCTAATTCTTTAGGAAGAATATATCTTGGTTGCATAGCGAATAAGCTATCTATTGCTAATACTAATTCTTTTTTAGATGTTGGAAACATCCAACTTCCTACTGCCCCGAGAGAGCCCACACCAAATTGTGCATCTAATTTTAAGAATAATAAAGCCAAGCCAAGTCCTAAAAATACTATTACCAACATGAATTTTACGAATATACTATTCATTTTATTGCGTATTTACAACCAATATACTTATACAGCTAAATTTACCGCCGTTGTGGGTGTTTTAGCGTGAGCGACACCCACAACGAACTACGTCAAATAATGTATTTCTTGTGTAATTGTCCTGCAATAAAACCAAATTTATCTTCATTTCCTAAATAAATGTTATTAGTGCATTTATGCTGTTTTAGAACACCAAAAACGGCATAAAAACTACAAAATTACGCATAAAAAGACAAAAAAGTAAATAATCTTTCTTAAATTTGCAAATAAAAAACATCAGCAAAAATAAATGAAAATTATCTCTTACAATTTAAATGGTATTAGGGCAGCTTTGAAAAAAAACCTGTTGCAATGGATAAAAGCAACTAATGCTGATATTATTTGTTTCCAGGAGATTAAAGCAACTTTTAAAGATATTCCTGTGAGTTTATTTGAGGAATTGGGGTATCATATTTATATTTATCCTGCTCAAAAACTAGGTTATAGTGGCGTGGCTATTTTGACAAAAGAAATTCCAAAAAACATCATTTTTGGCTGTGATATGGCTGATTATGACAATGAAGGACGTATTTTGCGTATTGATTTTGAAGGAAATGACAAAAATAATTATGTTCCGTTTTCTGTAATGTCTGTTTATGTTCCTTCTGGTGCATCTAGCCCTGAACGTCAGGCATTTAAGATACAGTTTTTGAAAGATTTTTATCCTTATATCAAACAAATTTTAGAAGATACAAAAAACCTTGTTATTTGCGGAGATTTTAATGTTTGCCATAATGCAATAGACATTCATAACCCTAAGGCTAATGCTAAAAATCCAGGTTTTTTGCCAGAAGAACGCAGTTGGCTAACAGAATTTTTGGAGATTGGTTTTGTAGATACTTTTCGTCATTTTTCTGCAGAACCACATAATTATACTTGGTGGAGTTATAGAGCAGGTTCTCGTGGCAAAAACTTAGGCTGGAGGATAGATTACCAGTTTGCCAGCCAAAATATGGCTGCTTATCTTAGTAAAAGTCATATTTTATCAGAAGCCAAACACTCCGACCATTGCCCTATACTTTTGGAAATTGATTTTTTAGGAAATATTGATGAATAATTTGGTAGTGCTATACTTGTAATGATTTGATATTTATAAATATTTATATAAAAGTGGCGTTGTTCGTGTCTTCACAAACAACAGCGGTTTCTGCCACCATTTGAAAACATTACAAGTATAGCACTACCAATAATTTAACACTATTACCACGTTCCGTAAGTACGACTTACGGCTATTAACATTAAATCCTTTCAGGATTTTAATACAAATGAATGGATAATCAGTGGTATTTTGTATTCATTCACAATTCACAATTTAAAATTCACAATTTAATTTCTCACATCATAACCCCAGGTGAGCTTACTGCGCAATGTACTAAGGAAATTTTTGTCATTTAGTTTAATCAATTTTGCCCTAAATTTCTCTTTACTAACGGCAAGTTCTATACTGGCATCTGTTACACATGAACGAGAATCCAAAGAAACAAGAAAATTCTTACTTCTTCCCTCAATTTCAATAGAAATTACGCTATCATCAGCAATAACCATAGGGCGTACCGTCAAGTTATGAGGACTTATAGGCGTAATCACAAAATTTTTGGATTGAGGCAAAATTACGGGACCTCCACAACTCAAAGAATAGCCCGTAGAACCCGTAGGCGTAGAAATTATCAATCCATCAGACCAATAAGAGTTCAGATATTCCCCATTGATATAAGTATGCACCACAATCATAGAAGAATTATCTCGCTTGGTAACAGTAAACTCATTCAGGCCAAAATTAATGCCCTCAAACAAATCAGAGCTAGTTTCTAGGTGAATAAGTGAACGGTAATCAAAAGAATAATAGCCATTTAAAAGGTTATTGATAGCCGTTTTTATCTCTTCTGGCGAGGTAGTCGCCAAAAAACCCAAACGCCCTGTATTGATGCCCAAAATAGGTATTTCTAGTGCGCCAATATGTGTTACAGACTCTAAAAGTGTACCATCTCCACCCAAACTAAAAAAGAAATCCATATTTTGGAGGTCTTGCTGGGTTTTATAATAATTTTTACCAATATTTTTGATACGGTTTTTCTTCAAAAACTTAAAGAACTGCTCCGAAATAAGTATTTCTACGTTTCTCTGCGCCAATTCGTCAAACATTTCTTGTATAAAAGCCGTTGCCTCTGGCTTAAAATTTCTTCCGTGTATTGCAATATTCATCTGATATATGATGTGTGATATATGATATGTGATGTATTTTGTGACGACAAATAATGTATTTTACATCACACATCATATATCACACATCAAACGTAGTATTTTAAAAGCATATCCAGACGAGAATAATCCACGTCTGCAAGTGTTGTAGTAGCAAATTTTTCTATAATCTTGTAACCAAATCTTTCAAAAGTAGCCACTACCCTGCTGATGTCCGTTTGGTTGATTTTGATGGTTAGTTGCAGATAAAAAGGGTTTTTCTCATCTGCTTCCACAAACATAGTCAAAATTTTCGCATTATTACTCTCTACAAGTCGGCTAACTTCTGCCAAAGAATAATCAATTTGACTCATAGAAAGCACAATAATACCTCCCTCCTGCTGTATGGCATAGCTTTGGGCAAAATGATTGATAACTTCTTTGAGCGAAACACTCCCAATAATCTTATTTTCTTCGTCCAAAACGGCTATAATATCCGTTTTATTGCTTTGCGCTACCCTCAAAATCTCGTAAAAATGTTCATTTGCATATGTATATGCACCTGATGCACCCACGTATATATCCGCAAAAAGTGCCTCTGTATCATACAAATCAAGTAATTTATCTTCTTCCGCCATTCCCCTAAAAACTCCTAATTCATCTTCTATTGGCAAAAAATGTAGCTGCAATTCTTCCATCAAATCTAAGGCACGTTGGGCAGTATCAGTTGGTTTTAGGATAGGAATAATGCCGTTTATAAGTCTGTTAGCGTTCATAAATAATTGTGAATTTTTAATTGTGAATTTTTAATGAATACAAAAATACCACTAGCTTATATGAAGAGTGGCTACTTAATAGCAAAAACAAACATGAATTATTACTTATCTACGTAAAATTTTATACAGATAACAACAAATGATGGTTTTAAATTGTTTTACCTGTGAGAACAGAAAAAAATATATCAAAATTCACTATTCACAATTCACAAGTTTAAATGTAACAATAATTGTGCATTATCAAACATTTTTTTGATTTTTTTTGATTTTTTTTCAGATTATTTATGATGTTATTTAGATTTTAGAAAAATTAGATAAATATTTTGATAAATATCTAAAAAGTTTACTAAATTTGCAGGTAGTAACAAAATTAAAGCAGTTAAAGTAACAAAAATAACGCCAAACTCACGCAATGACCCACGCAATGGAAAAACCAATAGACCTTGTAATGCTTGTAGATGACAATGATACAGACAACTTTATCAGTAAACGCATCATAGAAATAACAAAATTTGCTCAAAGAGTAGAAATAAAAAATTCTGGTAAAAGTGCCTTACAATACCTAGAACAAGAGCAAAATACCCCAGAAAACCTCCCAAATTTGATATTTTTGGATATTAATATGCCTATTGTAGATGGTTTTGTGTTTTTATTTGAGTTTGAAATGTTCCCTGATGCAGTTAAAAACAAATGCAAAATTGTTATTTTGTCAAGTTCTGATAATAAACAAGATATTAAAAGAATTGTTGATAACGAACACGTCATCAAATTTATTACAAAACCCCTCACAGAAGCAGCCCTACAAGATGTAAGAGTGGCACTTGCTGAAAAAAATGCTATATAGTCAACTGACTAAACCAATAAAAGACTTTACGAATAACTACAAATTTCCGTAAAGTCTTTTGTTTGTTCTTAATAATACTAACAGTTTGGTTATCCTATTGTATTATACTGCAAACGGGAAGGATTTCGGAAAAACAAATTTTGTATTAGTTCCAGCGGAACGGCATATTTATAGAAATATCATTGTATTTGTATTAAAAAGCTCCAGCGGAGCGAAATAATATAACGCTCCGCTGGAGCTAAATACTTTTTTGACCTATTTTCTATAAATATGCCAGTCCGCTGGACTTCAGTACATTTTCTGAAATCCAAGCCGTTCCTAGTATAACTCACAATTCACAACTCACAACTAAATTATCCTTTATAATTAGCTATCTTCATTAGTGCCTCCAAATGCACAGAAAAAGCATTTTTACCCTTTTCAGTTACTGTATAAGTGGTATTTGGTTTCTTCTTGATGAATATTTTTTGAATAGCAATGTATTCTTTATCCTCCAAAACCATTGTATTACTAGACAAATTCCCGTCTGTTGCCCCCAAAAGTTCTTTTAATTGATTGAATGTCAAGCCTTTGCTATGATATAAAAGAGCAGTCATTACTGATAAGCGGATTTTGTTGTCAAATGCTTTATTGATATTTTTTAATAATTCTTTCATACATTTACAGCGTTTTTTTTAAGTATTTTGCAGTTTTTTTGAGATATTTTAAAATTTTTCTGATTTTTTGAGATTTTTTTTAGTCCAAAACTATCTTAAAATAATACTATACCCATTTGATTTTTGGCAATATTTTAGGATATTTTTTAGCTATTTTTAGATTATTTTTAGGAAAATCTACTAAATATTTTATTTACAAATATAAAATATTTACTCTAAAAAACAAAGTAAAGTTATTAAAAAAGTTATTATTTTTTTATCTCAATTTTAAATAGTAGTTTTGTGTAGCTATTTAAGCCACTATCAAGCAATTAAATATAAATCTAGACAAAATTTCTTATGCAAAACCACACACTTACCCCTCACGTAGAATTTGCCCTGCGCAATTATATACGTGAAGCACTTGCAGACTTTGACGAAGAAAGCACCAAAAATATCAACCCAGAAATAGAAAAAGCTGCTCAAAAACTCTCAAAAGCATTTATTGAACAAGTAGGAAAGCGAGTGAAAAAACTTGAAAAAATTGAAAAACAAACAGAAAAATAAACAGAAAAATCATATTTTCTAAATTTTTTTGACGAAATTGCATTACTCAAATACAGTAACTCCTCATTTATCCCTGATATTTTATATGAAAAAGAACATTATTCTCATCTCTCTCTTTGCTATTGCAAGTATGGGAACTATTATTGGCGTTGTCAGCTGCAAAAAAATAGACATCAGTACAAGTTCCTCTAGTAGTAGCAGTAGTATTACTATTGAAGCCATTAGCCGTAATATTGGTACTGAAAAATCTATTACACTCGGCACAGACCGTTATACAGTGGGTTATGCACAAGTTTCTAGCAATAATCAAGATGCGTATGTGCTTAAAGAAACAAATGGGCAGATTGTTTGGTCAAAATATTACGACAAATCCCCTGATGATGCTCGTGGTGTAGCAGTGAATATTCAAGGAGATAATTTGGTGGTAGCATTTAGTTGTACAGGCGGAAATACTGATTATAGAGCTACTACGGGTAGTTTTCAAACAAGTTATGGTAGTGGCGGAGGACCTAAAATTATGTTTTTGGCAAAAATAAATCCTGCAAGTGGAGCAATACAAGCAGCCACATTTGTGGGTTGTAAGCTAGATGATGACAAAACAAATACACTCCGCAATGAAGATAATAACACTAGCCCAATTACATTTTCGTCTAACGGAAATATACAATTTAGGGCTACAAAAGCCTACGACAAAGGAGACGGAAGACTGACACCCAATATTGGACCTGATGCAGATTGTAAAACCTCTGGTGGCACTTGGATAGGCATTTTTAATTTGGAAATGAAACTTTTGCAAGGTGATTGTTTGCCTTTGTAAACAGAATAATCATACTACTTAGATAGCGACATTGATATTTTGTAATTAGCCCCAGCGGGGCGGCACTAGCAAGGGCTAGTTTTATAACAACGAAACTGTTTCACCGCAATTTATTTGCAAATAGCTACGTAAAAAATCACTAGTTGACAATGTGGTTATGTAATATTTCTATAAATATGCCGTCCCGCTTGGACTCAATACATTTTTTGCGTGATTTATTTTCTATAAATATGCCGTCCCGCTGGGACTAAATACATTTTTTGCGTGATTTATTTTCCATAAATATGCCGTCCCGCTTGGACTAAATACAAATTAACAATGTCCTTATCTAACTATACATTATTTTCCGTTTCCCCACGTAGAACGTGGGGAACGACAAACAGAATTAGTAAGAAGCTAAAAGCTGATTTTATTCAAAATAATTTTGTCTTTATCTAAACTCAACCACGTAGCGTATTCCTCTCTTCCTTCTCCAAAAAGTGCTACACTATTGATAAAACTTGTATCATATTCTTGCTTATTTACTACGACTTTATGCTCGTTTTTATCACTCAAATAAACAAATCCCCAATGGCGCATACTTGGCGTAAACTGCACAGAAGGCATTTTTCCCATCAAATCAGGTTTTACTTTATATGTACCTTGGTTGGCAGTTTGTGCGCCTATACGCAGGTGCAAGGTGTGAGAATTGTCAGCGTTTTTTGTCCAAAAGTAAAAATTTTCAGTATCAGGAATAAACGCAATATCCGTAATTTTACCAAATGTACCCACTTGCACTTTTTCGTTGATATTCAAAATATCTGTGGTCGCATTTTGGGATTTCACAATAGCCACACTGTTACGACTGTCGCTAATGGTGAATTTTGTCACATTTTTGGTAAAAAACTTTTCTCCTTTGAAAATCAGTTGGTTATCATTACCCACCACGTAGTTAAAACGGTCTAACTTTGCGCCCAAATCCACTTGTTTGATAAAGTCCGTATAAAGTCCGTCACCAAAAAGCTCCCCATTGACCATATAATAGATTTTTTGGTCTTTAATAACATTTTTACCAAAATTCAGATTAGTATAAATAAGGTCGCTATAAGATGCATAATCCTTTCCTTGGAGTGCCTTATCAAAAAGCCCTAAATCCCCTTTGTGCGTTTGTATAAGGTATTTTTGTGGTGGTGTATCTTTTTTTTCAGCCTCTACAATCCAATGTTCATTATTTAATAAAACGAAATTATGAATTTTCGTAAAAGGTCCTATTTTAAGTCCTGTACTAAATTTTACAAAAAAGTTATAATAATTTCCTTGATTTTCATAATAGCTTACCGCCCACGTATCTTCTTCAGGGCTAAGGTAATAACGTACCAAATTTTGATAAGGTCCGTATTCTACGGCATTGATGACGACTTTCGTTTCTGCGGTTGCTTCATCATAAACGGTATAAGCACGCAAATTTTTGGTGCTTCTCAAATCAGAAGTGTGTTTGCCTGCTCCAAATCTCCCTTCATTATTTCCATTAAAAACGACAAGGCTGCTGTCGCCTCGTGTGTCTGCAAAACCCCAATTATAGTCATTTAACTGAGGTTTTTCAATAATTTTTCTATTGTAAGTGCCATAAGTTTGGTTATTGAAAATGTACTTTCGTGCATCTTTTTTGTCGTTTTCAATGACAAGTAAATAACCTAATTTAGTGCCATAAACGCCCATAGAATTTTCTGTACTACCAAGTTTTTCTCCGTCTTCTAGTGTATAGATAGTTTCTTTTGCGAGCTGATTTTGTGCTTTTAGGGTATTATTTCCAGAAAAAACAACCATAACAATGACTGCAATAGTGGCAGGAAATAAAAAAGTAGATAATATTTTGTTTAAGATTTTTTTCATATAAAATAAGGTGTGCAAACTTGTATAAGTAATGTTCTAATCAATATTTTAGTTACAATTACGCAAATATAAGAAAGATTACAAGAAAATTAAAGTAATATTTAAAGTAATATTTATTTTAATACGAAAAAAAAACTTTGAAGTTGTGTTGATTTTGTAATTTTATGTTTAAATTTCGTGACTTTTTATAGAAAATTTCAAAAAATTATTTCAAAAACGACAACAAAATCAGCTAAAAAAATATGCTCACCATAGAACAAAAAGCCATTACAAACTCAAAAATTATTAGTGGAAGCCGTAATGCAGCAGATTGGGTGTCTTTTCTGAATAATTTTCTTTTTGAATACGACATACAATTTGCCATACAAGAAAAACAAATACGAAAAACAACGCTGGCAAGTCGGAGTTGTTGGGTAACGAGCATTGTTGTAGTTTTTTTGATAACTATTACTGGTGCTTGGTGGCTAATGCCGCTCATTTTGTTTCCATTAAGTTGGTATTTGCTACGAAAATACCAAGAAAATGATGAAATTCTGGATAGAATAGGTATTATCCCAAAACTAAAAGAAAATCTTGATTTTTTGATACCTGTTATTTATTTATTATCACAAGAAACAAAAAAAGAAGCATTGATAACTATTTCTTTTAATTTGGATAATATTTTTACAAATGTTGAGGCAAGGAAAAACAATAAGGTTTCTACCAAAAATGGCAAAAATTATAGTTTTAATCAATATGAAATGGATTTTTTGACACTAAAAACAAATTTTTCTGACAAAACAACCATTCAACTCACCATTCAAAATAAAATAAAAGAAACATACATCACAAAGAAAAGCAAAAAAGGACGTGTAAAACGCAGCGTAAAACGACTAAATCAAACTATTTATAAAGCTAATGTAGGATTTTCTAAGTTGCAATACCAAGCAAAACCAAATGTAGTTTTCATAGAAAAAAAAGAAAAATACTGGCTTACAAGCCAAACTGATACTATTTCAGAAGAAAATATACTCACTGTAAAAGACCTTATTCAATATAATAGCAAGCATTTGTGGAGCGAAATAGCCAAAACTTATGCCCAAATGAATGTGATAAAATAATTGGTTACCAAACTTCCCGAAAGTTTCCAACTTTCGGGAAGTTATACCCACTAGCTTAGTAGGCTTTTGCAAACATCACACGTTGGCTAGAAGGCTTGCCCGTAACCATACAAACGCCATTTTCTTGCGGATTATTCAGAGGAATACATCTTACAGTAGCTTTTGTTTCGTCTTTGATGCGCTCTTCCGTTTCTGCTGTTCCATCATAATGCGCATAAATAAAACCCGTTTTTTCTTCCAAAACTTTCTTAAATTCCTCGTAGGTATCCACGTTTGTAATCAGGTTTTCACGTCTTTTAAGCGCAATTTGGTAGATATTTTCCTGAATTTCGTTCAACAAATTTTCTATCTCATTTGCAATATTTTCCACAATTTCCATAGAATAGACTTTTTTCTCTTTCGTATCACGCCTGGCTATCTCTATTGTGTTATTTTGAATATCTCTTGCGCCAATAGCCACACGCACAGGAACGCCTTTTAGCTCCCATTC
>JAYVGJ010000385.1:0-1931 GCA_043772375.1 Raineyaceae bacterium | reverse complement strand
ACGGCTATTAATATTAAACCCTTTCAGGGTTTTAATACAATAAATAAAATATTAATCATTTTTTAAAATCAGAAATTAACATTACTGCCCCTAACCCCTGCTTAGGAAGTAGGGGGACTTTTCAAAGACATTTTTGAGTTATTCATAAACTCTATTACATAAAGGTGAATTATTTTATTTTATTCTTATCATTTTATCATTTTTTTTTCTAATTTTGCGGACTGAAATCTGCAAGTTAAAAATACTAAATTACTAAGTCTATCATAAGTCATTGAAATTCAACGAGATACTAAAAATAATATTTCTAACGCTGTTCTTAGCGGGCATTTTGGCGGCTGATGATTATCTTGTGCCGACTTATACAGATTATTTGCCTATTTTGCACCCTTACAAATGGTATTTGTTAGCATTTTTTGCTTCACAAAGCCTTTTTACAACATTTTTGACTTCATTTGGACTGAAAAATGATACGGAATACTTCCAAAACTATTATTTTTCTGCTATGATTATAAGAATGTTATTGTGTATTGCGGCTATTTTTTACGTTGTTTATCAAGGAGTTGAGAAACAATTACTGTTTATACTCACTTTCTTTGGATTATATTTTTGTTATATTTCCTTTGAAATTAAATCTTTACTTAGTAACTTGCGCCAAAATTCAAAATAACTATCTTTGAAATATATTTGAAATCTAAATAAAAAATGAAATTCAACATCAACAAACTTACATTCTCAAAAATCTTTTTTCTAGCATTTTTTGCTGTGTTTTTTGCTTTCAATTTGGCAAATGCGCAAGACAGAAACATAGAAGAAACTAAATTTGAAGATACGAAAAAAGAAGAAAATATAGGAGATATTATCCTGCATCACGTAGGCGACTCTCACGAATGGCACTTTTTTACTTTTAGGGAAACACACTTTACAATGCCCTTGCCTGTTATTTTATATTCTGACAATGGCTTGGACGTTTTTATGTCAGGTGAATTTCATCACGGAAAAGAAAATGTAACGAAAGGTGCAAATACCTACCAAATTGATAGCCACGAACATATCAAGGAACTTTCTGGAAAGAAAATATACGACTTTTCTATCACTAAAAATGTAGCTGCATTATTTTTAAGTTTTATTATATTGACACTTGTTTTTACGTCTGTGGCAGGTGCATACAAGAAAAATCAAGGGCAAGCTCCAAAAGGAATGCAGTCTTTTTTTGAGCCTATCATTGTTTTTATACGTGACGAAATAGCTAAAAAAAGCATTGGACATAAATATGAGCGTTATATGCCTTACTTGCTGACTTTGTTTTTCTTTATTTGGTTTAATAATATGCTTGGGTTGTTGCCAGTTATAGGCGCAAACCTTACAGGAAATATTGCCGTAACGCTTGTGCTTTCTGTTTTGACGTTGATTATCACGCTTGCCACTTCAAATAAAAACTACTGGGGACATATTTTAGCTATGCCAGGTGTTCCAAAATGGGTGTTAATTATACTCACGCCAGTTGAACTTTTGGGAATACTTACAAAACCCTTTTCCTTAATGATACGTTTGTTTGCCAATATCACAGCAGGGCATATTGTTATTTTGAGCTTTATTTGTTTGATTTTTATCTTCAAAAATGCTGTGGTTGGTGCAGCAGTTGTGCCTTTGGTGGTTGCTATGAACTGTTTGGAGATATTTGTGGCACTTTTGCAGGCGTATGTATTTACGTTGCTTACTGCTATTTATTTTGGTAGTTCTGTGGAAGAACATCACCACGAAGACGAAAAACATAGTGTAGCACACTAAAAGTTGGGAGTTTTCAGTTGTGAATTGTATTGAAATCCTGAAAGGATTGTTGCTGTAAAAGTTTCGTTGCAAAATAGTGTCTTGTTGTTTGGTGGGGACACCAAACAATGTTATAACCCACGTTTGGTGTCCCCACCAAACGT
>JAYVGJ010000384.1:0-5457 GCA_043772375.1 Raineyaceae bacterium | reverse complement strand
GGAGAAATCACTATTTCTACCCAAAAATTGACTGTAGAACCTGTTTCTGCTATCAACCGTTCCAAACTGTCAGAAATAAAGAAACTTTGGAAAACATACAGAGATAATTTGTTGTTTGTAATCAACCAACCAGCCCAAACAACGCAAATAGATAGCACTATCAACGACAGCGGGCAGAAAAATTTTTTGGTGCGCAAAGCTCCCAACCAAGAACGTAGAGTGGCTATGACGTATATTCAGGACAATACACTTAATTTATTTAATCAAAATGGTAGCTTGAGTGATTTGTGTTTGGAGAATTTTATGGAAGAACAAAAAAGAGAGCAAAGAAACATTTTCCTGTTTTTTGTGGCATACGTCGTACTTTTTGCGGCTGCTTATTTTCAGTATGTGCGTGGACTTGTACGCCCTATCAAACGTATTTCTATGCTAGTCAAGAGTTTAGCGCAAGGAGATTTGAGTATAAAACTTACTACAAAAAGAAAAGATGAGATAGGAGAAATTTCTAATAATATCAATGCGCTTGCAGAAAGTTTAAGAGCTACTTCTGATTTTGCTATTAGTATTGGAAAATATCAATTAGATGCGCCTTTTACTATCAAAGGCGACAACGACAAACTAGGGGAGGCTTTGCTTACAATGCGTGATAACCTCAAAAAAGTTGATGAAGATGGCACAAAAAGAGGCTGGGCAAATAACGGGATTTCTTTGTTTAATGATGTTTTGAGAAACAATTTTACTAATTTTCAAGAATTTGCGTATGCCATTATTTATAATCTTATCAAATATTTGGACATCAATCAAGGGGGATTTTTCTCTCTCAAAGAAGATAAAACAGGAAAAAAATACTTGCAATTAGAAGCAGCGTATGCGTATGAAAGAAGGCGTTTTGATGAAAAAATAATGGATTTAGATGACGGACTTTTGGCGCAGGCAATCATAGAAAAAACAAGTATTTACCTCACAGAAATACCAGCTAATTATATTCATATTACCTCTGGTTTGGGCGAGGCAAATCCGACAATGCTTTTTATTATGCCACTTATCAATGAAAATAAAGTGTTTGGTGCGCTTGAAATAGCCTCTTTTAGGAAATTAGAAGATTTTGAAATTGATTTTATTAAGAAAGTAGCAGAAACAACTTCTGCCACTATTGCCAGCGTACAGATGAATGAAAATACGCAAACTTTGCTAGAAAGTACACAAGAAACGGCACAACAATTACGCTCACAAGAGGAAGAAATGCGCCAAAATATGGAAGAACTTGCAGCCACACAAGAAGCATTGGAAAAACGTGAGAAAGAAAAAACTGATGCACTTAGCCAAATAAAAAGGCAATATGAAATGGAAATTGAAGATTTGACAAGTCGTGAAAAAATCCTTACTGACCAAAAAAACCGCCTGCAAGATACCATTGCAAGCTACAACGACAAACTCACACAAGCAGAAAAACTACAAATAGACTACGACACACTCAACGAGAAAATAAGAAACCAAGAAATTATTTATACCAAAGCCACCAATGCCAAAGATGCTGACATCTATAACCTCAAAAAGGAAATAGAACGCCTCAAAAATGAAGGACTTTGATGAGGTACGAAGTTTGAAGTACGAAAATAAGATGAAAATAAGACAATAAGCACTAAAAAAGTAAAAAAATGTTAAAAATAGCTCCACAACAACTGTCTAATATGCAAGTAGAATTACTAAAGCTCTATGCTACGGGTATTTCTGATGAGAATTTAGCAGAAATAAAAGAAGTTATTGCTAAATTTTTGTTTGAAAAAGTACAAGATAAAGCAGACAAAATCTGGGAAGAGAAAAAATATAATCAAGACACACTTAATAAATGGCTCAATAAAGACTAAATTATGCTTAAAGTTGTTTTTTAATACATTGCTACCACGTTCCGTAAGTACGACTTACGGCTATGAACATTAAACCCTTTCAGGGTTTTGCACCTCCATTTTTTGTATTGAAATCCTGAAAGGATTTAACAATAATAGCCGTAAGTCGTACTTACGGAACGTGGTAATAGTGTATTAACCTCCACCAACATACAAAAACACTTATGGAACTAAAAATTGATTTGGAGCTAGAGAAGAAAGAAATCATTAAGCGGTATAGAAAGCTCCTCAAAGCCGCTAAACCTTTCCTCAAAGACAAAGATGCTAAACTTATTAAGAAAGCATTTCAGATTTCGGCTGATGCGCACAAAGATATGCGCCGTAAATCTGGCGAACCTTACATTTATCACCCCCTTGAAGTAGCGCAAATCTGTGTAGAGGAAATTGGTTTAGGGACTACCTCTATTATTGCAGCCCTTTTGCACGATGTCGTAGAAGATACGGACATTGAACTCTCGGAAATAGAAAAAGATTTTGGTAAAAAGGTCGCTACAATCATTGATGGACTTACCAAAATCTCGGGCGTAGTCCTTGCAGACCCTAATAACTCTATGCAAGCAGAGAATTTTAGGAAGATTTTGCTTACTTTGTCTGATGATGTAAGAGTTATTCTTATCAAAATTGCTGACCGCCTGCATAATATGCGTACTTTGGAAAGTATGCCTCGCTCTAAACAGCTTAAAATTGCTTCTGAAACAAGTTATATCTATGCGCCACTTGCGCATAGGCTTGGTTTGTATGCTATTAAGTCGGAACTAGAAGACCTTTATCTAAAATATACAGACAGAGAAACGTATGACGAAATTGCAGACAAGATTAAGGCAACCAAAGCAGCCCGTGATAAGTTTATTAAAGACTTTATAGCTCCGCTTAACAAATCTTTGACAGAAGAAGGGCTTAATTTTGTCCTGAAAGGTCGCCCTAAGTCCATTCATTCAATATATACAAAGATAAAAAAGCAAAACATACCTTTTGAAAAGATATACGACCTTTTTGCTATAAGAATTATACTAGAAGATGTGCCAGTAGAACAAGAGAAAGCAGCTTGTTGGAAAGTGTATTCTATTGTTACGGACTATTACAAGCCTAGTCCAGAACGTCTTAGAGATTGGATAAGCACGCCTAGAGCCAATGGATACGAGTCTTTGCATACAACGGTAATGAGTAGCGTTGGGCAATGGGTGGAAGTACAAATTAGGACAAGGAAAATGGACGACATAGCAGAGAAAGGTTATGCTGCACATTGGAAATATAAAGAAAGTGAGCCTACTGCAAAAAATAATGCTAAGATTTCTTCAGAATCACATCTTGAAAGTTGGCTAAACAAAGTGCGTGATATGTTGGAGCGTCACGATACAACGGCTATAGAGTTTGTTGATGAGTTTAGAAGTAATCTTTTCTCTGATGAAGTCTTTGCATTCACGCCAAAGGGAGATTTAAAGGTACTTCCAGCAGGTGCTACGGCTTTAGACTTTGCTTTTGAGATACATTCAAATCTTGGTGCAAGCTGCATAGGCGCAAAAATCAATGGGAAACTTCAGCCTATTAGCTACAAACTTCAAAATGGTGACCAAGTAGAAATTGCTACTTCTAAAAAGCAAACGCCTAGTGAAGATTGGTTGCGTTTTGTGGTAAGTTCTAAGGCTAAAACTCGTATCAGAGAGTATCTTAATGATGACAAGCGTTCTATGATGAAAAAAGGACGTGAGATTGTAGATAAAAAGATAATGCAAATGCTTTCTATTCCTACTGATGACAATATTTTGAATGAATTAAGAGCGTTATTTAACTATAAATCTTCTACGGACTTTCTTTATTCAGTTGGAAAGGACTATATTAAGCCTGCGGAGCTAAAGCAATATAAGATTGTATATAATAAAAAGGTTGGTAGCAAGCATCATATCAAAGATGACAAATCTTTTGCAAAGGCAATGAAGCAAATTCAAGGGGAAGATGCAAAAGATATACTGTTGATAGGAGAAGATTTAGATAAAATAGATTATCAATTGGCAGTTTGTTGTAATCCTATCTCTGGTGATGATGTGTTTGGTTATGTTACAGTAAATGATGGCATTAAAATACACCGTACTTCTTGCAAAAATGCAAAAGAATTGCTTTCTCAACACGGTAATAGAGTCTTAAAGGCTAAATGGGCATCAGTTGCACGTAATAGTTTCTTAGTAGATTTAACGACTACAGGCATTGATAGAGTCGGACTCGTCAATGATGTAACAAGAGTAATATCTTCAGAGCTTAAAGTTAATATGCACTCCATTTCGTTAAAGGCAGACAAAGGTATTTTTTATGGTAACTTTACTGTTTTAGTCCACGACACAACACATTTGAATATGTTAATAGATAAATTAAGGGAAATAGAAGGTGTTGAAGAAGTTGTACGTTATGAAAATCATTCAGAACTATAAAAAATAAAGAAAGAGGGAGCTAAATTTATAATTTAGCTCCCTCTTTCTTTGTAACAACGTCTTGTTTATTGATAACAACGTCTTGTTTATTGATAACAACGTCCTGTTTATTGATAACAACGTCTTGTTTATTGATAACAACGTCTTGTTTATTGATAACAACGCGTTGTTTATTGATAACAAGGTCTTGTTTATTGATAACAAGGTCTTGTTTATTGATAACAAGGTCTTGTTTATTGATAACAACGCGTTGTTTATTGATAACAACGCGTTGTTTATTGAATGGAGGTTGTGAAATATTGAATGGAGGTTGTGAAATATTGAATGAAGGTTGTGAAATATTGAATGAAGGTACTGAAATATTGAATAGAGGTTATCTTTTTTCTAAAAGTTGTTTCATATTTATCTTTCTAATAGCATTTTTACGAGTAAACAGTATTCGCCACAAACCAATATTTTTATTATTAAGGATTACAGGAGCATTAAACACGAAATTATTGGCTGCTTTCTCTAGTTTTTGAAGATTTTTAGGAATACTAATATCTTGTTGCAAATTATAAGCAAACATATCTAAAACTTCCTTTTCCTTTTCGTTGAAAGGCTTAAATGCAGCTAAATCTTTGCTTTGTATAAGGTCTATGGTTACGTTATAAGCCTCTGCAAGAGAATCACGTAAAGGATATTTTGTAGCTGTAAGGCTTAATTTAGTTAGTTCTTTTTGAGAAATATCAGTAATAATTCCTCCTTTTTCCTGCATCCACGCAAAAAGCTCTCCTTCTTTTACTCTTTTTATCTTACGGTCTTCTATTTCTGTTTTAATAGCTTTTGTGTCGTATCCTGCTTCTTTGATGCTAGGCACTTTACACGCTGAAACAGCATTTAAAAGTATCAAAATAAGCAATAAAAATTTAGTATTTGGATTTTGTTGTAACATTTTGGTTAGTTGTTGGTGAGATTTTGTTATGTGTTTTACTGAAAAATAAACTGCATATACTTTTGCAAGGGGGCATGCCCCATAGCCGTCAGGTTAAATGTTATTACTTTCAAAAAGTGCCTTTAAAGTCCTCCCAGCAGGGGAGGATTTAGGTGGGGTTTCTTTTATTATGATAGATTAAACATAATTAAGA
>JAYVGJ010000383.1:0-14457 GCA_043772375.1 Raineyaceae bacterium | reverse complement strand
TCTTAATTATGTTTAATCTATCATAATAAAAGAAACCCCACCTAAATCCTCCCCTGCTGGGAGGACTTTAAAGGCACTTTTTGAAAGTAATAACATTTAGCCTGACGGCTATGGGCTTGCCCCTGCCCAATATGCGTAAGCCACTTGCGCAAGCCAACGGCAAACAAATAATTGACAAATAAACAAAAAAATACTATTTATTACAAAGAAGACAATATTGACAAAGAAAAACAAGAAAATTCATCAGAGAATTCATCAGAAAACCAACAAAAAAAACCTGCTGAAATCTCCAATGAAAACCTTGTAAAACCTGACGAAACTACTACCAATACGCCTGACAATACTGCCAAGCGCAAAGATAGAGGTTTTGTGTGGAAATCCTTCGTTTTTTTGCTAAAAACGCTCAAATGGAGCATTTACACAGTTGTTTTTGTGGTGCTTTTAGTAACCGCGGTGCTGGCTATTCCTGCAGTACAGACATTTTTAGCCCAAAAAGCCTCTTTTAGACTCTCCAAAATGATGGGTTTTGAGATAACTATTCAAAAACTTACCCTCAATCTCTTTAATCAAGACCTTATTCTCAAAAATGTGCTGGTTTTAGACCGTCAAAAGCAAGAAATGATAAATTTGGGTGAGCTTCGGATCAATTTTGATAAATATACCATTATACAAGGTAGTGATGTTTTATTGGATAAAGTTTTGCTCAAAAATGGCTCTGTAAATCTTATTACAGACAAAAAAACCAATGATATGAATTTTGACAAGTTTCTGACTGTCATTGATTCATTGATGACACCCAGCACGCCACAGCCTAATAAGCGCAAACAAGGAAAACGTGCGCCCGTTTTTACCATAAAACGTGCCCTCATAGAAGATATGGCGTTTAGTTACAACGACCAAAAACCTGATTCTATCAAAAATGGCTTTGATTATTACCACTTTAGGTTAGATAAACTTAACGGCACTGTTGATAATTTTTTGCTTGTTGGTGACACTATTCAGCTCAAAATCAGTGATTTGAAAGCCTTTGATAATGCTTCTGGGCTGGATATAAAAAAAGCGGATATGCTTTTTAGAACAACGAAATATACAATGGAATTTCTTAATATGGGAATGGAAGTTGGCAATTCCTTTATCTCTGATAGTCTGGTGATGAATTACTATTCTATGAAAGATTTTGCTGATTTTAATAATTGTGTGGATTTGCAGGCAAACCTCAAAAAAACTCGCATACATACGCAAGATTTGGCACTTTTTGCCCCTACCCTGCGCAAATATGATGACTTCTGGACGGCAAACACAAAAGTTTCTGGTACAGTAAGCAACATTACGCTTGATAAAATGGAACTTGGCTTTGGAAACCAAAGCAAAATAATTGGCAAAGCAACTTTCAAAAATTTGCCTGATGTGGACAAAATGTACACGCAAATGGATATGAAAAATTCCGTTATTTTTGTGGAAGATTGTGAGCAATACATTGATAATGAAAAGATTTTTGGCTATGCGCACAAGTTTGGCGTAATGCAATTTAATGGCAAATTTAATGGTACAATGTATGATTTTATTGCAAATGGAGATTTTAGGACTGCGCTAGGAGATTTCAAAACGGATATTAGAATGATTTTGCCACAAAATAATGTACGTCAAAAACCATTCTATAAAGGTATGTTCAAAACCAATAATTTTGCCGTTGGGCGACTTATTGATGAGGAAAAAACTATACAAAATGTTACTATTGATGCACAACTGGAAGGCTACGGCTTTAATTTGAATGATTTAGATACAAAAATTGATGCAAAAATAGCGTCTGTTGGCTTGCAAGGCTATAACTACAGAAATTTGAGTATTGATGGGAAAATAAAAGATAAGTATTTTGTAGGTGATTTTGATAGCGCAGACCCCAACGCAAAAATGAACCTGAAAGGAGAAATAAACTTGCAAAACGTCCAAAATAGCCAGAACAATCAAAATAAAATAGCTGGAAATATTTCTAATGACGTTTTTGGCAAAATAAAAATCAAAGGACTTGTCTATCAGCTTAATATTGATGAGCTTGGTTTTAGCAATAAAAATGCTGCTTTTTCTGGAAAAATTGATATTGATACTCGTGGGCTAAATCTGGAGGATATTGTAGGACGTGCTGACATTGAAAATGCCCTTATTACTTACGAAGGCACTGTTATTATGGTTAAAAACATCAATTTCTTTTCAGATAAAACAGATAAAAACAGGATTTTCCGTTTTAACTCCGACCTTGCTAGCGTGCTTGCGGAAGGTGATTTTACGTTTCAAAGCGTGATTACTGATGCTGGGCATCTTGTCAAAGAATATAATCTTGCCTTTTTCAATAAAGTTAAAGAATTAGAAACTTATTATGAAACAAAATCAAAAACAATCAAAAATAAATATAAATATAGGGATAGAGATTTTAAACTTAATTATGAAATAGAGGTAAATAATCTGTTGCCAGTCTTACAACTTTTTGCCAAAGATTTTTATATAAGCCCGAATACAGGCTTTAAAGGTAGTTTTTATGGTGGAGATAGCACTCGTTTTTCCTTAAGAAGTGTACGTACTATTCCTCAGCTTAGTTTTCAAAAATACAAAACAGATAGTATCAATATAAATTTTGAAACCTATAAAACAGCTTATAAAAACGACATTACGGCGCAGCTAGATTTAAGTTCTAAAAAGCAAGATTTTGGCACACTAAAATCTGAAAACTTCTTATTTAACTCCGTTTGGTACAAAGGTATTATTGATTTTACGACATCTATAAAACAACAAGAAGAAACCAATTATACCAATTTGAATGGCAGTGTGGCATTTTTTGATGATTATACCAACATAGAACTTAGTGAAAAGAGTTTGGTACAAATCAATGGTGAAAAATGGAATTTTTCTCCCTATAAGCAAGTGAGGGTTTTTAATGATGGTAAAAAAACCGTAAATTTTGATGATTTGCATCTCACAAGTGGCAAACAGGATATTTCTATCAATGGCGCAATTTCTGATAGTACGGCACGCAAAACCCTGAATATCAACGTAGAAAGATTTACACTAAACACGCTTACACCACTTATAGGTAAGAAAATGGGTGGTTTTTTGAGTGCAAAAATCAATATAAAAGATGTTTATCAAGAACTAAAAATTGGTGGTAGTATTGATGTGAAAGATCTTGATTTTGAGAAGATTTATGTGGGAAACATTAAAGGTACTTCTAGCTGGAACAACGCCCAAAAATGGGTGGAAGCTGATGTAGAAGTTGTGAATAAAGATAAACCAATCCTTAATGTCAAAGGGAAATACATACCCAAAAGCAATGAAATGGACTTTTTTGCTGATTTGAAGAATATTGATATGCGTCTTGCAGAAAGTTTTATTAAAGAATATGTGAGTGATATTTCTGGTAATGTTTCTGGCGGAATTAGTATCAAAGGGCAACCGCAAAAACCTATTATTACGGGCTTTGCTGCTGTGCGTAGAGGGCTTTTTAAGGTGAATTATTTGGGTGCAAAACTTGGTTTTTCTGATACAATTCATATCAAACAAAATAGCATCAGTATCAAAAATAGCAATCTAACAGACAAAAACAACAATAAAGCAAGCCTCTATGCCCTTATTACTCACGACAATTTCAAAGAAATTGAAATGAATATTAGGGTAAATATGAGGAATTTTATGGTGCTAAACACAACGGAGGACGACAATGGTTTGTATTACGGAAACATCGTCACGACGGGTGATATGAGTTTTTATGGCTCACCAAACGACCTTTACATACAAGCAAATGCAAGAACGGAAAAAGGTACAAAAATTTCTTTGCCACTTGATGGTTTTCAAAGTGTGAGCGAAAGTAATTATATCAAATTTGTTAATTTTAATAATCCTATAAAAGATTCTCTCAGAAATAAAACCCAAAAAATCAATCTCAATGGTATCAAAATGGACATAAATCTGAATGTAACAGATGATGCCAATTTTGAAATTATCTTAGACCGTAGCGCAAATGATATGATTTCGGGCAACGGAAATGGTAGAATACAAATGGGAATTGATACAAGAGGAGATTTTGGTATGTGGGGGGATTATATTATCACAATGGGAAAATATAATTTTACGCTAATGAACTTTGTGAGCAAAGAATTTAGCATAAAACCCAACTCTGATAGCCGTATTTTCTTTGAAGGAAGTTTGTATAAAACTTCCCTGCAAATCAATGCCTCTTACGACCAATATACGTCTTTCAAGCCGCTTATTGACCTTTCTACTGTGGCAAATCCTAACGACCCAGAGTATTCTGTGCGTTATCCTGTGAATGTTGGATTAAATTTGACGGGTGATTTGTTTGCGCCCACCATCAAAATGGGCTTTGATTTCAAAGGTTTTGAAAATTCTGTGCCTAATCCTGTGCTTAAACGTACTATTTCGTTGTTTAAAACTCGTGTGGATAATGATGATGCAGAGCGAAACCGCCAAGCATTTAGCTTGATTGCAACAGGGTCGTTTTTGCCTGAAAATTCGTTTAGTGGCGCAGGCGTAAACAGTGCCAGCCGTACTGTAAGCCAGTTTTTGACTTCTCAAATCAGTACAATTATGTCGCAGGTGGACAAAAATTTGGAAATAGATGTTGATTTATTGTCTGGTGCCAATAGCAATAATGTTGTACAACTACGTATGAGCTATACCGCCTTAGATGGACGTTTGCGCATCACAAGAAATGGCGTTTTTGACTCTCAAAACCAGAATGCTGCTGCCAATATTATTGGAGATTGGAGTATGGAATATGCCATTACCAAAGATGGACGTTACCGCCTCAAAATGTATAACAAAAATAATCAAAACCTTGGAGCTACCACAGGCGGTATAAGTGGTATAAACAACGGTAGTGGCACAAATGCAGGTGCAAGCATTGTTTATACAAAGAGTTTTAACTCGTGGCGTGAACTTTTAGGAATGAGAAAGAAAAACAAGAAAAAGAAAATTAAGAAAGAAGTGCCAAAAGATATAAAACGGGAAGAAAAACCTAAAATTACGCAATAGAAAATATCTAAAAATTATGGCTTAGGAATAAGTTGTTAATAATATCTTAGTTTCAAAGTCCACATAGTTATTTTTTAACCGCAAAGACGCAAAGAAAAGGCGCAAAGTACGCAAAGAAATACAAAAAACTTAGTTTCAACCTTGCGTTCTTTGCGTGTATTTAAACTTTGCGCCTTGCGGTAAATTAGAACTTTATTTACAACGCATTACTTAACGTATTTTGTACGCCCAATAAATAAGCCCAAATTGCGCCAAAACACGCACATATAACCCATAATACATATCTCCACGAAAATCCACCAATGTTTTTCCATTGCTGATAATAACAGGAGGCTCAAACAAATGACCAATATGTACCAAAAAGAACGAAATAAACATCAAAATAATCATATTAGAGGAAAATCTACGAGTTTTTTCTGGAATAAGAAGCAAAGCTAAAACTATCTCTGCACCACCAGAAATCCAGTTTAATATTTCTTTTACAGGAAACCAAGAAGGCATAATATTTACATAAGTGGCAGGACTTATAAAATGGTAAATTCCACCAAATAATAAAAATAATACCATTAGATATAAAAATAATTTTTTCATAATTTTATTAGAAGAACTTCCCGAAAGTTGGAAACTTTCGGGAAGTTTAGTGAGTTAATTATTCAAAAACTGTTATTTTATCATTTTCCAAATATGCAAAAACCATTTTTGGGTGTGAATCTTGATGAAAAATATTGCCATTTTTATCTATTCCAATAGCACCCGCAAAACCATCTATTTCTTTTAGTTCTTCAAAGGTGTATTTAAAGGCATCAGAAATAGTTTTTCCATCAGAAATCCTTGTTACTATTTTTGTGGCAACTGCTACACTCACAATATCCTCGCCCACGCCTGTACAAGATACACCTGCAAATTTGCTTGCAAAATTCCCTGCCGTTGTGGCAGAATCAGAAATACGACCAGGAATTTCAAATCCCTTTCCGCCTGTGGAGGTTGCTGCGGCAATATTCCCCTGCTTATCCAACGCCACACACCCTACTGTACTTGTTGGTTTGCTTATTTCTTTTGCCAATTCCTTTGTTAATTCAGCTAATTTATTTTCAAAATCTAAACGTCTTTGTGGCGTTTCAGTGTTGAAATATGCAAAACCGTTATTATGTGCAAAATCTGTAGCTTCTATGCCTCCCAGCACTCTGTCCTCATAATTCATTAGTTTTTGTGCCACTAAAATTGGGTTTTTTACATCTTGAATATTAATTACACCAGAAAATTTTTGTGTAATGCTATCCATTATGCTTGCGCTCATACGTATTTTGCCATCTTTCTGAATTTGAGACCCAATTCCTGCATTAAAAAGTTCGTCATCTTCTAATAAAGTAACTGCAAAAACAACGGTTTCTAGTGCCGTATGTGTTTGTAAATACTCGTGAGCCAGTTTTACAATATTTTGTAGAGCTTTTTGTTTAGCTATTTTGGTGCTATTATCTTGTGATGCTTCACTAAAAAAACCACCGTGAATAATTATTTTTGTCATTGTTATGATTATGTGATATTTAAAATTTTATGTATTTCAAAAGTCCGCTTGGGTGATTTAAGAGCTACTTAATTGAAAGAAGTTCTTCAATAGCATCATAAATCCTATCTAATTCTTCATTTGTAATCACGTAGGGCGGCATTATGTAGATAGTGTTGCCAAGTGGTCGCAAAAGAATATTTTTTGCTAAGAAAAATCCATAAATATCCGTAGCAATAGTATTAAAATAACTATCTTTTTGGTCATTAGTTACCTCAAAAGCAAGGATTGTACCCAATGTACGCACATTTTTAATGTTATTATTTTTATTTTCGTTTTTATTATTTTGAATATTTTTAATGATTTTTTGTTCAAAATCAATGTGTTTTTGTGCTATTCTGTTGATATTTTCCATACATTCAGGCTTCAAAAGCAGGTCTAAACTAGCGTTTGCCACGCTACACGCCAACGGATTTGCTGTAAAAGAATGTCCGTGAAAAAAAGTCTTAAAAACATCACTAGAATAATAAGCAGCCACTATTTTCTCTGTACAAGTAGTTACGCCAAGTGGCATCACACCGCCTGTAAGCCCTTTTGACAAACACATAATATCAGGTTTTTGTGTCATATATTCAGAGGCAAAAAGTTTGCCTGTACGCCCAAAACCTGTCATCACCTCATCAGCAATACAAATAACGTCATTTTTTTGCGCAATTTCCAATAATTTGTCCAAAATTTCTGGGCTATACATACGTATTCCCGCTGCGCCCTGCACAATAGGCTCATACATAAAAGCTGCTACCTCGCCCGTAGCAATTATTTCAGAAAATTTATTGATTATTTGCTTGATATTTTGGCAATTAGGTGCATTTTCTCGTGTGCCTGTACAAGTGCCTAAACAACAATTTGTAAACTCGCATTGGGGCAAATCAATGACTTCCACATCAAACAAAAATGGGTTAAAAGGCGCACTAAACGCATTTCTTGCACCCACAGACATTGCGCCAAACGTATCTCCGTGATATGCACCATCTAAGGCAATAATTTTACGTTTTGGTGTACCCAAATTATGAAAATATTGTAAAGCCATTTTAATAGCTACCTCACAAGCGGTACTACCATTATCAGAAAAAAACACTTTGGATTGGTTATTAGGCAAGATTTTAAGTAATCTTTCCGCAAGCGTAACAGCTGGCGTGTGCGTAAAACCTGCAAAAATAACGTGTTCCAGCGTGTTTGCCTGCTTTGTGATGGCATCAGCGAGGTACGGGTGAGAGTGTCCGTGAATATTGACCCACCACGAAGAAATAGCATCTAAAATGGCTCTATTGTCATCAGAATACAAATAAACGCCTTTTGCGCTATGTATGGGCAAATTGGGCATTGTTGTGCCAAAAGAAGTAAACGGATGCCAAACGTATTTTTTATCTTTTTCTGTAAGATTCATAAAATGTTTAAATAATAGCTCTAAGTACCTTAAAACCTTGTTTTTGTGTTTCCCAAACTTTCAGAGATTGGCGTAAATTTGTCTTCTGAAAATCAGTCAAATGATAGGCTGCAATAAATATTGTTTCTATTTCTGTTGCTTTTATTTGGGAATTTTTAGCAATTTTCTTTGAAATTATTGCCAAAACATTCATAAAGTCGTGACCGTTAGAAAGTTCTTTTAAATCAAAATCAATTTTGAGTAAATCTTCAAAATCTTGTTTTATTTTTGGATTATTTTTGAAAAAATTAGCTTTCTTTTCACTTTTATTTTCTACTTCTTTGAGTAAAATATCAATACTAAATTTATACTTTTCATCAATGAAACTGTTATAATCAATGTAATTAAAAATTCCGCCTTTTGTTGTTTTAAATGTTAAGCCAAGATTATCTCTATGATTTAGCCAACGAAGCACAGAAATAGGTTTAATCAATTCTAATAAAAAATCTCTTAACGGTTTACTTTGCTGATTTTCAAACACTTGTATTTTCTCTTTGCCAAGTATTGTAGTGATATTTTGCCAAGTATTTGAGCAAACTAGCATTATTTCTGTGTCGTGGTAGTCTGTCATAAAAATATTTCCCTGTAAAATTTCGCCAGAAATCCTACGAAAATCAGCATCAATAATGCCAATAAGTGCATAACTATTATTATTTTCTAAATTGATTTTTTTGATATTTTCTATTACGTTTGCCCAGCCATTTGCAGGGTAAAAACGGCATTTTTCGTGTAATAAGTTCTCAAATAACTTTTTATTATCAGGAGCTTCAACCAAAATACCAACTCCTTGACTGATTAGTACCTCATTAATAAAATACTCAATACCCGCCTCATTAATATCTGTTGGATTATTATTCATGTTTTTTTCCATAAAGTGGAATAGTTAGTTCTCTGCGACCACTTACAATGCTTGGAGAATGTGTAGAAATCAATATATCAAATTTTCGTAATTTGATAATATCTTCCATATCTTTCAAAAAAGCGGCTTGCCAATCAATATGCAAAGAAGTTTCTGGCTCATCAATCAAAATTAGCGAGTTTTCTGGAGCTTTGAAAAGCAACAAATAAAGCAAAATTAGTTCGTGTTGCTCACCTGTGGATAAATCTGTAAGCTCTATTATTATGCCATTATCATTGGTAATCAGAAAGCCATCTTGTTGATTTACAGATATTTGCTTAAATGAAAAACGTCTTTGATTTAAAATGTCTAAGAACAAAGTTAGTTTTTCATAAATTTCATCAAAAATATTTAATTTCGTTTGAATATCCTGAAAACTAACAGACAAAACCGCTTGTGTGCCACTATCCAAATCATCAGGAATAGTTAAATTTTCTTCCTCCAAACTTTCTATTAAACCTATTTTTTGAAGTTCTAGCCGTCTATCTTGTACTTCAAAAACTATTTTTTTAAGGGCTTCTTTGTCTAAATTTGTTTTGATTTCTTTGCTTAATATTCTTTTGCCAAGTGAAGATTCTAAGGATTTTGTGAGTTCTATGTATTCTACTCTTTTGCTCGTGATAAGGTTAGAGAATTTTTGAGAGTGAAAAGTTATAGCATCTTTGTACATTGTACCCATTTCATCAACATTACTAGTATCATTTATTATAAAATTCTTATTCAAAATAGCTGGTGCGTGTATAAAAAGGCGTTTTTCATCAATTAAGAATACTTTTAGATTTTTCAGAATATTATTTATTTCTGCTTTATTTGTTGTAACAGTTTCCAATTTATCATTTTTGTTAGAAATGATAAAAACAGTATCATTTTCAAATACTAATTCTAAATTTTCAAATACTATTTTTTTAAGATTAAAACTGTCATTGTGAAACAAGCAATCCAACATTTTAAAAACAGTGCTTTTCCCAATGCCGTTAATCCCATAAATAATGGATAAATGTGTATCCAAATTTAGCGGAATAACGTGGTCAAACATTCCAAAAAGTCCTTTTATTCTGATTTCTTTTATTCTCATTTGATTATTTGTTTGTGTAGGAATTTGACAAATCAAATTCCTACATTTACCTAAAAACCGTAATTATTTATTTTTTCCCTTCAAAAAGTGCATCTATTGTGCCTGTGGCAACAGAATGATAGTTTTTGCGAGATTTTGCATAGATTTTTCTGCCCATTTCTTTGCCTTTGGGCGTTTTAACCATTTCCGTATAAAGTGGCGTTAAAAATTTCCTACGTCCAACATCTAACAAAAATGCTTCCATTGGCTTGTAAGCCACTTCATAACCAAAGCGCACCGCCAAAACGTACCAAGCCGCCTGCAATTCTGAATTACCAGATTTAGTAAAACCAAAATCTTTATCCAAACTTTCCATTTGCTTGATAGTAAGCGTTTTAGGAAGATGTCTGATAAAATGCAACCATTCGTGGCTACTCCATTTTTCTAGCTTAAATTTGTTCACCAAACTATCTTTTTTCTCTCCTTTCTCCCAACTTTTCAAAGCCAAATCAACATTTTCAAAGTTTTTTGAAGTGGTTTTAGGACAATTTGAGGGCAAACCAACGCCCAAAATCCAGTCTTGCAACCTGATTTTTTCAGCAATATTTTTATCTCCTTTGATAATTTTTTCTTCCAAATAAGCAATAAATCTCTCTGTATTCATAGATTGGAAAGCAAAAGTTTTGAAGTATTCTTTGACAAAAATATCAAATTTTTCACGCCCAATAGCCTCCTCAATGGTGCGTAGGAAGAAAAAACCTTTTTCGTAAGCAATTTCCGTAAGTCCGTCATCTGGGTCACGCTGGCGCAAATCTAGCAAAAGTTTGGTATCTTTGTTGTTTGCGCCTATTTGCTCAATATCTTTCTGTAAATCTTGATATCCAAGCAGTGCAAGCATATCAGAATAATCTTTTCCGTACAATGCCTCAATAATTCTGCGCTCAAAATAGACTGTAAAGCCTTCATTTAGCCAAAAATCATTCCAAGTTTCATTCGTAACAAGGTTTCCAGACCAAGAATGTGCCAACTCGTGTGCAATTAGGCTCGTGAGAGATTTGTCGCCTGCAATAATAGTGGGTGTTGCAAACGTCAGACGAGGATTTTCCATTCCTCCAAACGGAAAACTAGGCGGCAAAACCAGCAAATCATAGCGTTCCCACTCGTATTTGCCATAAATTTTTTCTGCCACATCAACCATTTTACCCAAATCTTCAAACTCTTTCAAAGATTTTTCTAATGTTACACTTTCCGCATAAACGCCTGTACGTGAGTCTATTGCCTTAAATTCTACATCACCAACCGCCAGCGCAATCAAATACGAAGGAATTGCTTGTTTCATAACGAAATTATAAACGCCATCTGCTGATTTTTGAGTAGGATTTTCTGCGCTCATAAGTGCCATAAGGTCTTTTGGAACGCTCACACGAGCATCATACGTAACCCGCACGCTTGGGCTATCCTGACAAGGAAGCCACGTACGAGCCAAAATACATTGCGACTGACTAAACAAAAACGGCTTCTTTTTTCCTGCCGTTTGCTCTGGTAAAAGCCATTGCAAAGCTGCTGCATCAGGTTTTGTTTCGTAATTTACGGTTACAAATTTTGTATCATTTAAAATGTCTATTTCAAGTGCTTGTCCCAAAAATTCTACCTCTTTTTGCAGATTAAAAGTAGCTTTTTTGCCATTATCAAGCGTTATTTCTTTGATAACAAGATTTTTGACATCTAAAAAGAGTTTGGTAGCATTTTTTTTATTATTGATAGAAAGTTTTGCTATACCAGAGATAATTTTTTTGTCAAAATCAACGCTTAAATCTAGGCTGATATGCGTGGTTTGGACTTCTTGTGGCTTTGAGAATGAATGAATATCTGAAATCATAAGGGTTGCATCTTTTGGGTTTTGCGGTGAGTAACAAGCACTTAGAAATAATGCCAAAAATATATTCAAAAATACAGTAAAAAAAGGAAAGAAAAAACGTGATTTTTTCATAAAATTAAGTGATTTTTATTAGTGTTGATGAAGTTTTTTGAGATTATATTTTTCCGTAAATATAGCAAAATATCTTCAAAAAGCTAAAAACACAAAAAAGCCACTCAAATTTGAGTGGCTTTTTTGATTGTAGTGTATCTGAAACCGCTTATTTTTTCAGAAGTTCTGCTGTTTCAATAAGTTTGATAAACTCGCTACGGTAGCCGTTGGCATCATTTCCTTTTGATTTTTTGGCAAGTGCTAAGATTTCCTTGTAATTAGCTGTACCTTTGTATGCAGAATTACGCAAAATCAGCCCAAAACCCGCCACAGCAGCAGAAAATTGGAAATTTTCACTTGTATTTTCTATTTGCTGATTTTGGTCTTTGATTGGCGTTGTGATAAGTACACTTTTGTCGCTTTTGAGTGGTTTGTAGCGGAATTTTACGCTTACTATTTCATCTCCTAATGCCTCGTTAGAAAGCTTGGTTGTTTGGTATTTGAGTGGGTCAATGCTGGCTACATTTTGAGAACTCCCAACAGGAATAATCTCATAAAGTGCCGTTACGCTATGTCCTGCACCCAATTCTCCTGCATCTTTGAGGTCATTATTAAAATCTTCATTGGGCATCACACGGTTTTCGTAGCCAATTAGGCGGTAGGCTTTGACTTTTTTAGGGTTAAATTCTACCTGAATTTTGACATCTTTGGCAATAGTGAACATATTTGCACGCATTTCTTTCACAAAAACCTTCTTAGCTTCCTCAAAACCATCAATATAAAAATAATTGCCACTTCCAGCCTTAGAAATTTCTTCCATTTTTCCATCTTGATAATTGCCAATTCCAAAACCGCAAATAGTCAAATAAATATCTTTTTGGCGGTAACCAGTCATCAGTTTTACAAGCTCTGCATCAGAACTTACGCCAACATTAAAATCACCATCAGTAACCAAAATAACACGGTTATTGCCATTTTTGATAAGATTTTTTTCAGCAATTTCATACGCTAATTTGATGCCTTGCTCACCAGCCGTTCCACCACCAGACGTAAGAGAATTAAGCGCATCAAGAATTTTGTCTTTTTCAGTTGCTTTTGTAGGAGAAAGTATCAGTCCTGCGCCACCTGCGTAGGCAACAATAGAGATTTTATCATTATCAGAAAGCTCGTTTAAAAGCAATTTAAGGCTTTTTTTCACCAAAGGTAATTTATTTTCATCAGACATTGAGCCAGACGCATCTATCAAAAAAACCAAGTTAGAAGGTTTTAATTCATTGTAATTCAGGCTTTTACCTTGAAGTCCAATATGAACAATTTTGTTTTCTTTGTTCCAAGGACTTGCCCCAACCTCACCTATAATAGAAAAAGGGTGTTCTGACTTTGGTTGAGGATAATCATAATCAAAATAATTTATAAGTTCTTCTATGCGTACTGCATCAGCAGGTGGCATTTGTCCGCTATTGAGGTAAGTACGCACCTGCGAGTAGGAAGCGTTATCAACATCAATAGAAAAAGTAGAAAGTGGTGCTTGTGTAGCATTTAGAAAGGGATTTTCAACAATTTCTTTGTAATCACTTACTTTGATGCTGTCTGCTTTGTTAGGTTTAGCACTTTCTTTAGCATCTTTTGTAGTTTGCGCTGAATTAGGTGCTTCTTCTGTTGCTGAAACATCTTCTCTTATTGCATTTTTCTCTGTTTTGTTTGCGTGTCTGTTAGTGTCGCTGCAACTATTTAAAGAGAAGAAAATAGCCACTAAAATAGCGACAAACGAATATTTTTTTAGGGATTTCATTGTTTTATGAATTAAAATGTTGGTGAAATAAATTACTTTTGATTATTTTCATTTTTTTTGGCAACAGAATTTTATTCTTTCAAAAACGAGTTTTGAAAAATTTTATAAAGGTAGAAACAAAGTTTACGGAATTTTATTTTGCAAAATATGCACTTTATACCAAAATATGAAAAAGGTAACCCAGTTTTTTAGGATTTATTCTTATAGTAATAAAATTTGTAAAAATTAAATAAAAAAGCCTTTCCAAATTTTGGAAAAGCTTTTTATACTTCTTTGGTTAGATTTACTCTAATAAAATTCTTTTTTTCCTCTATTTTATCATGGTGAATAATAAGCAGGAGATACAAACCTCGTTTCAATGCAAATACATGTTTTTTCATTTTAATGAAGATTTAGAAGTTATAAGATAAATTGAGTAGATAAAATGGTGAAATATTAAACTTAAAGTTATACTTCTCAATATCACCAGATGCTCTCGTTGTGGGTAAATCTATAGGATATTCTACTCCAGTGATAAGAAGATAGTTGTTTTTAGAAAAATTGTAACTGTTTAGGTACTTGAAATTTTATGTTTGCAATTTAGCAAAAAACATTATATTTGTGGTATGGAACTAAGGAACACATTGTAAATAAGTTCTTAGTTTAGATAATTGTAAAAAAGTGTTATCTTTGTGCAAACTTACTTCCAAATTTATGAAAGATATATCAGAA
>JAYVGJ010000382.1:0-2000 GCA_043772375.1 Raineyaceae bacterium | reverse complement strand
TTAATACAGTTTTCCTTGTAGAAACAACCCCAACGGGGTTGAACTATCATAACCCCACGTGGAACGTGGGGAAACGGACAAGCAATGTATAGTAGTATGGGTTATCATAACCCAATTACTGCAACCTATTTAATTGCATAACTTTCCTTGTGAAGTCAGGTGTTTCCACCTGACTTCAAATAACGATATTTTACAACCTTAAAACACAAAAATATTATTTTTTGTTCAATTTGTCAATTTTCCAGTTAAAAATAGCGTCTGCTACCTGTTGTGGTGTTATCTCTCTGATGCAAAAGCAATTTTGCGTTTTTTTGCAATCATTACAAATTTTTTCTACACACATATACGCAGCGTGTTCGCCCAGCGGTTGCCAGCGCATTGGGTGCATAGGTTTTATGGGCGGATAGATGCCCAAAGCATATTTTCCTAGTGCTGCTGCAATGTGCAAAGGTCCTGTGCTGCACGCTAAAAGTCCGTCTGCCAAGCCAATAAAAGCAAGTAATTCTGTGAGTGAGAGTTTGCCAGTAAGGTCTGTAATATATTGATTATCAAATAATTGTATATCATTTTGATGATTTTCTTTTGCTAATTCTTTTCTTATTATTTCTCCTTCTGCTTGCGTTCCTGTAATGAAAATATGAAATTTGTTATTATTATTATTTGAATTATTTTCTAAATTATTTTCTAAATTATTTTGGTGTAATATTTTTGCTAAGTCCGTATAGTTTTTTAGTCCCCATTCTCTTGCGCTCCCGTTTGATTTTGGGTGAAAAATAAGGTTAAAAGTATTGTTTTTAGTATCTTTTTTAAGGAAATCCTTTAATTTTTCAGTAGGAATTTTTGGTATTTCCATTCCATAAAAATTAGAAAAATCTTCTAATTTTAAGTTATCAATTATTTTATTTAAATAATTGATTTTAAGCAGCTTAGCGAGTGGTTTTAGGAGTTTGAAATTAAGTTGAGTTTCGTGGAGGTTAGAATTTTTACGAGAAAAATTAACCAGTTTGTTACAATAAACCCAATGAAAAAGTCGGTGGCTTGTGCCAACACGCAAAGGAATATTACTTTTTTTTGCAATTTTTGCAATTTCCTTATCAGGAAAAACAAAAATAATAGCATCTGCGTTTATTTCTGTGAGCTTTTGCGGAGATTTAAGTAATTCTTCTCTATCCAAAAAAACATCAACAAAACGACTACTTTCTATGATTGGTTTGGTGTAAGTTTTTCCTATAAAATAAATTTTTAGGGTAGGACAAACACTCTTCAAAAAGCCCGACAAAGGCAAGGTAAGCACCACATCACCCAGATTGTCGGTGCGACTAATAATTATTTTAATGGGTTTTTCCTGCATTGGAAGGATTTGAGGCGTGTTATCTATGTTTGTCTTCTGGCAATCTGCACAAATGATAGGAAATTTTCAATAAAAAAAGATAATAGCCGAAATAGTCTAATGAAGCTATTCTGTATTGTAATAATTGGGTATTTAATTTTTGTAATTCTTTGGTAGGAAACCAAAAAAGTCTGTCCAAAATAGCCACGTATTCTTTTCCATTTTGTGGATTTGGAGGCAAATAAAAAATATTAGAATTTTGCTGATTTTTGATATTAAACTCAATATTTTCTATCTTAATATTTTGATTTTTAGCTATTTCTGAAAGATAATCTTTGAATTCTACAAGTGGTGCAAACAAAATTTGCTTAGGCATATCTCTGTTTTTAGTTTCATCTTCTATGTCGCAAGTGCTAGAAATAATAATGGCACTCGTGATTTTTTTCTCATAATTTCTTGTTTCTTCATTCCAAAATGGTACTCTAATTTCAGGAATTAAATCACCCTGCAACAAAAAACCACTTTCAGCACTAAGATAAAAATGGGTGTAATTTTTATTAGATACTTTATCTCAATATGGGTGACATTTATAGTCTGTTTATGGTTTGGTCAGGTACGTATTGGTCAATATTTTTGGAATAAGAATTATTATTGTCAGTTATTTGTAAGT
>JAYVGJ010000381.1:0-13576 GCA_043772375.1 Raineyaceae bacterium | reverse complement strand
GCAGTTTGCCACCACAAATTTTGCTTTGTAGTTTCTGCTAAATCATCTTGTATTTTTTGTTGCTTTTGAATAGTTTGTGGTATGGTAGCATTTATGTAAGTATTTTGTTTATTTATAATAATATTTATCCAATTTTTACTATAAAATTGGAATATTTCATAAAAATTTTGGTATTTTTTTTGAATAAATTTCCCCATAAACTTGCTTGCAAGGGCAATAAAAGGTACTAATGCAACAGTCATCACAAAAAACAATGCATTTATGTACAAAAGCCCCACGCAAATCACGCTACTGATAATCACAGAAGGCAAAAGTTGCGCTACAAGCGCATTACTCATTGTATTTATACGTTCTGTATCCTGAATAAACAAATGTTGAAGATTTATTTGGTTAGGTGTCGTTTTTTTTAATTCTATTTCAGAAAGAGTAAAAAAATGTACTAAAACGTTATTTCTGATATTCTGAATAATTTTTTTGGTAACAGAAAGTACCCAAAAACGTGTTAATAAAGCTAAAATTCCATTAATTATATATAAGATTATAATCATAAATCCAACTAAAAAAAGTTGGATTTTATTTTTTTGAGGAATAATTGTATCAAAAATTTCTTGTACGAGGATAGTAATATAAACCAGCAGAATAGCCTGAATAAATGCAATGAGGATACAAAAAAAGATGATTTTGAGTGAATTAAAATAGTTCTTTTGATAAAAAAGCCAATGTTTGGGCATCATAATATTAAAAAATTTGACTTTTTTTGATGTAAGATTTTTTGTTTTCAAACATTATTTCCACCCAATTATCTTGCTCTGAAAGCAACTGATAGCTATTACCTTTATTTCGTATGGCTAGTACACGTCCACCTGCAGAAGGCATAGACATTACTAAAGTATTATCTTGTGCCAAAATTACTTGTTTTTGAGAAGGATAAAAATTAATCATTAGTACAAATAGCAATAAAAAAAATAGAAATATAATAGCAAAACGGCTAGGAAGATGCGTATTTTGCCTCCAATTTGACCAAATAATCCATCTAAACATCAAAATTACAGTGAAAATAGTAATAATTAGTAGATATTTATAAAATTTATTATAAAAAACATTAAGAAAGCTATATTTTGATTTTTGATGTCCTTCTAGAGAATATTTTTGTGCTAGATTCTCCATTTTGTCTAAAAGTTCTAAACTTGGGCTATATTTTTGATAAATCTGCAAATAATGGAGTGCTTTTGCAAAATCATTTATCTTTTCTGAAAGAAAAGCCATCTTTAAAAGCAAAGTTGGGGATTCTTTTTGTGTCTGTTTGACATAGTTTTCGTAAATAATAAGGGCGTTTTGGTACTTTTTTGTAACTAGTAAGCTATCCGCCAATAAGATATTTGTATTATTCTGAAAGTTTTTTTCTAGTTTAATACTTTGACTATAAACTATTTGAGTAAAAAAAGTGAACAATATTAAAAAAAAAGTGAAAAATAATTGCATAAAAATTTGGAAGTTAGAAAAAAGAGTTGTACTTTTGCATCACTGAAAACAGAAATAGCATTTGTGAGTAATCAAAGCACAAAGATAGTATTTTAAGTCAGTAAAACAAAGTAGTAAAAAAATGATTTCGTAGCTCAGCTGGTAGAGCATATCACTTTTAATGATAGGGTCTTGGGTTCGAATCCCAACGAGATCACAATTAACAATAGAAACATCTTTTAAAACCCTTCAAAGGCACTTTTAAAAGATGTTTCTTTTTTTACGCCCTAATTCTTTTTGTGAATGAGTACATTTTTTTTAATATAAACGTAAATTACCCAAAATGATTAGCCATACTGAATTTTATAAAATCATACTTTCGTTGGAAAAAAATCTGTTTGATGAATTGCATCATTCAGTTCATTTTGAAGACATAAATAAAGGCAGAGTAGGCAATCATTTGGTAAATATACTTGATAATGAACCTAATAATGGTGTACCAATAGTGAGGACAACCACTCAATATAACATACCTGCACATTATTTTTCCACTATTCATCATTTGGTTGTGGCGTGTATAAATAGCACCATTAAAGAAGAAAATAGCACTAATAATGAAATAGCAAGTTTACGAGAAATGTCTTTTAATAATGCTTTGATAGAAATATATGATAAAAACTATTTTGAAATGAACTATCATTCAGACCAATGCTTAGATTTGGACAAAAACTCCTATATTGCGCTTTTCTCCTGTTATGAACGACCAAATGATTCATCAGAATAAAACTTAAGAAAGCTCAAAATTAAAAATAAAATAACGAATGAAGAATTTGAAATTTTATTGACACATAATTCTGTCATTTTATTTTCAGTGCCTACTAATAGTAATTTTCTTCATAAAATTGTATTAGAACCAGTTTTAAACCTTAAACTGCTTGCATCAGATAATAAGTGGTTGGGTATCACATTTCGTAAATCCAAGACGTTTATTCAATTTAAGGATAATATGCCTTATTTTTCTGAGGGGGAGTTACTGACATTAGCTGATGAAAATCAACAAAAAGCATTTTATAAGCTAAGAAGTGAAGAAAATAATATCTTAAACTTTATTTACCCAAAACTAACTTACACCTTGAGTTTAGCAGATACTATGATTCCTATTCGGGCTAGTAATTCATTAAAAAAAGCCTTTTCAGACATTTGAAAAGGCTTTTTTTAAATGATAAAGCTAAAAAACAGAAAATACTAAAAATACTCAATCTTCTAAATTTTCACACCCACTACCACAATATCATCAGTTTGATTATATTCTCTTTTCCAATTTAAGTGCGTTTCTTCTAATATGTTGTATTGTTCTTTTATGTCTTTCTCGCTTACATCTGCAAGCAGTTGTTTGAAAACCTTAGACATAAATTTACGGCTCAAATCTCCGCCCATTTGGTCTTGATAACCATCTGACGACATAAAAAACGTAGTTTCTTGGTCTTCCAAAAGTATTTCATTTCTAGTAAAAAGGCGTTTTTCTGTGTCGTTTTTGCGTCCTCCAATATTTTTTTTATCAGGCAAAATAATTTTTGCTGTTGTTCCAAAATTACCACCTTTATCTTTTTGATACAGATACAAAGGCAGCATTGCTCCTGCATATTGTAACACTTTTTTATTGGCATCAATGATACAAATAGCTATTTCCATACCATCAATATTGTCCAAACGGTCTTTATTAAGTACGGCTCGTACTTCTTCGTGCAGTTTTGTAAGGATAATTTCAGGGGAATAAATGCGTTTTTCAATGATGATTTTATTGAGCAAATCATTACCAATCATACTCATAAATGCCCCTGGTACACCGTGACCTGTACAATCCGCCACCGCAATAATACTACTGCCGTTTCTGGTAGAAAAACTATCATCAATGATATGTGTCCAATAAAAATCACCACTGACAATATCACGAGGTCTATATATCAAAAAAGAATCAGGAAAGCTCATTTGCAAATCATCAGTTGTGGGCAAAATAGCCTCTTGTATGCGTTGGGCATAGGTAATGCTAGACAAAATGCGTTTGTTTTGTTGTTCTATTTCTTGATTTTGTTTATTTAAGATTTTGTTTGTTTTATTTTTTTGAATATTATTAAACCACAAAATGACAGCAAGAATACTCACCAAAATAACAACAATAATCCCTGCAAAAATAATCACTTCACGCTCTTCTAACTGCGCCTGACTAATTTTTTTGTCTTTTTCTATGGCAATTTGTGCTTTTTCATCTTCAAAAATAGCATTCAAAACAGAAATTTTATCATTGGTTTTTTGGCTATAAACGGAGTCTTCATACGCTAGCGAAAGTTGGGAGTAATCATAAGCATTTTGGTAGTCTTTTTGAAGTTTATAGACATCAGACATATTTTGATAAATGCGTTGTAAAACCACTTTTATCTTATTTTTTTTAGCAATTTTAGCAGCTTCCTCAAAGTTTTCCATAGCAATAGCTAGATTTCCTTGCCCCAAATTCACTTTTCCAACATCATTTAACACACGAGGAAGGGTAAATTGGTCTTTGATTTTGATACGAATTTCTTTTGCTTTTTCAAGATATAAAAGTGCTTTTTGTGGCTCATTGGTGTATAAATATGCTTCGCCAATAAAAGTAAATAAATCAGCTTGATTTTTTAGATTTTTAGAGTTTTCTATGCGTGACTGATATTCTAGGGCATATTTTAGGGCATTGGGATAATCTTTTTTGTAGATATAAAGATTAATGATGTTCTTTAGGGTTGTCGCTATGCCTTCTTTGTCGTTTATTTCTTCTTTTATTTTGAGAGATTTTTCAAAATAAACCATAGCACGAGGGTAAAATTCTTGCTCTACATATACATTTCCCAAATCATTATAACGAAAACCAATAGCTTTTTTGTCGCCTAATTCCTCAAAAAGGCGCAAAGATTTGAGATGATTATCAACTGCTAGGTCGTGTTGTCCTTCACGATAATAAAGCAAGCCCAATACGCCATAACTGCCTGCCAAACCATTTTTATAGTTGAGTTTTTTAGACAAAAAAAGTGCTTCCTTTGCATATTGCTTGCCTTTTGCTATTTCGCTATTACGAAATTGCAAAGCAAGCTCTACCAGCGTTTTAGCTCGCAGAGTGTCTTGATTGTCAGTTTTTAGGAGATTTTGGAGACTATCAATTTTTTCTTTTTGTGCTGATAAATTATCAATGATAAAGAAAATAAATATTAGAAGGAGGATTTTTTTTAAAGATATTTTGATAAGTTTTTTTGGAAATTTTTGTAATAAATATTTCATTTTTTTGATTAGATAATAGTAGCATAAAAACATAGGAACACGCCTTGACGCATTCCTACAAGATAAAAATGTAATTGTATCCTCGTAATTGATAATTCGTAATTCGTAATTGATTAAGCTACATTTAGGAAATTAGAAACAATTAGATTAAATTTTTCTGGGTGTTCCATCATAGGAGCGTGTCCGCACCTATCCACAAAACGCAAGGTAGCATTTTCTATTAGTTTTTCAAATTCATAAGCAACTATTGGTGGTGTTATGGTGTCGTTTAGCCCCCAAACGAGCAATGTAGGCACTTTTATTACATCCAATTCTTTCGCTAAATTGTGTCTTTGCGCAGATTTGGCAATAGCCACAATACGCATACATTTAGGAATACTTTTTGTTATATTAAAAACTTCGTCTATAAGTTCTTCTGTTGCGGTTTCTGGCTCAAAAAATGTATATTTTACACGTTCTTTGATGTATTCATAGTTGCCACGTTTTGGATATGAGCCACCCATACCATTTTCAAAAAGCCCAGAACTACCTGTCAAAATCAGCTTTTTAACTTGCTCTTGATGCCTTAGCGTGTAGGTGAGGGCAATATGTCCACCCAAAGAATTTCCTAATAAAATAAAATTAGAAAGGTTTTTTAGTTTAATAAAGCCTTCTATAAAATCAGTCAATGCACCAATTCCTGCGGTTTTTAGTGGCATTTCATAGATGGGCATCATAGGAATTACGACCCTATAATCTTTTGAAAAATGTGCTACAACGCCTTTCCAGTTGCTTAATGCGCCAAAAAGTCCGTGCAAAAGCACCATTGTTTCGCCACTGCCTTCGTCTATATACGTGTATTCACCATCTTGTTTGATTTGTAATTCCATAGGAAAATAATTAGTGAAATAATTACTAAAATAATTGAGTTTAACTTTTCAAAAAAACATACTGTATGCAGAACAAAAGTAGTTATTTTTTTTAGTATTTCAATTTTTGTGCTATATTTTTCAAATTATTTGTAAATTTGTAGGATATTTCATTAGAAAACAACCAAAAAATACTAAAATTATGGCATTCACAGATTATAAAAATCTCACTATTTTGAAGGCAAAACACCCTCATATAATAGTAAATTCAGAGAATTTCATTCCTGAATTACCAGAAAAAGAAGTTAAAACATCTTTAAAAGAAGATATTGCATTTAATCTTGAGGCATACCGTAGTAATGAATTTTATGCCTGTGAAGCACTTGTATCACCTATTTTACGTTATGTTTGGCAAAATATGTATTTTAAAGACATTAATATGTGGACACATCAAGGTATTAAATATGATGATGATTTGGTAGGCGTACCTGATTTTATGTTTACGCATCTTGACCAAAAACAATACGAAATTTTGTCTTATCCAATCATAACGACAGTAGAGGCAAAAGCGGATAATTTTGCAGAAGGTTGGGCGCAATGTATAGCGCAAATGCTTGCTTGTCAGAAACTTAACACAAAACCTAACGTGATTATTTATGGCATTGTAACGACAGGGAAAGTCTGGGAATTTGGAAAATTAGAGGGGAATATTTGTATCAAAAATACTAATGTTTGTAGCATTGATGAGTTACCAAAACTTGTAGGCATTATTTCATATCTGCTAGGAGAAGGCAAAAAACAATTATAAAACATTAAAATTATGGCATTCACAGATTATAAAAACCTCACTATTTTGAAGGCAAAACACCCTCAAATCATAGTAAAATCAGAAGAGTTCATACCAGAACTAGAAGAGTTAGAAATAGAAGCAGCTTTACAAAAAGATGTTAAAAAAAATCTGCGTACCTACCGTAGCAACGAATTTTATGCTACTGAAACGCTGGTATCACCTATTTTACGTTATGTTTGG
This sequence comes from Raineyaceae bacterium, assembly GCA_043772375.1. GTDB lineage: Bacteria > Bacteroidota > Bacteroidia > Cytophagales > Thermonemataceae > JANYGM01. The sequence goes on along the minus strand of JAYVGJ010000381.1, from coordinate 6,931 downwards.
CAAAATATGTATTGGGAAGATATGAATATGTGGACACATCAAGCCATCAAATATGATGATGATTTGTGTGGTGTACCAGATTTTATGTTTACACACCTTGACCAAGAGCAATACGAAATCTTGTCTTATCCAATCATCACGACAGTAGAGGCAAAAGCGGATAATTTTGTAGAAGGTTGGGCGCAATGTATAGCGCAAATGCTTGCTTGTCAAAAACTTAATACAAAACCAAATGTGATTATTTATGGTATTGTAACGACAGGAAAAGTATGGGAATTTGGAAAATTAGAGGGGAGTATTTGCACTAAAAACACACTAGCTTGTGGAATAGAAGATTTACCAAAGCTAATAAGTATTATTTCCTATTTGCTAGGAGAGGGCAAAAAACAATTATAAATTTTAATTTTAACCTAATTTCATTGTGGATACAGAAAATTTCAAATGTTATATTAAGAATTTCAATAAAATTGAAGAAGAAGCATTTGCAATACAACTAATGGCAGAAACAGAGAAATTTTTAGAAGATAAAACACTTTCAGAATTTCCCGAACCATTGAAAAAACTTATTGAGTTCTAATCAAAAAAATCCTTTCTATTCTAAAAAATAGAAAGGATTTTTTTACTTTATTGATTTGTTTTTTGTGAAAGAAGTTTATATTTGTGGATATTTCGTTATGATAGCAAATCAGTAGGCAAAAAAGTAGCCAAACTTCCCTAAATACATATAAATATAATCTCAATGGACAAATTTTCTTATATTGCCAATGCTCACGGTGAGTACATTGATGGGCTTTACAAGTCTTACAATCAGAATCCTGCTAGCGTTGATGAAAGCTGGCAAAAATTCTTTGAAGGATTTGATTTTGCCAACAAATTCCCTGAAAATGGTACAAATGGTAGCGTAAAAGCCACTTCGTCATCAACTTCTTCTTCTCAAAATATTTCTTCTGATGATATTCTAAAAGAGGCAAAAGTAGCCCAACTTATCTATGCTTACCGTTCTAGGGCGCATTTGCGTGCTAACACAAACCCTATACGTGAGCGCAAAGCACGCCAGTCGTGGCTTGATTTGAAAGATTTTGGGCTTTTAGAAAGTGATTTGGAAACAGTTTTTCAGTCTGGAAACGACATTGGAATAGGTGCTGCCACACTTTCTAAAATCATCTCTTCTCTCAAACACATCTACGAAAATACCATTGGTTTTGAGTATATGTACATCAGAGACCCAGAAGTGTTGGAATGGCTCAAAAATAAAATTGAAAAAGATGCCCTTAGTTTCTCACCTGACACTAATTTCAAGAAACATATCCTCTCAAAACTCAATGAGGCGGTTGTTTTTGAGAATTTTCTGCACACAAAATATGTAGGTCAAAAGCGTTTTTCTTTGGAAGGTGGCGACAATACTATCACCGCTCTTGATGCCATTATTAATAAAGTAGCTGATTTAGGCACAAAAGAGGTGGTTATTGGTATGGCGCACAGAGGGCGTTTGAATATCCTTACCAATATTATGAAAAAAACTTATGAGCAGGTTTTTTCTGAATTTGAAGCCACAGCAACCCCAGATTTGGAGCTTGGAAGTGGGGACGTAAAGTACCATACAGGTTATTCTAGCGTGATTACGACACCCGCAGGGAAAAATATCAATATGCGTCTTGCGCCTAATCCTTCTCATTTAGAAACAGTTAGCTCCATTGTGGAAGGCTACGTGAGGGCGCAAATTGATGAAGAACATTTTGATTCTCATTTGATTTTGCCTATTCTTTTGCACGGAGATGCCGCAGTTGCTGGGCAAGGAATTGTGTATGAAGTTACACAAATGGCTAAGTTAGAAGGATTTAAGACAGGCGGAACTATACATTTTGTTATCAATAATCAAGTTGGTTTTACGACTGATTTTGAAGATGCTCGTTCTAGTATTTATTGTACCGACATTGCCAAAATCATTGATGCGCCTATTTTGCACGTAAACGGTGATGATGCTGAGGCAGTTGTGTTTTGTGCGCAACTTGCGGCAGAATACCGCCACAAATTTCAGCAAGATATTTTTATTGATATGGTTTGCTACCGTAAATATGGGCATAATGAGTCAGACGAGCCACGTTTTACACAACCAACGCTTTACAATATCATCAACAAGCACCCAACACCACGTGAGGTTTATTCTAAAAAACTCATTGAAAATGGTTTTGATGCAGACCTTGTCAAAGAAATGGATGTGCAACTTAAAGCAATGCTCCAAGAACGCCTTAATGAGGTGAAACAGAATGTATTACCTTACAAATTTTCTCAATTAGAGGCTGATTGGCTGAAACTTCGTCGCTCAAAAATAACTGATTTTGAAAAATCACCAGAAACAGGCATTTCTATTGATGTTATCAATAACGTTGGTGAAGCTCTTGCAAAAATTCCTGAGGGATTTAGTACCCTAAAACAGGTTACAAAGCTGCTTGCGGACAGAAAAGACAACTTTTTTGGTAAAAAACAGCTTGATTGGGCGTGTGCAGAACTTTTAGCGTATGGTTCTATTTTGCTAGAAAATAAAATTGTACGCCTAACAGGGCAAGACGTGAAGCGTGGGACGTTTTCGCACCGCCAAGCCGTTTATGCGGACAGTGAAACCAATGCAAAATATTCTAGTTTAGACCACATCACGCCATACCAAAAACAGCCTTTCCGCATCTTTAACTCACATTTGTCTGAATATGGCGTAATGGGTTTTGAGTTTGGCTATTCTATGGCAAATCCTAATGCTTTGGTGATTTGGGAGGCGCAATTTGGAGATTTTGCCAATACAGCGCAGGTAATTATTGACCAATTTATTGCTGCTACAGAAACAAAATGGCATCAAATGATTGGGTTGGTACTTTTGCTTCCTCACGGCTACGAGGGACAAGGACCAGAACATTCTTCTGCTCGTTTGGAGCGGTTTTTACAGATGTGCGCAGAGGAAAATATGGTCGTTGTGAACATTACAAAAGCTGCTAATTTGTTCCACGCAATGCGTCGCCAACTGGCTTGGGAGTTCCGTAAGCCACTAATTGTGATGTCGCCAAAGTCTAATTTGCGTGATACTGATTTTGTGTCGTCTCCTTTGGAAGATTTCACGAAGGGCTGTTTTCAGGAGGTTTTAGATGATAATTTTGTGGATACCAAAAAGGTACGAAAAGTGCTTTTATGCTCTGGAAAAGTGGCTGTTGATATGCTTCGCAAGCAACGCACAGAAGATATTAAAGATGTGGCTATCATTCGTCTGGAGCAATTATATCCATTTCCTCAAAAACAACTAGATGAAATCTTGAAAAAGTACAAAAAAGTAAAACCAGTTTGGGTGCAAGAAGAGCCTAAAAATATGGGTGCTTTTGGTTTTATGTTGCAACATTATGGCGCAATAGAATGTGTTTCTCGTAAGGCAAGTGCTTCACCAGCAACTGGTTACAATAAAATACATATCAAAGAACAAGAAGAGCTTTTGAAAAAGGCTTTTGAATAGATTTCTTTGAAATAATAGATTTTCCAAATCTTTGAGAATCTTTGAGAATCTTTGAGATTTGGAAAAACTTGTTTTAATGCTAATTTCAAAAAACAACTAATTGAAAATATTATGAGCGACCTTTTTAAAAGACTTTATGAAAATCCTGATATTCTTGTTAATATTGCATTTTCAAATAAAACAAAAAAGAAAATCTTTATTTGGGTAGAACCTACGTGTGTTTCAATAGATTTAGATGCAAATACTGAATACAAAATTGTTTCTCACGAGAGATATTTTAGTATGGATTTTAATGAGGATAATAACATTGTTTTTTGGCTAGAGTACAGTTTTGGGTTTCAACTTTATAAAAGGATAGGCGCAGACTGGACACTAGATTATGATTGTTCAGAAATCAATCTTTGAGATTTGAAAAAACTTGGTTTAATACTAATTTCTAAGAGTGATAAGGAACTGAATTTAATAAATTTGAATACAATTTATGTACATAGTCAAGGCTAAAATTAAAAATTTTTCAATTTATGGTAATCAAAAATTACTAAGAAGGGGCTCACCTCATTTCCTTCCAAATACAGAAGTAGTGTTATGTCATTTTTACAACTCGCAATACAAAATTCATCATAAATTATGGGTGAGAGGAATACATAAATCTGGATTATTAAAAACAAGACCTGTATATTTTAAATTTTTGACGGAGTTAAAATTAGAGGAAGTTCTAAATCTAACAGCAAAAACTTTAAATTTTATAGAGAAAAACAACATATTAACAACAGGAGAAGAAAATTCAGCATATAATTTAGAAGAAATTAAAAATCTAATTCAATTTTTTCAATCAATCCAAGAGCCTGAAATTTTGCCAGTAAAAATTGAAGATAGCAGACTTTTGAAATATCAAATTTATCTACAAAAACTTCAAAATTTATTAAAAAATGAATTTTTTGATGAGGTTATTGAAAATTATTTAAAATTCCCTATTAAAATCAAGAAACGAATAGATTTTACCCCTCAATTAATAGACAAAAAAGATTTTCTGTTAAATTACAAAACATTTTTTTTTGATAAGGTAAGCAAATCTATAATTGAAACAGATTTAGAAACAATATTCCCCTCAAAAAAAAGAATTATCATTGGATTAACTGAGATAGACATTAATGAAAGTGATAAATTTTTGATTTCTAAGGTAGAAATTTATTAAAAAATTTTACTATTGCAATGGAACGTCTTAAATCAAAATAAAGAGTTTTTAGCTTAAAACAAAATCCCTCTCAAAATTGCTTTTAAGAGGGATTTTATGTATTTTTTAATGTTGTACTAAGCTTTTGCAGGTGTTACTGGTGCAACTACTTCTATAGGTATAACGTGTACAAAAGAACGGTCGTTTTTACCTTTCTTGAAGTGTACAGTTCCTGCTACGAGTGCAAAAAGAGTGTGGTCTTTTCCAATTCCAACATTTTTACCTGGATGATGTTGCGTTCCACGCTGTCTGATAATGATATTACCAGAAATACAAGTTTGTCCGCCATAGACTTTCACGCCAAGGCGTTTGCTATGCGACTCACGTCCGTTTCTTGAGCTACCAGCCCCTTTCTTATGTGCCATTGTATAAAAAATTTTTAAATCTGTTTTTGAACGCTATTTTTAGGTTTATTTCAGATTTTTTGAGTAATAATTGAGAGAAAGTTTTTTAAAAGCTTCTGTTTGCAAATTAGATTTGCACAGAAATTAGATATTGATACCGCTAATATGCACTTTTGTAAGTGACTGACGGTGACCGTTTTTCTTTTTGTAGCCTTTTCTACGTTTCTTTTTGAAGACAATGACTTTGTCTCCTTTGAGGTGTTCTAGGATTTTCCCAGACACGCTAGCTCCTGCAATAACAGGTGCGCCAATGGTAATATTACCGTCGTTATCAACAAGCATTACCTTGTCAAATTTCACGTCAGCGCCAACTTCGTCCCCTAAACGGTGAGTATAAAGGTATTGGTCTTTTGTAACTTTGAATTGCTGACCTGCAATTTCTACGATTGCGTACATTTGAGTATTTGTTATAAATTGAATAAATAGAGCGCAAAGGTAACACTTTTTTTAGTATTTACAAACTTTTTTACAGTTTTTTTGAAAGTTTAGAAAAGTTTTTTAACCCATAAAAATACTAAAATTAGATAACGACATTGCAAAAATGTATTCAGTTCCAGCGGAACGGCATATTTATAAATATGTCGCTCCTCTGGAGTTTTAATACAAATACAAACATATTTCTATAAATATGCCGTTCCGCTGGAACTAATACAGAATTCGTTTTCCGAAATCCCTCCCATTCTTAGTATAATCATTTAGTTATCAAAATTTTGTATTCATTCACAATTAAGAATTCACAATTAAAAAATCACAATTCACAATTCCTTAGTCTAAGAGTTCAAATATAATTTCTGCTACTTTTTCTACAAAATTACGTTGATACTCTTCAAATGGAGTAAAACTAGCTATTTCTATCACACCAAAATTATCATTGATAACATTTTTGATAGGCACAAGCATTAGGTTTGTGGGTGTTGCTGCTCCCAAACCCGAAATTATTTTTACATAACCTTCTGGTACTGCATTGATAATGAGTGTTTTAGCATCTTTTGCTACTTGTCCAATAATTCCTTCTCCTAATTCGTAACCTTCTTCTTTTGTTTCTGGCTTATAATAAGCGTAACCTGCTGCAAACATTAGTTTTTGTTCTGGCTTATTATAAAGATAAAGTGCTCCTTGTGAAGCTTTTAGTTCATCACAAACGGCTGAAAGTATTTTCTCATATAATTTCGTTTTGCTTTCTTTATTATTAGTAATAATGGCTTGAATAGTTGTCAAATCTTTTGTTTTGAAAAAATCATTACTACTCAAATCACCATTTTGACCTTTGTTTTCAGTAGAAGTTTTGATATTTCTTTTCTCTTTAAGTTCTCTATTTTTGGCAGAAAGAAACCCCACGAGCATCACAGAAAGCAAGCCACAAGCAAAAGCCGTAACAATAGGAATACTTAAAAACAAGATTTGACTTGTGATTTTTGATTTTTGGCTGATTTCTACAATGTTCATATCTTTGGCAAGATTATCATCAAAAACAAACAAATCATAGCCACTTTTGACAATTGCTAAGATAAAAACAGTAACAAGAAGGATTATAAATATTTTTATTAGTTTCATTTTTTTTATTTATGTAAAGAATTATAACTGAAATTTTATGATTTTAGATATTTGCTATTTCACATATAATCCTAATTTTAGCTCAATTTTTTCTTGTAGTTTACTGACAAATTGGTCAAGACTTGAAGTTGGTTGGTGCATAAATACTTTGTTACTGTAAAAGTTCCGTTGCAGATTTATAGAAATTATTTTGGATAGTATAATCACTTGATTATCAATAATATAAATTAAAAAATAAATTTTATA
>JAYVGJ010000380.1:0-1684 GCA_043772375.1 Raineyaceae bacterium | reverse complement strand
TTTTATTTTTCCATTTTATATATTGTAATTCACAAGTTCTATATGACAAAATAGGCTCAAAAACTATGCCAAGCAAGTTTTCAAAATATAATTTACGTTCTTGAGCTATATTATTCCAAAGGGGATATGTGTCATTAGAGCTTTCGCTGTGATTTATTTTAAATAAATAATACCCAACACTTGCAATTTTAACAGCTTTATATCTATCAGATATTTTTTTCCAAGATTCGTGCTGTATTTGAGTATCATATGCCTCTAAATGAAGCACTGCCGCCTGCCCACTTAATTCTAAACTGCCTTTACCTTTGTGAGAGTCTTTATGACGCTTTTCGTGAACTATCATATTCATCATATTTTGATAGTTTGACATCTCACTACTAATTGAATAACTAAAATCTAATGAAACACAAATCTTATCTGTCGTTTCGTCATAAAAACCGCTACTAGACGCATCTATTTTCTGTGCATAACAAATTATTGATTTATCAATTTCCTTGCTATATGTAGCTATTATCTTGTTTAAATTAGTTATTCTGTATGCTGTTGTATATGCTCCTAAAATTTGTACGACTTTTGTTTCTTCATCTTTGTTGAAAAACTTATCTTCTATAAAACTTAAGCCACTTAATGGTTGCCACACTAACCCACTAGGACGATATGAATAAGGAGGATAACGATAGGGATAATAATTTGGATTATTATCAAATGGCAATACAATCCTTATCTCATTATCAACACCAGAATCATTAAATAAAAAATTCCCATTATAGTCAAAATAATGATTTCCACCATATAACCGCATATTCGCACCATCTTCCTCACTATCAAACCAGCTATAAGCGGGTTTTCTGGCGTGCATTATTTTCCATTGGGCGTGGGTCAGGTGCGTGCCTGTACCGTAAGCCATTAAATTGTCAATATTAGGCGTTTGGGGTATTTCTGGGAAGGTATGCTCTAAACCAAAAACCCCGTGTCCTAGCTCGTGGGCGTAGGTACGCATATCTGCGGTAGGTGTTACAAAACCCACACTGCGCCCTCGCACCATAAAACCGTCTAAACCGCCTCCAGTAAAAGAAGGCACTACAAAAATATAGCTTGCCTTTTTGTTGTAGGCAGCATCAAAAGCCATATAAGCAGACTTTAAAGCACGCATTTCTAAGCTATACTTGCCAAACATACTTTCATCAGAACGCTCCAAACCTGCATTTGCACCAGTTCCCAAATCAAAAGTAAAATTAGGCTTGGTTTCTACCGTAAAAACTACATTAGCAGACTTGTAAATGTTGTTTAAATACGTTTGAATACCACTTGCATCAGGCAAAGGCGCACCCGCAACAGGCACTAAAATCACTTTTTCCTCTCGTTTTTTAAACGCTGAAATATTGATTTTACCTATTTTTTTAGCAGTTGCGCCTATTCCGTAGTAGGCATAAATAAAGGTTTCTTTGATGCTTCTTGTACCTACATCAATAGTGGGAATAGTGAGCCTATAACAAGTATGATAACCCGTTGTAGCAGGCAACTGCGCAGTACCTGACGCAATAACCGTTCCATCTTCTAATTTAAAATTAACATCACTTATACTGTAGTTAATAGGTGGGACAGCAGGAACGTACAAAGTGCTATCTGTGGCTAGTTTCTCAGGTATTCCAGGAATATTTTGAAGTTTAACATTGGCTATAAT
>JAYVGJ010000379.1:0-4430 GCA_043772375.1 Raineyaceae bacterium | reverse complement strand
GTGTTAATTTAGTGGGATAAACCCTTAGGGTGTAACCTTTTGAAATTCAAAGCTTTAGCCAAATTACACCCTAAGGGTTTTGTTCCTATTTAGATGTATAAACTTACCAAAAAAACTGATATTCCTGCCATTTCTTACATCAAACTTCCTGCATCTAAGAGTGAAAGTAACAGAGTGCTTATTTTACAAGCACTTTTTTCTTTTTTTCAGGGAAATGATAAAAATATTGCTTTGAAACCTATTTTAAGCAATATTTCTGCCGCCAATGATACCGTTGTGATGCAAAATTTGCTAGAAAAAATACGAGAAAATCAAACCAACCCCAACCCTAGCAAGTTGCTAACCTTAGAAAGTAGGGGAGATTTAATTCTTGATGCACAAGATGCAGGTACTACATTTCGTTTTTTGACCGCTTTTTGTGTGGCTACACGCACTTATGCCACGCTCACAGGTACGCCACGTATGCAAGAACGCCCTATTGGTATTTTGGTTGATGCCCTAAGAAAATTAGGCGCAGATATTGAATACCTGCAAAAAGATGGCTTCCCTCCTATTAAAATCAAACATTTTGAGCAAAAAACTAACCAAATTATGCTTTCTGCTGATGTAAGTAGTCAGTTTATTTCTGCTTTGCTGATGATTGCGCCCATACTTCCTAATGGCTTGACTATCAATTTAGTAGGCAAAATAAGTTCCAAACCATATATAATGATGACTTTGGCACAAATGCAACACTTTGGTATTCAAAGTACATACAATACTAACGAACAAAGTATTAGTATTTTACCTCAAAAGTATAAGATGTGGGATTTTTGGATAGAAAATGATTGGTCTGCAGCAAGTTATTGGTATTTGGTGGCTAGTTTGTGTCCTGATAAAACCTTTATAATCAATGGTTTAAAAGAAACATCTTTGCAAGGAGATAGCAAAATAGTGGAAATAATGCAAATGTTTGGCGTAGAAACTACTTTTTTTGAAAATAGCATAGAAATTAAAACCACCCCTAGCCCCTCCTTTCAAGGAGGGGAGTTTTCAGCTCCCCTCCTTCCTAAGGAGGGGCTGGGGGTGGTTTCTGACAACCTTTTTATAGATTTTTCAGATTGCCCAGATTTGGCACAAACCATTGTGGCATTGTGTGCTATCAAGCGTATTACTTTGAAAATGAGCGGTTTAGAAAGTCTAATTATCAAAGAAACAAACAGAATAGAAGCACTTAACAACGAAATAAATAAAATTGGCTGTAAGTTGTGCAAAGAAGATGATTATTGGTACGTAAAACCAATAATTGATTTTAAAGGAGATTTTTCAAATATTACTTTTAATACTTATGATGACCACCGTATGGCAATGGCTTTTGCGCCTCTAGCACTCGTTTTGGATAATATCAGCATAGAAAATCCGAATGTTGTTAAAAAATCTTATCCTAATTTTTGGGAAGAATTAGAAAAAGTTTGTTTTATCACCACATAGGCACAGAGAAATACAAAAAATACTATTTTTTACGCCAATAAAGCAGGTAAATCCAAGCTATCACTATATTATAGCAGCCAAACCCAAGCATAGTAGCAAAATTAACTACCCTATTATCTTCGTGAAAAATATAACCCAACAAAACAAGCAATACAAAAGTAAGCATTGCGCCAATATAAAAACTATACCACTTTTTATAACCGTTTTTTGCCCATAATGCAATAAAATCTATGACCTGCCAGATGCCCAGAATAGGCAAAAAATACATCAAAAACATAGATAACACCATTAAAGGTGTTGCGCCTAATATACAACAAATACTTGCCAATACAAGCAAAAGAAGTTGCCCATAATGGTTGATGTTTTTTGCTAAATTAGCTGACATTTTATTTATTTTTAAAAGTTATTTTTTTGATAGTTTTAAAAGCAACTTTCGTACCTTTTTCTGATTCTGCATCTAAAAAGCCTTCTTTTACTTCTAAAATATTGCTGTTTTTGCCTGCTGATACCACGCAAATATGATGTCCCAGACCAGCCCAATAGCCCGAACAAGCACTAAGCGCATTTTTTGGTATTTGGTATTGAGTTTGTGTAAATACTTGTTTTTCAAGTTCGTTGAAGTAAGACGTAGCCTTTTTTATTAGTGTTTTTTCACCATTGACAACCAAATAAATAGTTGTTTCTGGCTTGTCTTCCTCTAGACCTTGTTTTTCAAATATCCAAGATATTTCAGGTGTTTTTGGAGTGTTTTTTGATTTGTTTTGTGCAGAAATCTCTATGCAAAAAAAGCATAGAAAGTAAAAAATAAAAAGTTTTTTCATTGTTTTGATTGGTTTAGGACTTGCGTAAAAATAGATTTTTTTGCTCAACTTAGCAAGAAAAATGGAAATATTTATAAAAATATTGAAACTACTAAAATATATAGTTATTTTTTCTAATAAAAATAGCATTTTTTAGCTTTTTTGTTAGAAACACTTTTTTGATATATTTATTTTTGATATATTTACAGAATAAATAATATACATTGCCTTAATAGTAATCTAGCCTTTAGTTTTGTCGTGTTTTTTGATTTTAAAAATATAACTTTACGAATATATATGAATAAATTTGTTTATTTATCTCTGATGTTGTTTTTAGTGTTTTCTTGCAAAACAAAAACGCCAGATGCGCCTGTCGTGGCATCAGAAGCACCAATGACACTCGTAAAACCTGCTAATTTTCCTGCATTTGCCTATAATTTTACTAATAATCAGTTTAATCCAGAGGCTTTTAAGTTGGGACGTGCTTTGTTTTTTGATGGACTACTTTCAAGAGATGGGACAATTAGTTGTGGTACTTGTCATCAGCAAACAGCAGCTTTTACCCACCACGAACATAATTTTAGTCACGGAATAGATGACAAATTAGGCACGAGAAATGCCCCATCTCTCCAAAATATGGCTTTTCAGTTTGATTTTTTTTGGGACGGTGGCGTGAATAACCTTGATTTATTTTCTATTGCACCTATCCAAAATCCTGTGGAAATGGACGAAAAATTAGGAAATGTTTTGACGAAATTGCGCAATACCACCAAATATCCGCCTTTGTTTGAAAAGGCTTTTGGTAGCACAGAAATCAGCACACAGACCTTTAATAAGGCACTTTCCCAATTTATGGTGGCGTTGGTGTCCGCTAATTCTCGTTATGATAAATACATCAGACAAGAAACAGGCGGAAATTTGAGCGCAACAGAACTTGCAGGAATGCAAATCTTTCAGGCAAAATGTGCCTCTTGTCATTCTGGAAGCCTTTTTACTGACCAAAGCTACAGAAGTAATGGTTTGCCCATAAATCCTCGTATCAATGATGAAGGGCGTTTTATGGTTACAGGGCAAGAAAATGACAAACTAAAATTCAAAGTGCCAAGCCTTAGAAATATTGGTTTTACTGCGCCCTACACACACGACGGGCGTTTTCGTACCTTAGAAGAGGTTTTGGAACACTACGCAAGTGGGGTAGCTAATCACGCTAATTTGGATAATTTGCTGAAAAAAACTGATGGAAGTCGTGGAATTATGCTTGATGCAGACGAAAAAACTAAAATTATTGCCTTCCTCAATACACTTAATGATAGTGAATTTTTGACTGAAAAACGCTTTTCTGAAGCAACAGCAACCAAAAAATAATTTTAAATTGTGAATTTTAAATTGTGAATGAAATACAAAATCATACCGCTACACATTGTTTGTCCGTTTCCCCACGTTTCACGTGGGGAACAATAAATAAAAACTTGCAAATAATCAATATTTGTAGGTTTTTTATTTTCAAATTGTTTTCAAATGCTTTTTTTGTATCTTTGCACCACTTATTAAAAATCAAATATTTAAAAATATTTTATATACCTACGTTTATGCAGAAAGTCCTTTCAGAAAGAATAATCAATTTAGAAGAATCTCAAACGCTAGAAATGGCAGCAAAAGCACGTGCATTGGCTGCAAAAGGTGTTGATGTCATTAAATTAAGTTTGGGAGAGCCAGATTTTTTTACACCTGCACACATAAAAGAAGCTGCAAAAAAAGCCATTGATGACAATTTTACGTTTTACACGCCTGTTGCTGCATACGCAGAACTTCGTGAGGCTATTGCACAAAAACTTAGCAGAGATAACGGTTTGAACTGGAAAGCTGAAAATATTGTAGTTTCTACAGGCGCAAAACAATCTCTTATCAATGTCGTGCTTTCTATTGTCAATCCTAATGATGAGGTAATTGTGCTTGCGCCTTATTGGGTGAGCTATATTCCTATGATACAACTTGCTGAAGGTAAAGCAGTTATAGTAAATGGAGATATTAAAAATGGTTTTAAAATCACGCCAGAACAGCTAAAAGCCGCTATTACGCCCAAAACAAAGGCAATTATGTACTCCTCTCCTAGCAATCCGACAGGAACGGTTTATACCAAAAGTGAGCTAAAAGCATTTG
>JAYVGJ010000378.1:0-3353 GCA_043772375.1 Raineyaceae bacterium | reverse complement strand
CTACTAAGATTTATACGGAAACCTGATTTTCTTAAATTGTTGTTTTGTATTCAGCCCCAGCGGGGCGAGATATTTATAGCGAATAATAAATATGCCGCCCCGCTGGGGCTGAATACATTTTTCGTGTTTTGTTTTTCTATAAATATGCCGTCCCGCTGGGACTTAAAAACTTGTCCGTATAAATCTTAGTAGAACCTACACTTTTTAAGCTCTGAATAGCTATTATCTACCAAAGAAGTGAGTTTTTGAAACTCTGGAATATGGTCTAATTGTGCACCAAAAATCTTAGCCCAATAATACAAAGTACGCTTTCCATAAAAATCATACCCTCTTATTTGCATCTCAATATCATATTGAATGCCTTTTTCATCTTGCGCTTTGATGTCTAAAATGGTTAATTTCCCATCTGTATAATCAGCTAAATTATAAGGATTTTTGAGTTCTAAAGTTACTATTTGTTGTGTGAGGGGCAAAATAGCATTTACCAAAGACATCAGAATATCTTTGTTGTCTTCTGTTCCAAACAGTTTTTTAAAAACTAAATCTATCTTGGGATTTGCTTTTATTAGCATAAAATTTGAGTTTGTTTTTCGCAAGGATACAAGAAAAATTAAAACTTCTCAAAACCTTTTTGAGTTAATTATTTTCGTTATCTAATTCGTTATTTACTTCATCTATAAGGTTTTGCAAAATTTTATTAGGTATATTTTCCATTTCAGATTTATCATAAATTGTTAGTAAAAAGATACTTATTTCTTGCTCTTTTATGTTTTCTTCTACTTGTATTTGTACCTCAACAACGTAGCTAATCACTCGTAAACCACCACTTTTACCTTTTCCTTTGCTTTTGACTGCCAAACGGATTTTATAGATATTTTGATGAATAAGCGTTCCCATTCTAGGGTTTTCCAATAATTGCGTTTCTAAGGCAAATAATTCATCTTTGAGAGAAACAAATTTTTTCAATAGTTTTTTGCATCTCGTTTGAAATCATCAATAAGAATAATTTTACAATTCATTCAAAAAGTCGTTTAAAGTGGTGGCTTTTTTTTCTCCTTTTTGTATTTGGCGCACCTCACGAAAAGCATTTTTCAGCTTATTTTTGAAAGATAATAAATTTTCTATGCGCTGGAATTCTCCTACAAAGTTTTCCCAATCTTGTAGGTTAAGTTGCACAAATATTTTTTCTCCTTGATTATCAACAACATAATGAGTTTTTGGAACAGTCATAATCATATTTTTTTATAGGGTTTATTTATAGCAAAGATACAAGAAAAATCAAAACTTCTCAAAACCTTTTTTTATGTTATTTTTAAATAGAATTTATAACATACCTTAGTAATAGTTAGTATTTGTCTAATAAAAATGCAATTTAATCTTAAAATAATAATATTTTTAAATTATTATAAAAAATAAATGCTCAAATGCTTGTTTGTATTTTTGTATTTTTGTATTTTTGTATTCATAAAGTAAAAAGCTTTATAAAGTTTCACCTTTTAAAAAAATACCTATGATGCAAAAAGTAAATCTAAAAAGACTAAGATATTTGCCAAAATTCTTAGTTGTATGCGTAATGTGTGGCATTATCTTCTTGGGAGGTAGTGGTAAAGATGATGACAAGAATGGCCCAAGTGGTCCTGATTGTAAAGAAACTGTCCCAGCAACCTTGCAAATATCTTTTCCGTCAATATCTGCTGTTCCAAACAGACAGCCAAGTTATTTTGAGTGTTCGTATATCCCAGTACTTGGAGCTGACCCTCTTATGAATTTTGGCTCTACCTTGTTTAGTGCTACAAATCAGTACGTTTGTAGAGTAACTGTTACTGCTGACTGCCCTGATGGATCAATATTTTCAGAGACGACTGATTGGATAAACCCAGCAAGTTCTTTGAAAATAAATGTTCCAAAAAATCTTGCATACAGCGTGGTAGTAGACTACTACGAGTCTTGTACTAGATGTAATGCAAGTTCAACGCAAAGACGTTCTCAATTCAGTGCTAATAAGCCTTTTAATAGCCCCGTACCAAATATCAGCCTAATTTTAAGGTATATTTCAACTATTGCGTGCTAATAATAAAAGTCACTTTTAAATCAATAATTTTTAAATCAATAAGATAATGAAATCAAAAATATTTTTGTTCCTATTTTCTACAGTTCTATTATTAGAATCTTGTCAGAAAAATGTTGAGCCTGCAACTTCTGCTGAAAGTGCATCATCTGAAAGGACTGTGGACATTCTTCTAAACCATTATAACTTCATTCACCAGCGTACTGACGCATATATGAGCATTGGAACGTACGCAACACTACCTACCCAAAGTCAAGATGATAAATCTTTGACTGCTAACGCTGCTACTAAAAGTGCTAATGATGTATTACAAAGTGCAAGTATTGGTGGTTTTAATCTTTCATTAGATGCTAATGCTGTTAATGGACTTATTAATAATGATTATTTGGGATTGAAAAGTGTTTATGGTACAAATGCAAGTTTTAATTTTACTGATGCAGGAGGTATTGTACGTGCTAAAAGTTTGTACATTCCTAAATCATTAAATTTGAGTGTGAATAGTGAGCAATTAGATAATTTAGATTTGCGTGCTGGTACAGTTATAAATTGGAATAAAGACATAAATAACGTAAAAGGTGTTGTCTTTATTTTTGCTTATGACCCATTTCATAGCCCTTCAACAAAAGAAGCATATCCAAAACGCATAAGTAAAGCTGTTGGAAACAGTGATACAGGTACTTATACTCTAAAACAGAGTGATATAGATGGACTCCCAAAAGGAGGACGTATTAAAATGACTGTTGGGCGTGCTGGTTTTGAAATTTTTCAGCCTGAAAATTCTCTAAAAACTTACTCCTTGTACGGTTATACACTTGTAGATGCAATGGGTATCATCAAATAATTTTTTTCTAAAATCCTCATTTTATAAACACAGTCTAGGCATCTATTCTGTGTTTATTTTTTTATGGCAATATTTAAACTTCTTCTTTTTTGGGTTATTTTTCAGGTATTGGCGTGGCATCTCGCACCAGTATTTATATTTGTGACTTTTGTACCATTTTTTTATTTGTTGGAAAAAGAACGGCAACACAAAGAAATACTTGCTTATATTTTTATTCTGTTTTGGAATATTATTGTTGTTTTTTGGCTTTGTGAGATGAATATGGTAAAAGGCTTAGAGAGTTTTTTTGTCAACGCACTAAGTATGTGTGTGCCTATTTGGATGGTTTTGTGGCTTAAAAAACGTTTTTCTTTTATTCCTGTTGTGGGTTTATTGTTGCCTTTGTGGCTTATAGTGGAGTATTTGCATCATCATTGGTTTTTAGGTTTTCCTTGGCTCACACTA
>JAYVGJ010000377.1:0-9279 GCA_043772375.1 Raineyaceae bacterium | reverse complement strand
AGCCGTAGGTCGTACCTACGGAACATAGAGCAATGTATTATTTCCACTTGGAGAACAATATTAATCAGAAATTAACATTACTGGGGGTTAGGGGTGGTTTAAAATGGAATTATTCATAAACTCTAATAAACACTAAAACACTACTCACTAAAATTCACGCCCAAACCAAAAAGCGCAAAATCATACTTCACAGGGTCGTTTGAGTCAAATATTTTTAAGTTTTTAGTCAGTTCTAGGGCGGTTTTCCAGTCTGTTTGTGGGCGTGTGATAAGCCCCAACTTGCGTGCTTGCCTATCTACGTGAACATCACAAGGGCAAATAAGTTGCGCAGGACTGATATTTTGCCAAATCCCAAAATCTACTTTTTTATCATCTTTGCGCACCATCCAACGCAAAAACATACAAATTTTCTTACAAGCAGACTTTCTTAGTGGTGTTCCTACGTGCTTGCGTGTACGTGTAGGCACGCTTAATACTTCATTTTCATCATTACTTGCATCATCAAAAAAAGTATTATGAAACCCAATCAAAGCATTTTCTATTGTTGTATCTTTTGGAGAAAGATGTTTTGAGAAAGCTATTTCTAAACTTTCATTTTCAGCATAAAAACGCTTAAAAAAGTCTAAAAAATAAAGCGTATCAGTCGCATTAAAAGTGCGGTGTTTGAAGTTTAAAAAGCGTTTGAGGTCATTTTCTTGATGATTTTTGATAAAGTCGTATGGCGCATTATCCATCAAAGTAATAAGTTCTTTTGATTTATTGATGATAGTTTTGCGTTGCCCCCACGCCAACATAGCCGCCCAAAAACCCATTATTTCAATATCTTGTTTTTTGGTAAAAAGATGCGGAATAGAAACAGGGTCGTTTTCAATGAAATTAGGCTGATTATAGGTATCAACAAGTTCATTAAGAATGATTTTTAGTTCTTTTTGGTGAGATTTGTTATTGATATTATATTGCATTTTCTTGATTTTTTAAGCGGAATTAAGCAAAAAAGCAAACATAGAACGCAATAAATATACGTTTTAGGTTTGCTTTTTTGATGTGATACAAGTTTTTTATTTTGCATTTGTGAGTGAACAAGTCCACACAAGCATACTAGAGTGCGTCACAAGTCCTTCTGCCACGCTTCCGCCTCTATGCAAAATCCTGCTAATACCGCTTCTGCTATGCGTTCCAAGCATAATCATTTCAATATGGTTGTCTTCTGCAAAGTGTAAAATGCCGTCTTCAATGCCGCTATCTGCATACGTATTGATTTCGTAGTCTTTCAGGTAATTTCTGTCTGCCATTACTTTTCCTTTGGTATATACTTCTCTCTGCGGCATTACGTGACCTGGGTGGTTGATGCGCAAAATATGTAATTTTGCACCAACAACAGCCACAAAATCAGCCAAATATCCGCCTACTTTGTCATTTTCCTCTTCCAAACTTGTTGCAAAGACAACGTGTTTGATGTCTTCCAAATTCACTTCAGATTTTACCGTAATGACAGGACAATGCGCAAAACGCACTACTTTATCAGCGTTGCTACCTGCATAATGCTCTGCATTTGTGCCGTGAGAACCCATTACAATCAAATCAACTTCTTTATCTGCAATCTTTTCAGCAATATTTTTATAAAAATTGCCTTCTTGAATATAGCAAGTAATTTTCACGCCTGCATACTTTTCATCAGCAGCCACCGTTGCCAATTTTTGTTTTGCTTGAAGACCAAGAGCCAACATAAAAGCAGTTTCTTCTGCAGGTTGGGACGTTTCTACTATCCCCGACATGTAGTGAACAGTTGTCAGGTAAGACTCCACCACGTGGTAAAGTAATACTTCCGCATTTTGTTTGCGTGCAATTTGTACTGCAAAATTAAGGGCTGCAGTTGCTTGTGGCGAGAAATCAGTAGGCACAAGAATTTTTTTCATAAAAATAGGTAGTTCAAAGGATAAGTATTTTTTTAATTATAAATCTTTAATTGTGAATTGTGAATGAATACAAAACAACAAGTAAAATCAAATATACTAAAAAAAACGAAAGTCTGCAATATTACAGACTTTTATTTTTTTAGTATATTCTGAATTATTTTTTAGGATATTTTGTGTATTTGTATTCATTCTCAATTTACAATTCACAATTCCTTAAAATGCTATAAATTTGTCTATTTGTTCGTTCAAAAGCTGGTTATACATTTCATTCGTTACGACATTGTCCTTATAAAATTTCTGTATTTGAATGAGTTTTACTCGTGTACCCAACACGTTAGCATTGAGATAGGCAAAAATATCCCCCAAATGGCTAAGGGCAAGTGCGCCACCTTGCACGCCCGCAGACAAGCCCACGAGAGCAATTTTTTTGTCTGAAAGTGCGGCAGGAAAGGGCAAACCATCAATAAAAGCCTTCAAAACACCAGGAAATGAGCCATTATATTCTGGGACAATCACCACTATTTTAGTGGCATTTGCTATTTCATCTCGTAAAACATTAAAAGCAGTATTTTTTCCCATGTTTCCATACAAAGCAGAAGCAGTAAAATCTTCAGGAAGATTTTTGAGAGAAACAATATTACTTTCTTGATTTTTTTGTAGCAAAAGTTGTTGATAATACTTAGCTATTTCTTCAGAAAGTGAGTTTTGTCGGTTTGTACCGACTAAAATTTGTATCATTATTTTGAGTTGTGAATGGTAAGTTGTGAGTTATGAGTTGTAAGTTAAAAACATTGTACGTTGTATTTTAACACACAACTCACAACTGAAAACTCACAACTATTTAGCTATAACTTCTGATAGCGTGCCTAACGAAAACCTTATTTTCGTCAAAAAGTTTGCGGTAAGTGATATGTTTTTTGCAAATAGTAAACTCCAGATTTTGCATTAGCTTTATCATTGGCGGATTAAAATCACCTATCCAGTTGAGTTCTAGGTCAGTATAAGGAAAATTAGGTTTTTGTGTTTCTCTTTCCAAACATACAGAAAGTGCCGCATCTAAGCCTTTTCCGTGATGAGATTTTGCCACACCAAACGCCACACCAAGCACACGTTTGCATACTTTTCTGAAACGATAGTAAACAAATTTTAGCTTTCCCATCCAATCTAATTTTCCATTGAGATATTTGAAAATCTGGTTAAGTTCTGGCAAAAACACGCCAAAAGCCACAGGAACACCCAAATGATAGCCAAAAGTAATCAGCCTTTCATCAATAATAGGCTTCATTTTTTTCATTATTTTATCTGCTTCTAGCTTTGTCATTGGATTTAGTCCTTCTGCCAGCGCAAAACTATTATTATAAATTGTCCTAAAATCTTCCGCATATTTTGGTAGATTTTTTAGGCTAATATTTTCAAAAGTATAGTTTTTATCTTCAAAAATCCTATTAGCTTTGTCGTGAACGACCTGACTCAAACCATAAACCTTTCTAAAATAGGTATATTGATTAAAATAAACCTGAAAACCGTAATTTTCAAAAAACTGCTGATAATAAGGAAAGTTATAATTTTGCTGATAATTAGCTTCTCTATCAAAACCTTCTACCAAAAGTCCCCAGAATTTATCACGTCCTCCAAAGTTGATATTTCCGTCCATTGCCTCGCAATTACGTTCTATGAGCCATTTTTTGCAGGCATCAAACAACATAAAAGCAGCCTTTTCATCATTGATACATTCAAAAAAGCCCATTCCGCCTGTCGGCTGGTCATTATTTTTATTTTTAGTCTTTTCACTCACAAAAACTGCTACACGACCAATAATTTCGCTGTTTGGAGTGCTATCTTTACGCAATAAAAAACGAGTACATTCGCCACTTTTGAAAGCAGGATTAGCTTTTTTATCAAAAATACCTTGTATTTCGTTGTCCATTGGGCGCACCCATTGGGGGGTTTTGGCGTACATTTTTTGTGGAAGGTCAAAAAAAACCTTCTCTTGTGTGAGATTTGTAACTTCTTCTATTTGCATTTATTTTGCTGATTTCTGCTAATTTATTTTATCACTTCGTATATAAGATTTAATTTCTCAATTATTTCTTCATCAATTTTATCTGCAGAAAGCAAGCTAATCAGCTGATAATAATCTCTTTTATAGTAATCTTGTGGCAAGTCAAGTTGTTTATAAAACTCAGGGAAAATTAAATCAAGCCAATCATCACTTAATTTAGCATCTTTCCACCACGTATTTTCCAAATTTTTCAGATATGCAGGCAAAGTATATTCATTGATAGTATTTTGCATACTTTCTACCAAAAAATTTGGTTTTAGATGCGTATGTTGCTGATGAAGTTGTGTAGCAAACTTCAAAAGTAGCGCAGGTGAAGCAAAATAATTTTCTAGTTCCCTGCGTTTCCAACAGATGACTTTAAGCGTTTTTATTTCGTCTGTATTTTTATCAATTCTATCAAAAAGTGCCAAACCTTTCAAATCTGGGAAAAACGCTTTTAGTGCCATAAAGTTCTGTACTGCGGTATTAGGCACATTATTACTCGTATATTGAACATTTGCAAAGGCTAATAAAGGTGCTACTTTATGTGCTAGTTTAACGGCAAATTGTTGTAGCATTTGCAAGTCAGTTGAGCCTTCCAAATATAAAACGTACTTTTTCTGATTTGCCAAATAATAATTTTCCCAGCCAATTTCTGTAAGAGCTTTCCTAATATAACGTATTTCTTGATTATTAGTAGTTTTATTGAGTTCTATTGCTTGATTTTCCACAAGTGCTATCACTTTTGATGCACCACTTGCTGCTTCATCTAAAACCACTTCTGAATGAGAAACTATGATAATTTGTGTATTATTTTCACTAGATAATTGATTGATGAGTTGGAAAGCTTGTCGCTGTCTTATGACCTCCAAATGTGCGTCAGGCTCATCAAGGAGCAAAATAGTGTTAGGTGAGGCAAACATATAAGCAAGAAGCAGAAGCATCTGTTGGAAACCACGCCCACCAGACGAAATATCGTAGCGAATGCCATTTTCAATATATTCTAGTTGGATTGTACCATTGACTTTAATAAATTCAGGTTGTTGCAAATCCGCACCAAACATAGATTTAATGGCATCACAAAGTTTTTCCCAATTCTTTTCAGAATTTGTTTTATTGATTTCTGGATAAAGCACTTCATAACAAATATTTCGCAATACCTCTGCTGTTTTGCCTTCACCAAGTCGCCTATCTATTGCGCCTTGTTGTAGTTTATCCTCTACAGAAGAAATACCTGACATTGGTTGCAAAAATCCAAAATGAACGCCTTGCTGCTTTTCGTATAATTTCTTAATTTCATCTTTCCCAGAAACTATCCGACAAGTGAAAGATTCCGCATTTGTAAACGTAAATTCTACTTTACAATGCCATTTAGTGCCATCATTTTGCCCTTGAATTTCTACTTCTAACTTGACGTGTTGTGTTTTTTTATCTTTGGAAGATGTAGTTACTTTTTTATTTTTCCATAAAAAACGAGCATCAGAAATAGGACTATTTAGCAAATCTTTTCTATTGATAACTGTAAAACCACGCCTATCTAAGTCGTTTTTTGTGAGAGCTACCAAATAATTTGTAACGCCAATTTCCCACAAACATAAGGCTTGAAAAATAGTTGATTTCCCAGAATTATTAGGTCCAATAATCACCAAAGATTGTGAAACTGAAAATGCTATATTTTCCAGTTTCTTAAAATTATTGATGATGATTTTTGTTATCATTGACTAAGTTTTGAAGATATTTTATTGACAATTACCTAAAATCCTAGCACCTCACGTACACGTGAGAGTGTTGTTTGTGCTATTTTTTTAGCTTTTGTTTCACCAATGGCTAAAATACTGTCTAATTCCGAAGGATTAGCCATATAAGCATTATACAAAGTTCGTTCTTTATTGTACTTTTCCAAGATTATCTCAAAAATAGCGGTTTTGATATGACCATACCCATAATTACCTCCTAAATAGTTCTGACGCATTTGTTCTATTTGGGTGGCACCTGCAATAAGAGAATAAATTTTGAAAGCATTACAAGTATTTGGGTCTTTGGGAGCTTCTAAGGGCGTACTATCCGTTACGATACTCATTATTTGTTTCTTCAGTTCTTTTTCAGAAACAAAAATATCAATTGTATTTTTATAAGATTTACTCATTTTTCTTCCGTCTATGCCAGGAATGGTCATTACGCTTTCATCTATGCGTACATTTGGCACAACAAAAATCTCTTTTTGATAATGATAATTGACTTTTTCAGCTATATCTCGTGTGATTTCTAAATGTTGGACTTGGTCTTTACCAACAGGCACAATTTGGGCATCATAAAGCAAAATATCTGCCGCCATAAGCACAGGATAATCAAAAAGCCCTGCATTTACGTCAGCTAAATTTTCTGATTTATCTTTAAAAGAATGGGCGTTGGCAAGTGTAGGAAAAGGCGTAAAACAGTTCAAAAACCACGTTAGTTCACAAACCTCTGGAATACGAGATTGGCGGTAGAAATAATTTTTTTCTACATCAAAACCGCAGGCAAGCCACGCAGCCGCAACAGAACGTACATTTTGGATACGCTCTTGCGCATCTTTGATAGTAGTAAGCGAATGAAAATCCGCAATAAAGAAAAAAGATTCATTTTCAGGCACAACAGACATCTGGATAGCAGGCGCAATAGCTCCTAAAATATTGCCCAAATGTGGTTTCCCTGAACTTTGAATACCTGTAAGAATACGCATTTTTTTGATATGTGATGTGTGATATATGATGTGTGATGTGTGTATATGATGTGTTTTTTAACGACAAACAATGTATTTACATCATATATCACACACCACATATCACACATCAATATAGGTCATCTAAAGACATTCCTAAATAGTGGCTTACAGCTCTATAGGAGCTAAAAACGCTAATAATCAGCCCTAAAACCACCAAAGCCGCAAAAATAATAAATAAGCTTGGCAAATGAATAAGCGTACTAAGTTCTGCTACTTCTTTTTGGAGATAAGTGAGAATAGCAAAAAGCAAACCACTTGCTAAAAGTCCGCTAAAAATGCCTTGTAATGCTGCTGTATGCAGGAAAGGCGCACGCACAAAACTTGCCGTTGCGCCCACGAGTTGCATACTACGTATAATAAGACGTTGTGAAAAGAGTGCCAAACGAATAGTATTATGTATCAAAATTACCACTACAATAAGCATAATGAGCGCAAAAGTGAACAAAACAAAACTTATAGTTGCAATATTATTATTTGTTTGTGTGATACTCGTTTTTGCATAAGAAACGTCATCAATATTAGGCATTTTGCGGAGGTCTTTCTCTATTTCAGCAAGTTTGTTTTTTTCATAAAATTCTGATTTTATGTTGATTATATACTGATTTTTGAGCGGATTTGTGCCCAAAAGTTCCATAAAGTTCTCTCCTTCTAGTTGCCCAACAAGTTCTTTGGCAGCATCTTCTTTGCTAATAAAACGTAATTTGCCTTCTTGGATATAAGGTTTTTGAAGCAGAATTTGCTCTAATTGCGGTCTTTGTGCATCATTTAAGCCATTATTAAGCATTATTTGAATTTCTAGATTTTCTTTAATGACTTGACTAAATTGCCTTGCGACAAGCATCAACACACTAAAAATTCCTATCACAAAAAGTGCAATAGTAATGCTCAAAACAACACTAAAATAAGGATAACTTCCCAGTTTTTTACTCTGTAATTTCGTTGAAACCATCTTTTTGAGTTGTGAGTTATGAGTTATGAATTGTGAGTTAAATACATTATTTATGATTAAAACAACTCATAATTCATAACTCACAATTCATAATTTAATCAAGTTGATATTGTAGTTTTACGGTGATTGTTGCCGTTTTTTTCTTAGAATCTGTATTGAAAGCACCGCCATAACTGTAGCCTTCTGATGAATTTTGTGCTGTTATTTGGAAAATACCCATTTGCGAGTTTTGAAGTTTCCCCAAATCTCCGCCTGCATTTGAAGAGATTTTTTCTGCACGCAATTTGGCATCTTTTGAGGCTTCTTCCAGCATTTGGATTTTTAATGAGGCAAGTTGTGTATAAAAATACTGTGGCATTGTTGAAGTTAGCTCAATTCCGCTGTTGATAAGTTCTGTAATCTGACGAGAAATTATTTCAACTTTATCCACTTCTTTTGACTCTACACTCACATTTTGTTGCAAAATGTAACCCACAAAACGGCTACTAATTCTCCTACCTTCGTCATTAGTAACATCTTGGAAATCTTTTTGCGTAGAAACGGCAGAAAAAATGATAGATGTTTCTGGTACGCCTTTCTCCACAAGATATGATTTTATGCGTGTCTTATCTTCTTCTAACGCTTTGTAGGCATCTTTGAGTTCCAAATTTTTCCTTGAAAAACTTGCGTTCCAGACAATCAAATCAGACACAAAATCACGAGCAGAACCACCTGTAACGCTCAAATTATCTGTTGTTTTTTTGTTGCGGTTTTGCAAAGCACGACCCAAAATAAGTGCCGTAATGATGATGGCAATGCTGATAGCAATGCTAGGAATGTTATTTTTCATACTGGTTTTGAATTAAATTGGTTTGTGATTAGTTTTGATTATTGTATTGCTAAGTAATTGTAATTTCAAATGTAACAAAATCTATGCAAATTTTTCTATTTTTGAAAAAATTCAAAAGAATATTTCATAGCCAAAATTTACGTTTTGTAGTATGCAAACCTGTAAAAATGGTAATAGCATTATCAAAATGCTTACGCCAATCAATATTACTGTAAGCTATTTCTCTTTTATCTTTACTATGAAAAACAACTGTACCCGCAAGCACACTAGCACCCACAATTTCAGGATTTCCAAGAAGTACCCATTCATCAGGATACTCTGTTTTGATTTGTTCTAATGTTAGTATTTCCATAAAATAATTATTTTACACAAATATAGTACAAATTTCTAACACAAAAAAAACAGTCTGAAAAATATTCAGACTGTTTTAAATAAATAAAATTTTATAGCTGCTTTTTAGCTTCACCCAACAAGTAATCCAACATAGCGAGTAGTTTTGGTAAACCGTAAATATCACAACCGACAATGTTTTTTGTAACGATATTTCCTTCTAATTTAGCAAATTCCCACTGTTTGCCAGTCGTAACAATCCCAAAAATAACTACATTTGGTTTTGTGTTAAGTTTCTGACAAGCAAGCATTTGCGTAATACATTGCGCCCAACCCTCTACAAAATTTTCTGCTTTTGCCTCTACTGTCGTGATAATAGGATAAGACATTACTTCATATTGTTCTTTTTTGAGATGAGTAAACATAAAATCAGGCGTTCCACTCAAATCC
>JAYVGJ010000376.1:0-12234 GCA_043772375.1 Raineyaceae bacterium | reverse complement strand
ACTTGTATTAGCATTATTAGTAATTGTTACTGTTCCTAACGCATTTGTAACGGCAGTAGCACTATTAAATCTTACTACAAAAGTTGTAGTATTTCCTGCGCCATTTGCTACTGGTGAAGTTGGTTGAGTAAGAATACTAAAACCAGTTCCTGTAATAGCTATTGGCGTTGTAAGTGTAAGCGGAGCAGTACCAGCATTAGTAATTGTAAAAGTAACATCTAAATTAGTACTTAGTGCTACACTTCCCATAGCAAAAGCAGGAGAGTTTGCTGTTGGTATTGCGGTTGCGCTTTGCGTGATAGCAATAGTTGGTGCAGCAGGTGCGGTTGCATTAGCAGAAAGATTAACTACATAATCAGCACCAGCATTGTTAGCAATAGTTACTGTTCCTAGCGCATTTGTAACGGCAGTAGCACTATTAAATCTTACTACAAAAGTTGTAGTATTTCCTGCGCCGTTTGCTACGGGTGAAGTTGGTTGAGTAAAAATACTATAGCCAGTTCCTGTAATAGCTATTGGCGTTGCAAGTGTAAGAGGAGCAGTACCAGCATTTGTGATAGTAAAAGTAACATCTAAATTGGTACTTAGTGCTACACTTCCCATAGCAAAAGCAGGAGAGTTTGCGGTTGGTATTGCGGTTGCGCCTTGCGTGATAGCAATAGTTGGTGCTGATGCTGCACTTGCAGGCGTTACAGAAGCCCAATCTGTACCTCCACGAATTTCGTCTATTTCTGTTGTGCCTGTTCCTATCGTAACAGTACCACCTTGACGAATACAAATACTTGCAAGAGATGCAGGAGAAGCACCAGTACCAGTTGTATTTGTTGCGTTAGGTGTAGGCTCTGTGGCAAGACCAGTTGCGGGATTTACCCAAATACTAGCCGTACCGCTTGCGGGTGTTGTTCTGTCATATTTAACAACTATAAAAAGTGTTGTACCAACTGGATAATCAGTTGCTGTCGGTGTTCCTACATAAGAAGGAGCGGGAATACCACCAGAATTATTTAAGATACCAATATTAAATGTATTTGGTGCACCCCCCACACGTAAGAAAACCCTAGCTGTAAGGGCAGTTACAGAAACACCAGCAGTTCCACCCAAAGAGAGAGAATAATCTCCAGTAGCAGTATTATTAAGTCCTATTGTGTTTGGCACATTGATAATTGCAGAGTAATAAGCAGTATTTGTAATAGCCGCCGTTAAAGGTCTGTTAATATCTTCAGTATTACCTGCAACTGTAGTTATTTTGTTTCCTGTTGGTGTGGAAAGTCCTGTATAAGCCAAGCTACCAGCCACAATAGAAATTTGTTGCGTAAAAAGAGGAGATGTACCTGTTCCTCCGTGAGCTACCCAGCCATTTGTACCAGAAATAAAACCAGATGCTTGTGCAAAAGGCTCTAATTGCGCTTTTGCGCTTTGTGTGAGAAATGCAAAAAATACGAGCAGAAGCGTCGCAAATCTTGCAATTTTGTAGTTATTAATCATAAAATTGTTAAAAATTATAGTTTAAAATACCATTAAGAATATCCTTAAAAAATCTAATTTTGAAAACTTTGACAAAAGTAAGTATTTTCTTTTGAATATGCTAACAACTACAATATTATAAAATTGTTAAGAATAATAAATATTGATTATTTATCCTACCATCACGTTATCTTTTGGATATTCATAAGCGTTGCTAAGTACACGTGTGCTTAGGGCAAGCGCAAGCGTAACCGTCCCCACTCGTCCCAAATACATAGAAGTAATCAGCAAATATTTGCTTGCTGTGGAGAGTTGTGGGGTTATTCCTGTGCTAAGACCAACAGTTGCAAAAGCAGACGTTTGTTCAAAAGCCAACTGAATGACAAGCATATTAGGCTCTAAAATAGTGAGAACAAAAGTAGCTAAAAGGTTATAAAAAACGGCAATAGCAAATACCGCACTAGCTTTGGAAACGGTCGTGTCGTCAATAGAACGCCTGCCCACCGTAACGTGTTTTTTGCCTCTGATATTAGCAATAGTTGATGCAATCAAAATATAAGTAGTTGTAGTTTTCACGCCACCGCCAGTAGAAAGCGGACTTGCGCCCACAAACATCAAGAAAATCATCAAAAGCAAGGTTGGATTAGCTAATTTGCTCATATCCACAGTATTAAAACCTGCGGTACGAGTAGTAACGGACTGAAAAAACGAGGTAATTAGTTTTTCCATAAGATTAAGTTGTTTGATAGTGTTTTCTTTTTCTAATAAGAAAAAACCTATCATACCCACCGTAATCAGCACTATTGTAGAAAAAATAACAATTTTTGAGGCGGTTTGCCAATCTTTCCAGGGCGTGTGTAGGCGTTCTCGCAGGCGTGAGATAGAAAATTCCTGCATTGTGTTGAAGCCAATCCCACCAAAAATAATCAGAAAAGCAATGACAATATGCAACATATAAGCATCTTTCACGCCATTTTCGTAGAGATTATTAGAAAAAAGAGCAAAACCAGCATTGCAAAATGCTGATATAGAATGAAATATAGAATAGAAAACTTTTTGCCCAAGCCCTGTAAATTTCACACTATCTCCCCACGAAAGAAAAATAAGTATTGCACCAATAATTTCTATTACCAAAGTAAGCAAAATAACGCCACGCAAAAGCCCTCTTGCATCACTTAAAGAAGTGCCACTAAGCATATCTTGAAGCATACTTTGGTGTTTTATACCTACATTTTGGTTGAGCAAAACACTAAAAAAAGTCGCAAAAGTAACAATTCCAATGCCGCCAAATTGTGCCAAAAACATAATAATTAAGTGTCCTTTGAAGGTAAAATATGTGGCAGGATCAACCGTAGAAAGCCCTGTAACACACGCAGCACTCGCAGACACAAAAAGTGCATCTACAAACGGCATACTGCCTTTCATAGTCGTACTTGCAGGAAGCATCAGCCCAAAAGCACCACCCAAAATAAGTACTACAAAACTTACTAAAAATGTGGTTGTCGGCTTCAAACTAATAATATTGAAGATAAATGTCGCCTTAGAAACCTCAAAAAGTACCAAAAACATTATTACTATGGTTACAAACACTTCGTAAAAAGACCTGCTTTGATAACCAAAGTAAGAACCTAGCGTATGCAAACTATGAAAATCAAACATAAACGACAAAATGCCACTCAAAATAATTCCAGAGGCAATACAAAACTCTATAAAAGTGCGTTTTATGAATGCTTTTTGCCCAGAAGTATAAAACACACGAGTAGCATAATTCAGGACAAAAATAAATAAAAGCAACTCTAAAAGCCCAAACATTAGGTTTACTTGGTCTTTTTTGAGCGGAAAACCATAAATATAAATAATTATCCCTAAACAAAGCACAGAACACAGCAAACTAATCACACGCAAGGCACGATAGGCATCTTTTTTGGTATTGTAGATAAAGTCAGTAAAATTATCTTGGAATGTTTTTTTTTGTTTCATTTGAATAATCAAAATACAATTTTCTGAAATAGAAACGTAAATTTAAGGAGTTTTAAGAGATTTTTTGTATTATTACAGAAATTATATTTAAACAATCTTCAAATGAAAAATATCACAATCTTCTTTTATGTATTACTTATGTTTGGTTTAATGTCAAGCACTACACAACGTACAACGCCAAATGCAACACCTCCTAGTAGCCTTGACTCTAACACAGAGTTTTTGGGATTTTTGGAAAATGGACAATATTGCTATTTTAGAAGTACAATAATAAATCAAGGAAGTTACTATATTGATAAAAGATGCAAAGAATTTGTCGTTAGAAATGCTAATGGTAGCATTATTCGCACTGATACACTTTGGACAGAAGATAGAACAATGGCATCTAATGAAAAAGATAATAGTATTATTTCAAGAAAGTACAAATCAACTTTTAATGTTTTTAAGTATATTTCTGATAATAAAGTAAGCACGCAAGAAAATCATTGGGCTTACATCAATCTTTACAATAAAGCCAATAAAAGCTATGAAATGCTACAATTAAAGCTCTGGAAGGGTGATTTGTATTTGTATGCTGATAAAACTTCTCAAAAAAATAACAATACTATCAAAGATTCTGTGTTGGTTTATGGCAAAAAAGAAAACACAAAAAATATTGTGGCACATTTAGACAACTTTTTGTTGGAATATGAAAAAAAATTTACATCACAACAAGAAAAACCAAAAACTAAAACAGATATAATGAATACTTATTTGTCTAATGCAGGACCCCAAATAAATGCTATTTATTATTACAAAAAGACGTTTTTAGTTCAATTAGACTGGAAAAGAGGAGATGATAATGGGGAGAATTTTGATACTTATTGCACTATTTCAGAAAGTATTTTGGAAAAATCATTAGAAAAACTTCTCAAAAAGTAAAGTTTAGTTGGGATTTTTCTGTAATTTTTTTGATTATTTTATACATTTTTTCTTCATTTTCTCCAAAAAAATCTAAGAAAAAGCGTATATTGGCGCATCAAAATTAAAATCAATCTTAAATTATACCACACTTAACAAAATCTAGTAAAATCTTAATGAAAAATCTATTAAAAATTTCTTTGTTTGCTTGTCTTCTGCTTATTTCTAATAATATTTTTGCTCAAAAAATAGCCCCAAATGCTGCAAAAGATGTTTTCACAGACGACAGCAAGCCTTTTTCCTGCGCTCGTCATCACACACACATACGCCACGCACAGGCAAACGCCAGCGTAGGTGCTAGCGGAAATGCTAATGAGCGCACTATTTCACAGGCTTTTTATGCTTTGATGCTCAATTATGATGTACAACAATATCACCTAAACCTTAATTTGGAACGTAATAGTGCTTTTATTTCTGGAAATGTGAAGTTTACAGCAAAAGTTCAAAACACTAATTTTAATACTTTTGCTTTTGAATTGCACCCAAATTTTACGGTGAGTTCCATTGTTATTGGAACAGATACTTATACAAATATCACCAATAACGGAGAAGAGAGAAGTATTTCTTTGAATGCGCCACTTGCTAATAATGCCATTTTTGAGGCGGTAGTCAATTATTCTGGTAATGCGCCTGTTGATCCCAATGACCAAGATAGAGGTTTTTGGTTGCGTACTTCCGCCACTTGGGGTAATGAAGTGGCTTACACTATGTCAGAGCCTTATGGAAACTCTGACTGGATGCCTGTGAAACAGATTTTGGAAGATAAAGCAGAAACTTTAAAAATGTACATTACCACAGATGCTACTAACAAAGTTGCTACACAAGGAAAACTAATGAATACGGTTGCTTTGCCTTCAGGAAAGGTACGTTATGAGTATGAAAGTAATTATGCTATTGCTTATTATTTGATTTCGTTTGCAGTTTCTAACTATGATGTTTATACAGTAAATGCCATCATGCCCGTTACAGGGCAAATAGTGCCTATTGACAATTTTGTTTATCCAACTGCAAGAGTGCAATTTACACCCAATATGGATGCTTTAAAGCCTGTTTTGGAAAATTATTCTGCAAAATTTGGTTTATATCCTTTCCGCAACGAAAAATATGGACAGGCGCAAGTGCCATACTCGTATGGTGCGTTAGAAAATCAGACAATTTCTTCGCTTCCACGCCTAGATGACGACCAAACTTCTGCCCACGAGCTTACGCATCAATGGTTTGGAGATAATGTTAGCCTAAAAAGTTTTAGTCATATTTGGTTGAATGAAGGTTTTGCTACATATGGAGAGTATGTTTATAGGGAGCAAAAATTTGGTATTGCCTCTGCAAAAACGCTACTTGCAAGCTGGAAAACAAGTATTATGAGTGTGCCAACTGGTAGCGTTTATGTGCTAGATTCTCTTAGTTCTACTGATATTTTTAATACTCGTCTTTCGTATAGAAAAGGTGGTTATTTGGTGCATATGTTACGTTATTTGGTAAATAATGATGCTCAATTTTATCAGGCACTTGCCAATTATAGCACCACTTATGCAGGTAAGTTTGTGGTTACTAATGATTTGAAAAATAGTTTGGAAACAAGTACTGGCTTACAACTTACTAATTTTATGGCGCAATGGTTTAGAGGGCAAGGTTTTCCTACTTATAATATTGAATGGTATTATTTAAATGGAGAATTGGTAGTAAAATCTACACAAACTACGTCTGCACCTACTATTACGCCATTTTTTAATATGCCTTTTGAGTTGGGTTATAATGGTGTTGTTTACCGTTTTGATCAAACACAACCTATCCAAACTTTTAGAATACCAGTAGCTACGACAGTTATGGCAGTTACGTTTGACCCAAATCAAGGGATTTTAGCAAACGGTGTTTTATCAAAAATAAATGCACCAGGAACAACACCACCAGTTGTTGTGCCGCCTGTTGTGCCGCCAGTTACAGTACCACCAGTTGCACAAGACCCAACAACGGCGTTAGATGCCACACTTGGCGAAATAAATATTTATCCAAATCCAACAAATAATGGGCAAATCACTATTGAGAACGGCAAAAATTTAACTTTGTCTTTTTCTGTTGAAATAATTGATATTTTGGGTAGGAAAGTAGCAGAAAAACAAATGATTTCGGGAGAAAATATTGCGTTTGTGCTTTCAAAAGGCACTTATTTTGCAAAAATAAATGATGGAAAAAGTGTAGTGGTGAAAAAGATAATGGTACAATAAATGAGTTATCCTGTATTCAGCCCCAGCGGGGCGGTATATTTATAGCAAATAAAGAACATACCACCCTACTGGAACTGAATACATTTGTCCGTATTTTTCTATAAATATGTCGTCCCGCTGGGACTTTTACAGTAACTAAAATAACAAAAAATAAATCAAAATCTCAACTAAAATCTTATGTACGACACACTAAAGCCCGTTTTAGAGAAAGAAATTACAGATATTAAAGCTGCTGGACTTTACAAAAAAGAGCGCATTATCACTACGCCACAAGCTGCTAACATATATACAACGGAAGGAAAAGAGGTATTAAATTTTTGTGCTAACAATTATTTAGGGCTTTCTTCTCACCCAAAAGTGCTTGCTGCTGCCAAGAAAACACTTGATACTCACGGATTTGGTATGTCTTCTGTGCGTTTTATTTGTGGTACGCAAGATATTCACAAAGAACTGGAAAAAAAACTAGCTGATTTTTTGGGAATGGAAGACACAATTTTATATGCTGCCGCTTTTGATGCTAATGGTGGGGTTTTTGAGCCGCTTTTCAACGACCAAGATGCTATCATTTCAGACGAGCTAAATCACGCTTCTATTATTGATGGGGTGCGCCTTTGCAAAGCGCAAAAACACCGTTACAAGCATAATAATATGGAAGATTTGGAAGAAAAACTGAAAGAAACACAGCATCTTAGACATAGAATTATTGTGACAGATGGCGTTTTTTCAATGGACGGAACTATTGCGCAATTAGACAAAATTTGTGATTTAGCAGACAAATACAAAGCCCTTGTAATGAGTGACGAGTGTCATTCTACAGGTTTTATTGGCAAAGGAGGGCGTGGCGTACATGAGCTAAAAGGCGTTATGGGACGTGTGGACATCATTACAGGAACGCTAGGAAAAGCTCTTGGTGGTGCGCT
Organism: Raineyaceae bacterium; assembly: GCA_043772375.1. Taxonomy (GTDB): domain Bacteria; phylum Bacteroidota; class Bacteroidia; order Cytophagales; family Thermonemataceae; genus JANYGM01. The sequence goes on along the minus strand of JAYVGJ010000376.1, from coordinate 4,685 downwards.
GGGTGGTTTTACGTCTGGTAGAAAAGAAATTATTGAGCTTTTGCGCCAGCGTTCTAGACCTTATCTTTTCTCTAATACACTTGCTCCTGCTATTGTAGGAGCATCTATTGCCGTTATTGATATGCTTTCAGAGGCAACAGATTTGAGAGATAAATTAGAAGAAAATACAAAATATTTCAGAGAAAAAATAACTGCTGCAGGTTTTGACATCAAAAAAGGAGAACACCCAATAGTGCCAATAATGCTTTATGAAGCAGATATTGCCCAAAAAATGGCTGAAAAAATGCTTGAAAAAGGTATTTATGTTGTCGGCTTTTTCTTTCCTGTCGTGGCGAAAGGACAAGCACGCATACGTGTACAAATCTCCGCAGGACACGAAAAACACCATTTGGATAGTGCTATTGCCGCTTTTACAGAAGCAGGCAAAGAACTTGGCGTGATAAAATAAAAATCAAACGGATTTATTCACTAAATACATACCAAAATGGAGGTAAGAATTGACATAGAACAGCATTTTGAAGAAGATACTAATTATTTACCACCCTTGGAAAATACTATGATTGAGGTTGGAATAAATATGCTGGTAAAACTTTTGGGAACAGAAGGTGATATAAATCCGTTACTTGCAAAAATAAATATTGCTGATATTTATGAGGATTTAGACAGTTCTTTGCGTGTATTTAGGATAAATCAAAACTTAAATATACTATTGACTTCAGAAAATGACCCGTTATTTGAGCAACATATTCTAACACTTTTTAGAGTTGTGAGAGATGATGAAGTAGCAGGTGTTTTTAAAAATCTCTTAGAAACTTTGAGTAAGGAATTTTTAATCTAAAATCAAACTGAGTAGGTTGTTATAAATTAATTTAAGTTTTGATATGACTAGAATCATTTGATTATTAGCATTTTGTATTCATTCACAATTCACAATTTAAAATTCACAATTACTTAAAACTAATCAAATAATGAAAAAAATACTTTACCTTATCATCTTCCTTACATACGTGCATTGTGCGTATGCGCAAGAGCCTAAAAAGGAAAAAACTAAAAAAGAACTAAAAGAAGAAAAAAGACTAGCTGGAAAAAAACTCAATAGCAAAAGTTCTGACGAATGTAACGAAAATCTTGCCAATGCCCAGATTGCTTTTGATGAAGGAAAAGTGTCGCAAGCAGAGGTTTTATTAGAGCCTTGTATGGAAAATTTTGATAGGGAAGAAAAATTAATTGCTTACCGACTTCTTGTAATTGCCTATCTCTACACAAATAATGACGAAAAAGCAGAGATAAATATGCGTAATCTCTTGCTTATAAATCCTGAATATAGACTAAAACCAAACGACCCAGCGGAGTTTGTAGAAATGTATAAATCTTTCAGAACACGTCCTGTGTGGGTTTTTGGTGCAAAACTTGGGGGAAACCTTACAAGAGTGGGTGCGTATAATTTTTATAGTACGGACAACCTAAATGTGCAAACTATGTCTTATACTTCACTTTTGGGCTTTAATATTGGTTTGACAGCTATAAAACCTATTACTAATAAAATAGAAATTTTAGCAGAACTAAATTTCATAAGGCAAAGCTATAAATTTGAAACGCAAATGTTTGATTATGAGAGTCTCATTTTTACAGAAAATATTTCTTGGGGGAATGTACCTATTTTGCTCAAATATAATTTTAGAGATAAATATGATTTTAATAAAACAGGTATAAAACCTTATGTAACTATTGGCGCAAGTGGGTCTTATATGTTTGCAGCTTCAGGTACTTCTGTAAGAAATGATGTCGTTACAACTGAAATTAGCCGTTCTGTAACTGGTGCAGCTACAGATTTGCTACCTTATAGAAATAAAGTGGGGGTTTCTGCAATACTTGGTTTTGGTGCAGAATACAAGATTGGGCGTGGAAACCTTGTTGTTGATGCACGCTATATGTATGGGATTTTGAATGTGGCAAGCCCTACAAAAAGATATGAAAACCAAAATGATATTTTTAAGTATGGTTATGTGGATAATGATTTCCGTTTAGGAACAATTATGTTCTCTGTAGGCTACTACACACCTATTTATAACCCAAAACGCCGCACCGTAAAACTCAACAAAAAAGGAGAACAAACTAATTGACGTAGGTTAGTAACGTGTTGTAAATAAGTTCCTACTAAACTTCCCGAAAGTTTTCAACTTTCGGGAAATTCTGCGCTCAAACATACTTGTTTTTTGAAAATTAGTATGTTATTTACAATATGTTACTTATTCGCATCTAATTTAAGGCTTTTTGCGTAGCTTTTCAAATCTTTAAGATTTGGAAAAGCTCTAACAGTATTTTCTCAATAATAAGAAAATAGTAACTGCTTCAATATGCCTGAATAGTGCCAAATTAGATGCGAATAACCTAGACTTCTTATAAAAATGACACCTGAATTTAAAAACTTACTGACACTTTTGACCTCCAAAATAGAGGCGAATATTGAACTTGGACTTTTATTAGTCAAAAACTACAAACAAGAATTTAAGGATTTTTTTGGCTTTGAATTTGATAAACAAATCAAAAACTTGATGGCTTTTTTATTCAAAAATGAGATACTACAAAAAAATTTCTTAGAAAATTGGTGCTTGGATTTATCAAATAAACAACTTAGTACGTTGCCCAAGGAAATAAAATTATTAAAAGATATGTATGCTTTGTATATAAACAAAAATTTATTTACGTGCCTACCCAAACATATAGTAAACCTCCAAAACCTCACTTCCTTAAATATATCAGACAATTTATTTACGCATTTCCCGAAAATAACAACAAAATTACAAGACCTGCGAAGCCTTCATATATCCAACAACTCACTCAAAAGTATTCCCAAAGAAATAGAAAATCTTAAGAATTTAGAATATCTAAGTCTAGATAAAAATAATATTACAAAATTACCCAAAGAAATAAAATTTCTCCAAAATCTGGTGTCTTTGGATATATCAAACAATAAATTTCTTCATTTTCCAAAAGAAATTGGACACCTTACTCGTTTGAAAACATTAGACATTAAATATAACCAACTTTCAAATATCCCAAAGGAAATTGGAAACCTAAAAAATCTCCAACAATTATATCTGAATAACAATCTAATCAAAACATTACCAAAAGAAATGATACAATTACAAAAATTAGAAATATTAAATTTGAGTAGTAATGAATTTTTAACGCCTCTCCAAGAAATTACAAACCTACAAAATTTACAAGAACTATATTTGTATTGTAGCCAACTTTCAAATATCCCAACAGAAATAAATCAATTAAATAAATTACAGATTTTATACCTCAATAGCAATCATTTTAAAGTGTTTCCAACTGAAATTATCTCCCTAAAAAAATTAGAAGTTTTGAATTTATCACATAACAGAATTGAATTTATCCCAAAAGAAATCAAAAAAATGAAAGCACTAAGGCATTTAATTTTGAAAGGCAATCCTGTTGAAAATAAAGCAGAAATTCAAAAACTTTTGCCAAAGTGTAAGATAGATTTTTAATCAATTTTAAAACTAAAAACGCTCGTGTATTTGGTGGCACAAATATTTGGTGGCATAAATGCCACCGCTTTACATTTTTTCGTTTGCTCGTACATTTGCTCGTATATTTGGTGGCATAAATGCCACCGCTTTACATTTTTTTGTTTGCTCGTACATTTGCTCGTATACGTGGTGGCATAAATGCCACCACTTTATATCTTTTTGTTTGCTCGTGTATTTGATGGCATAAATGCCACCATTTTACATCTTTTATGTATAGAATAGGCATTTATGCCTATTCTATTTATGCCTATTCTATTTATACGTACAAAAAATCATTTTACACTGCTTATTTCCTCAAAAAATTTTATTTCATCATCAAAATTTTTATTTTTATGATGTTCCTCTTGATTTGCAATATAATTTCTTACCAAATCTATATTTTGAGGGCTGACAGAAAAAGCACCATAACCATCTTGCCAACCAAATGGAACATCTAAAAATTTATTTTTATTTATCCAATATGATGATTCCCCCTTTATGTCATTTACTAATTTACTCAAATTCGTTAGAGGCGAAAGTTTTATTAAACAATGTAAATGATCTTCAACACCATTTATAAAATCTACATAATGTCCTTTTTCTCTTGCATTTTCTAAAATATGCTCACATACTTTGAATTTTAAAGCAGGATACAATAAAGGCTCACGTTTTTTGGTTGTCCAAACTAAATGAATCCATACATTTACTAATGATTGCATAATCTTTGTGACTGTTTTATTTGCGTTTATATATTTGGTGGCATATTTGGAGGCATCAATGCCACCACTTTATATTTTTTCGTTTGCTCGCATATTTGGTGGCATAAATGCCACTGCTTTACATTTTTTTCGTTTGCTTGTGTATTTGGTGACATAAATGCCACCACTTTACATTTTTTATGTATAGCATAGGCATTTATGCCTATTTCTATTTCAAAAAGCCATATTCATACACTTTTACTTCTATTTTCTTTGCCAAAACCTTCAGCGCACCACGCAAATCTGCAATCAATTTTGTATATTCTTCATCTTCACTTTTGTGGTTCATTGTGCCTTTTGCGTTTCTGCCCTGAAAATACTCTCGTATATCATACAAACTCGCATTTGCGTTGGGTTTTGTACTCAAAAAACTACTTGAATTGTTGAT
>JAYVGJ010000375.1:0-2733 GCA_043772375.1 Raineyaceae bacterium | reverse complement strand
TTATAAATATTTTTCAAGTGATTTCACTTAATATGATGTTCAATTATCAAAATAAAATATTACAATATCTTGATAATCAATGAATTTACTTAATTATTTGCTTTTGCAGGAAGTCTAATGTATTAAAAAAACAAATTAGCAATGTCGTTATCTAAATCATAAAATAATACTTTATTTTTTATTCTAAATCTTTCGTACCTCGTACTTCAAGCCTCGTACTTAAATTACTGTTGCATCAAAAAATCTTTAATATACCCGTTCAAATCTCCATTAAGGACATTTTGTACGTCTGTCCGTTCTGTTCCTGTGCGCAAATCTTTGATAAGTTTGTAAGGGTGCAAAACATAATTTCTGATTTGTGAGCCAAAATCAATGCGTTTTTTTGTGCCTTCAATTTTAGCTTTTTCCTCATTTTTTTTGTCCACTTCCACCTGATAAAGCCTAGATTTGAGCAATTGAAGTGCTTTATCTTTGTTCTGAATCTGTGAACGCTGTTCTTGACACTCAATAATAATCCCAGAAGGTTTATGTTTGAGGCGTACTGCTGTTTCTACTTTATTGACATTTTGCCCGCCCGCACCACCTGCACGAAACGTGTCCCATTCAATATCAGAAAGATTTATCTCAATATTAATACGTTCATCAACGACAGGATAAGCAAAAACAGACGCAAAAGAAGTTTGTCTTTTGTCGTTAGCATTAAACGGAGAAATGCGCACAAGCCTATGCACGCCTATTTCTGCTTTGAGATAGCCATAAGCAAAATTGCCTTCAAACTCCAAAACTACAGACCTACAACCCGCCACATCACCCGCCTGATACGAGATTTCAGCGACTTTATGCCCTTGTTTTTCACCCCAAAGAATGTACATACGTCTTAACATTTCTGCCCAATCTTGGCTGTCTGTGCCACCTGCACCTGCATTTATTTCAATGACTGCGCTAAGGCTATCTTCCTCACCACTAAGCATTTTCTTAAATTCTAGCTCTTCAAGCAAAACCAATATTTTTTGATATTCCTGTTCTATTTCTTCTGGTGTGGCTTCTCCAGCTTGCAGAAATTCATTCAAAATGTCCAAATCAGCAAGTAAAGTAGCTAATTGGTCGTAGTCATCTGTCCAAAATTTAAGTGCTTTTATTTCTTTTAAGATAATTTCAGCAGCTTTTGGCATGTCCCAAAAAGTGGGTGTGAGGGTTTGTTCTTGAAGGTTTTTAATTTCTTCTATCTTGTGAGCGTAGTCAAAGATACCTCCTCAAAGCGTCTAAACGCATTTTTGCATCTTTTAGTTGTTCCGTTGTCATTTTTTAATTGTTTATATAAAATTGTATTTGGTGAAGTGAATTTTTTGGTGAAGTCAGGTGTTTCCACCTGACTTCAAAAACATTTTGGTGAAGTCAGGTGTTTCCACCTGACTTCAAAAACATTGTTAAACATTGATTTTCAGAAAAAAATACAAAATTTCTTTTCTATCAAAGTTTTAAAAGCTATTTCTTGAAGTCAGGTGGAAACACCTGACTTCACAAGAAAAGAAAATTAAATACTTTATTTGGTGTCGTTTGTGAAGACACAAACAACGGTTATGCAAAAAAGTATTAAAAAAGTTTAAAACTTCCTATTTGTGTTATAAAACTATCCACACCAGCAGGATAAAGCAATAATGCAGAGAAAAAGCCAAAAACAGAGCCATAAAAATGGGCATCGTGTCCAATATTATCTTTGGCATTTTTGACCATATAAGAACAATAAGCAAGGTACAAAACCCCAAAAATAAAACCTGGAATAGGAATAAAATACAGACTTATTTTACTCAAAGGCGCAAAATAAATACTTGCAAAAATCATAGCAGAAACCGCTCCAGAAGCACCCAAAGCACTATAATACATATCTTTTTTGTATTTGAAATAGCTTGGTAAATCTGATGCAACAATAGCTAAAAGATAAATAATCAGAAGTAAATATCTACCCATTTCACCATAATGCAGCACCAAATTAAACTCTACATTTAGCCCAAAGGAAAATAAGGCAAACATATTGAAAAACAAGTGCATACCGTCAGAATGAATAAAACCAGAAGTCAAAAAACGCCAATAATCACCGTTACGAGCAATACTTACAGGGTGAAAAATCCATTTTTGCATAAAATTAGCGTTGTTCCACGCTAGTACGCTCATTAGAATGTTTATTGCAATCAAAACATAAGTAAAAGCAAATGTTGGCATATTCTTGTATGTGATTTTTTGTAAATATATTTTACTGAATTTTCTTATTTCAACAAATTTAGTCAAATATCAGGGAAATTCAAAGAAAGAGGCTAAAAAAAGAAGACTTCGTTTAGAACGAAGTCTTCTTTAAAATAAAACCTTTAAAATAAAACTTATACTTGAACAGCTTTAACTTTTTCAACTACTGCTTTAAAAGCGTCTGGGTGATTCATTGCTAAATCTGCAAGCACTTTGCGGTTTAGTTCCATTCCTGATTTGTGGAATAATCCCATAAATCTTGAGTAAGAAAGGTCAAATTGTCTTGCACCAGCGTTGATACGGGCAATCCACAAAGCTCTAAAATCTCTTTTCTTTTGTTTTCTATCACGGTAAGCATAGCCCCACGCTTTTTCAACTGCGTTTTTGGCTATAGTCCATACGTTTTTTCTTCTACCAAAGAAACCTTTGGCAAATTTCATCATTTTTTTTCTGCGAGCTCTAGAAGCTACGGCATTGACGGCACGAGGCATA
>JAYVGJ010000374.1:0-13944 GCA_043772375.1 Raineyaceae bacterium | reverse complement strand
AAATGCAGAAAGAAGTTACAAAGCGTGGGGCTACCCTATCACAACGCTTATTTTCCTTGTTTCTATTGCGTGGGTGATGTATTTTCTGTTTATGAAAGACATTTTGCCATCTATTGAGGTGCTTTTATTCCTCAAAGAAACTAAAAATTATGTAGCTGATAGCATTCCTGCAATACTTTCATTTGGAGCTATTTTGTCTGGGATTTTGGTGTATTTTGTGAATAAGAAAATGGAAAATAAGTAGTCTAAAAATAAAGGAAAAAATAAGAATTAGTACCAAAAAATATCAATCAAATGACAGAAATAAAAACATCAAACGTACTTTTAGACGAGTTTTTAAGTCTAAAAAGAATACCTCAAAAAGAGGATTTTTTGCCTATTTTGGAACTTCCAAGACAGGAACTTATAGCTGACTTGGAGAAAGTTTTAAATGCCATCATTGCCAATGTTACCAAGGATAATCAAGAAGAAATTTACCAGAAAGAGCAAGAAATAATGGCTCTTAGTTGTGTTTTTTTATTGACAGAACTTAAATCAATGGAAAGTACACCTTTGTATTTTAGGTTGTTTTCTATGGATAATAACTTTTTGGACTATTATTTTTCAGGTCACGTATATGAAACATTGTGGCTAACATTGTTTGAAATTGGTGATACTGATGCCATATTTGACTTTCTGAAAAATACAGATGTTACTTCCATTGGTGCAGGAATTGCTATGGATAGTTTGACACAAATAGCGTTGCATTTCCCTGATTTGAATGAAAAAATCAAAAAAGGTTTCATTGATTTGTACACCTATTTGCACGAGAACAATAAAAATTTCAGAATAGAAACTGATGACACAAATTTATTATTTATTAGAACACTTGATTTCACAGAATTTTATCATACGTTAAAAATTTTTTATGATAGTGATAGAATAGGTGTTAATGAAGATATTAGAGTACCTTTTGATATGATTATTGATGATTTGGTAGAGTTTCAAGAGTATTTTGAGGATGAAGAAGGACTAAAAGAAATTCTTTCGTTGGAAGAAAAATACAATAACCCTGCAACGGAAGAGATGCTGCGTACTTTAGAAGAGTCATTTGATAGGTTGATTCACGCTGTATCAGGCTTTGAAAATAATACAAATAAATTTCATAAAAGTCCAAATCACAAAATGCTTTATTCTGATTATACTCCTTATGTAAAGGCAACGCCTACAGTTGGACGAAATGAGCCTTGCCCCTGTGGAAGTGGCAAAAAATATAAAAAATGTTGTGAAAAATAAACCAAAAAGAAAAGTTCGTATTCGTATTGATAAATCACTTAATCAATATGAAAATATAATATTTTTCCCAGAAAAATTGGAAAAAACTAATCAAATGCTTAAAAATGTTTGCTTACCAAAAGGAATAATATAAAATGAAAAACCCTAAATATCAACTCAAAAAAACGTAGGGAACCAGAATAATCAATAGTTTAAATACGAATTTTCATGACAATAGAAGAGCTAAATAAAAGAAAAACGCCAATAGTTATTATTGACAATTCGCTAGAAAAATACAAAAATATTGTATCTTTTCCAGAGAAACTGGCAAAAGCAAATGCGTCTTTAAAGCGTATTGGCGCACCAAAAATACCTAAAAAATAAAAAATATTACATCATAAAAATCCATACCAAACACAAACAATTACCTAGATATTACTTATGTTTTTGAAAAAAACCTTAGTTGCTGCATTACTTACGACATTTGTTGCAGGAACATTTACACTTACTTCTTGCGAGAAAAAGCCTGTAAAAGATAACCTTAAAAAGGATTCTCTTGCTAAAATAGAAGCAAAAGACAAAAAAGACTCTCTCGCTGATAAAACAGATGAAAAAGTTGAAGATGAAACAGGACAAGATACACCACAAGGTTCGTATGAGGGTACTTCTTCAAGGAAAACCTTAAAAACTTTTAAGGCTGACCCTAAATTTGACGAAGTAGCTACTTATTTGGCGGGACTTCCAAGCAAAGAAAAAAATTCAGATTTGGAGGTTTCTGCAGCGTGGAAAAGCTATGCAACCGCTTCAAATGGCAAATGGGACAAACTGAAAAATGGCAAATTTGCTAAAATGCGTCCTTGGGCGAAAGAATATTTAGCAGAGCCTCGCAAATTAGAAGGTTTGGTATTTTATCCGTTTAGTGGAGCTGATTTTATTCACGCTGATGCCTTTTTTCCTGATGCTGATGAATATTTATTGATTGGTCTTGAGCCTATTGGCACGTATCCAACGACTGAAAAAATCAATAAAAACGCAAATTCTTATTTTGGCGGATTAAACCAAGCAATGTATTTTTTGGTTGAATATAGCTTTTTTCGTACTTTGAGTATGGCAGAAGATTTGACAGGGAAAAAAGTAGCGGCTATTGACGGCACGCTCCCACTTTTGCTTACATTTATGAAAAATCTTGGACACGACATTCTTTATTATGATAGAGTTGCTATTGACAACTCTGGCAAAATGGTTAGTGAAAGCAACTATAAAAAACCTGCAGGAAAAGATGCAACTATCTACGGCACTCGTATTTATTTTAAAGATACGAAAGATAAAAATAATTCAAATGCTAAAACCAAAATTTTGCATTATTTTGGTACTGATATTTCTGATAGTGGTTTGAAGAAAAACCCACATATGGCGACTTTCTTGCAAAGCCTTAGACCAAATACAACTTACTTAAAATCAGCATCTTATCTGATGCACAATGATTATTTTTCTACCATTAGAAATGCTATTTTAGATAATACAAAGTATTTGGTGCAAGATGATTCTGGTATGCCAATCAGATTTTTGCCTGAAAGCAAGTGGGAAAATACCTATTTTGGAGCTTATACGGGTCCTATTCCTTTGTTTTCTGGACGCTACCAGAAAGATTTGCGCACTGTCTACACGAAAGATGCAAAAAGTATCAAGCCTCTCCCATTTGGTATTGGGTACATGTTTAGAGAAGGTACATCTAATATTATGATGGCTAAGAGAATTAAAGGAACAGAAAAAGACAAAGAAGCGAAAGTAAAAGCTGTTGAGGTAGAAGAGAAAAAAGAAACTAAGAAAGAAAAGAAATCTAGCAAATAACTCAAATGATATATTAGTTGTCTGAACAAACTAATGTAAAAATAGTTTATTTAGACAACTATCATAAACAATTAAAATAGAGATGCCAATTTTGCATCTCTATTTTTTTAATTTGAAGTTGATAACGAAATCAAAAATTAAAAAATTAAATTAAAAATAAACAAATGAAACCAAAAAACCTACTTAACATAATATTTTTTATAATAACATTCTTGTTTACTTTTTCTATTAAGAATTTAAAAGCGCAGGAGTCAAAAGAATTTTCTAAAGAATTTTCAAAAGAAACTTTAATAAAAAATTTAGAGATAAGGAACACTTTTGAAGATAAAAAATTATTAGAAAAACTAATGATGTTGCAAGCAAATAAATTTTTGCCTTACCTCCAACGCCATAAAGAATATAACATACAAATCATTTATACGCAAGTTACAAGGGATAAGCGTGGCAACAATCCTACGCTCAAAGAATATACTTTTAATGTAAATCCAAATGCATATTTTTATCCTGCAAGCACCGTTAAATTACCTATTATTGCACTTTCAATGGAGAAAATCAATGAATTAAGCGAAAAATTAGATAAAAATCAGTTAGATAAATATGCCCGTATGAGTACGGTTGCAGGGAAATTTTGTCCTGAATCTGCCATTGCAAATTTTCCAAATGATGAAAATCCGCCTACCATTGCCAAATATGCAGAACAAATGCTCCTTGTAAGTGATAATGTGGCGTTTGGGCGTTTGTATGAATTTGTAGGACAAAAGGAAATTAACCAAAAATTATGGAATAAAGGATATGAAGATTTGCGGATTTTGCGCAGGTTTAATTCTGTTTGCCTTACACCAGAACAAAGTAAATACGCACAACCCATTGAATTTTATTCAGATAATTGCAAACACTTGCTTTATAGAGAAGAGGAAAAAATGAATGACACCACCTACTCTGCTCCCATTGGTGAAATAAAACTCGGAAAAGCCTATATGGACGACTTTGGAAAATTGTATAATGCGCCAATGGATTTTACGCCACAAAACTATATGAAACTCAAAGATTTAAATGATATTGTTTGTTCTTTGATGATTCCAGAGGCTTTTCCCAAACAACAACGCTTTAATTTGGAGAAAGACGACTATAATTTTCTAAAAAAATATATGAGTGCCTATCCAAAAGATGCCGTTTGGAACAGTTATCCGCCAGAAATGGGCTATTTTGATGCTTATAAAAAATATTTGTTTTATGGAAGAGATAATTTAGCTAAGATAGATGATAATTTAAAAATTCACAACATTGTAGGCTGGGCTTATGGTTTTCTCACAGATGCCGCTTATTTAGTTGATGAACGCAACCAAATTGAGTTTTTCCTGACGGCAACTATTTGTATCAATAGAGATGAAACGTTCAATGACAATATTTATGAGTATGCTGAAAGCCTAGAATTTCTTAAAAATCTAGGAAAACTAATATATAATTACGAAAGAGCAATCTTGAAAAAGTACAATTCTAAGAAAAAGAAATTTTCAGAAAAAACAACAGATTAGAAAGGCAAAAAATCACGCTAAAATAATTGCAAAAAATATCAAAAAAAATGAAAAAAAATAGCCGAAAATTTTGATTTTACGTATATTTTGTAGTACCTTTAAGCCACTAAAAGTGATTTTTTTGCAAAATTATTCAAAAACACCTAAATAAAAATATTTCTTAAAAATGATATTTTTAACCTTAAAGAATAAGTTAAACAAAATGAAACCTAAATATAAAAATAATACAAATTTCTCACAGGTGATACCTGCTGACAAACTATACTTTTCCATTGGAGAAGTAGCAGAATTATTAAGTATCAATGCCTCAACTATTCGTTTTTGGGACGAAGAACTGAATTTTAATCTTCAAAAAAATGCTAGAAACGACCGCCGTTTTAGACCAGAGGACATAGAAAATTTACAAATGGTGATACACCTCAAAGAAAAAGGATTTAATATTGAGGGCATCAGAACTGAACTCAAAAATAATAAAATTGAGTTAAAACAGCGTTTATATGCCATTAAGAGCCTTAACAATATACGTGATTTTTTTGTTATGCTTAAAGAGGAGCTAAAAGATGATAATCAAGAAAATGATAATTATTCATTTGAAAGATTTGAGGAGAAATTTGGAGAAAAACTTGGAGAAAAACAAGCAACTGATTTGACGATACAATCTTCTACAAGTTATACGAATAATTATGTGGATACTGTGGACACTGATGATACACAAATGTATTCTCCTGAATATTTGGAGGAATACCAGCATGATTTGGTAGAAGAAAGTAATGAAGAAAAATAAAGAACTAACTAGATTTTCAAGGTTTTAAAACCTTGAAAATCTGATAATACCAGAAAAAATGAATGACAATCTTGAAGAAGATAAAATAAATATTTATGAGGTAGCTTTAGGAATGGCGACAGGAATTGGCGGCGTTACGGCTAGGCAACTTTTGGCATATTGTGGAACGGCTGAAGAAATTTTTAAATCCACAAAATTATTAAAAATTGATGGTATTGGAGAGAAAACCATTGCTTCACTAAAAAATAAGGAACTTCTACAAAAAGCTGAAAAAGAAATTGAAAATGCTCAAAAACAAAATATTTCTATCCTTTTTTATACACACAAGAACTTTCCTCAAAGATTAAAACAAATTTATGACACGCCTGTTGTGCTTTATTATAACGGGAATGCTGATTTGAATGCTGAAAAAATCATTAGTATTGTGGGTACACGCAAGGCTACAGACTATGGAAAGCAATTTATTGAAAGTTTTTTGAAAGATATTCAAAAATATAATCCTTTAGTTGTGAGCGGTTTAGCTTATGGTATTGATGTAATGACACATAAAGAATGTTTAAATTTGGGTATTCAGACCATTGGCGTAATGGCAAATGGTTTAGACATAGTGTATCCTGCGGTGCATAAACCAATTGCACAAAAAATGCTCACTTGTGGTGGGCTTTTGTGTGAAAGTGCGCTGGGGGTAAAACCTGATGCACCTCGTTTTCCTGCTCGTAACCGCATTATTGCAGGAATGTCTGATGCTACTATTGTCGTGGAGGCTATGGAAAAAGGTGGTGCGCTTATTACCGCAGAACTTGCCAACGACTATAATAAAGAAGTTTTTGCACTCGCAGGGAATTTTAATGCCGCTAGTTCTGCTGGTTGCCACAAAATTATCAAAGAAAACAAAGCACATTTAATTACAAACGCCAATGATTTGATACAGTTTTTGAATTGGGATATTGAGAAAAAAGAAGCTAAAACTTATCAGAACTTTCAAAAAATAAAGGTAGATTCATTTGATATTAGTTCAGAAGAAATTGAAATATTGCAACTTATTGTAGAAAAAAAGGAAGTCCATACAGATATGTTAGCTTTTACGCTGGATATTCCTAATGGAATGTTGTCTATGCTCCTTCTTAATTTAGAAATGAAAAATATTATAGAAACCTTGCCAGGAAAGAAATATAAAATTGTGGGTAGCTATGAAAATAGATTGGAGTTTTAGAAAAAGCCCCTAACCCCAAAGGAGAATAATACAAACTTTAACAGAAATTTAATATTCAAAAATAGTTATTTAGTTAAATAAAAAGTGTATATTTGTAAAAAAGAGATTATGATATGCCAAATCAAAAAGTAAATCAAAGTATTATTTTCAGTAAAAGGTTAGAACAATTTAGAAACGTTGTTCTTTTTCCTGAGAAATTAGCAAAGGCAAATGAAATCCTAAACAGAGTTGGATTACCCAAAGCATTGCAAAAAAAGTAAAATAGTAAACTTGGGGGATTAGCTCAATTGGCTAGAGTGCTTGCCTGGCAGGCAAGAGGTAATGGGTTCAAATCCCATATTCTCCACAAATTAAATACAAAACCTTATTTCTCTATTTTAGAAAATAAGGTTTTTGTATTTTGTTGGAATGAGAATTTTTATGCAATCTTTTAAAATAAAATCTCGTACAAATTTTTATTAAAGTTGTAATACGCAACTATTATTATTTTAGTTGTTGTAATCAACTAAAAATAAATATTGGAATAATACAATTTTTAAACTTTTAAAAACTCAAAATAATAACCTAATTAAAATGAATTTTCAAAAAATATCTTTTTTATCTTTTCTTATTTGTCAAATATTTTTGATAGAAAATATTACGGCACAAAAACTAAAAAGTATTGCGCACAAACACAAAAATAATAAACGTCCTAAAAATATTATTTTGATGATTGGTGATGGAATGGGAACAGCGCAAATCTATGCAGGACTTACTGCAAAGAAAGATAATCTTAATCTCAAAAGATGTACGCATATTGGTTTTAGTCAAACAAACTCTTCTGATAGTTATATCACAGATTCTGCCGCTGGTGCAACGGCTCTTTCCATTGGACAAAAAACTTATAACGGAGCTATTGGCGTGGATAAAAATAAAGTTCCGCAAAAAACAATTTTAGAAACCGTAGAGAGTAAAGGACTTGCTACAGGACTTGTAGCTACTTGCTCTATTACTCACGCTACCCCTGCTTCTTTTATTGCGCATCAGCCTTCTCGTGCATTAGATGAAGACATTGCAAAAGATTTTCTGAAAACTGACGTAGATGTTTTGATTGGTGGTGGAAGGCAATTTTTTGAACAGCGTAAAGATAGTCTAAACTTGCTTATAATTATGAAGAAAAATAATTATCAAATAGTAAATTCTATGAATGATTTAAAAAAGATTTCTAAAGGAAAAGTTGCTTATTTGATTACAGATAAAGACTCCCTAAAAATAAGTAAATTCCCAAAAATGAGTGAAGGACGTGGAGAATATCTCTCTGACGCTGCATTAAAAGCAATTGAAATATTAAATAATAATGATGTTAAAAATAAAGGCTTTTTTTTAATGGTTGAAGGTTCACAAATAGATTGGGGAGGACACGCCAATGATAGTGATTATATTGTAAAAGAAATGGTTGATTTTGACAACTGTATTGGCAAAGTTTTGGATTTTGCAGAGAAAGATGGA
This sequence comes from Raineyaceae bacterium, assembly GCA_043772375.1. Classification (GTDB taxonomy): domain Bacteria; phylum Bacteroidota; class Bacteroidia; order Cytophagales; family Thermonemataceae; genus JANYGM01. Next base: position 5,819 of record JAYVGJ010000374.1, on the reverse strand, counting down.
GAAACTTTAGTAATTATTACGGCTGACCACGAAACTGGTGGCTATGCCCTTGTTGGTGGAAACCTAGAAAAAGGGGAAGTTGTAGGAAAATTTAGTACAGATTATCATACTGGAGTAATGGTTCCCGTATTTGCTTTTGGAGCTGGCGCAGAGCATTTTGCAGGAATTTATCATAACATAGAAATCTATAAAAAAATGATGAGCTTATTTAGATTTTAGTAACTATTTGATTATCAAAGATTTTGCTTTTATTATTTTGCATTTTATTTGTAATTACAATTAAAATTTATTATTTTTGATTTATATTTTACAAGAAAAATCTATCATAAATTCAATTTCAAAATCTTGGGATTTGGCTATAAAACCATTAAAACGCATCAAAACTATTTTATTTGATAATGAAATAGGTACAACTGGCAATAGTCCAATAAAGATATTAGGAAATGATTATGAAAGCTACGCTGCAAAAAATAGCAAAAGTAAACAGCCACCAACAGACATTATCAATGAGGTTTTAGCGCATTATTTTTTGAAAATATGGAATATTCCAACGCCTGAAATTGCGCTAATTACTATTGACCCTAATTCACTTCCCTCAAAATATAGTAGTAATCATAAAAAACATTATTATGATTTTGACGTTTTTGGCTCTCAATGGATACAGGCAATAGAAAGCAATGATTTTATTAAAATCAATAATAAAAAAGACTTTGATAGTTTTAATAACTTAGAAAAATTATTTAATATTGGACTTTTTGATATATGGGTTGCTAATGATGACCGTAAACCAACTAATCACAATTTACTTTTGCAAACAATTAACGGAAAGCAAAATATTGTCGCTATTGACCACGCTTTTATATTTGAATCAAGGAGTTATGCAAATTTAGACGCAGATATGTTTTGCCCAGTTGAAAATGATAATATATTTGTTTCTGAATTTGCAAAAAGTTTGAAAAGATATATTCTCAATGAAAAACCTAAGTTTGAGGTAATTAACAGAGAAATATTTTACGCTTACGTGGGAGATTGTCAGCAATATTTTGCGGATATTGTTAAAAATATTCCCAAAAACTGGAATTTTACAAAAGAACACCAAACCAAATTATATAATTTCTTGTTTAATATGGATAGGAACAAGAAAGTTTTTGACGAATTCCAGTATAAAATTTCTATTTAAAAACGTAAAAATAAGGATTGAAACTATCTATAAAAAACGCCAAAAGCATAAAACACCATATTGAATTATCAAAAAATATCATTAAAATTATATCCCTAATAAGGATTGAAACCTAATAAAAATGAAAACCTTTTACAGCATCATAAAAATCAGCCCAAACACTATGACAGACGACAGTTTGTCAATAGGCTTACTTTTGTATGATGGGCAAAAATATTGGTTACAGTTTTCTAATGAGAGAAAGAAAGTAGCTAAAAATCTTATTGGAGAAAATGCAGTAATAGTTGATTTTGTCGTAAAACAGTTACATTCTTATGTGGAAATAACCAATAAAGATATATCTAAATCAAAAAATGAGCTATTTGAAATGAATATTCAGCTAGATATTTTGCTAAATTCTGAATATCTTAATTATCTTAATAATTATTCAAATGGATTATTAAGATTTTCTAAGCCCAATTTTTTAGATGATAATATCAATGAAGAGAAATTTGGAAAACTTTTTGAAATATTGATTGGTAGGAAAGTAGAAAAAGCCATTATAACTAAAAAATCTTATGAAAATTTTAACCAACTAATTCGTAAAAATTTAATAGAGAAAGTACAAGATAAAATTTATACAAATATTGAGATGGATAATAAAATATCTCCTTCAATACTTTTTGAATATAAAATGGATTGCATTGGTCTTAATGGCGTATTTACTGGTGCAAAAGCTATTCCGTTCAATAGAGCGGTTGATATTTTGGATAAAGAAATTAGCCATTATCTAAATTTAATTATGTCTCTTTCTACAGATTATAAGAAAATAATTACTGAAAATAACTTTTATTTAATAGCTGATGAACCTTCTGATATTGCTTCTACTGAACATAATATGTGGGAAGATGCTTACAATAGCCCTTTTTTTAAAGTAATAAATGCAGAAGAAGTAAATATTATTGCAGAAAAAGTAGAGCAAACAAATGCAAAAAAATTTTTGTATTTAAAAGTCAGTAACGCACGCTAAAATCTTGCGTTATTTTTACTTAAACACGCTCCATTCTTTATAAAGGTTATTTTTGAATTGTAAAATATTTTTATTAAATTTGTATAGAAACGAACTAAAAAATAGTAGAAATAAGCTAAGATGAGTAAAATAAGAATTAAGAATTTTGGAGCTATCAAAAATGGTTATGCAGAAAATGGTGGCTGGTTGGATATTAAAAAAGTTACTATTTTTATAGGAAATCAAGGTTCTGGTAAAAGTACAATTGCAAAACTTATCTCTACTTTTACTTGGATAGAAAAAGCACTTGTGAGAGGTGATTATAATAAAAAATGGTTTGCTAAGAAAAATAAACTCCAAAATAACTTTTTAGGTTATCACCGTTTGGAAAATTATTTTAGCAATAACGCTGATATTCAAACAGAAATAGAATATGAAGGAAATGCCTTTAACATCAAATATAAGGATAATACATTGATTATTTCTGAAATAGAAAATAAAGAATATCATCTGCCACAGATAATGTATGTGCCTGCGGAAAGGAATTTTATCTCTAATGTTAAAAATCCTAAATCTTTAAAACTTATTTCTTCTTCTTTGATGGAATTTCTGACAGAATTTGAAAATGCTAAAAATGCAATAAAAGGGGCTATTTCATTGCCTATCAATAATGTGACACTTGAATATGACAAATTAAATGATATTATTAACATTAAAGGAACTGACAAAGATAATCATTATAAAGTAAGATTAAATGAGGCATCAAGTGGTTTTCAGTCTGTTGTGCCACTTTATTTGGTTTCCCAGTATCTTTCTGATATGGTTAAAGAGCAAGAAAATAATGAAGAAAATAAGCAAAAATCAATAAAGTCAATGAGTGGTGAGGAATTAGAACGCTTTAAAAAAAGTGTGGCAGCCATTTTTAAAAATGAAAATTTAACAGATGAACAACGTAGTGCGGCATTGTCGGTACTTTCTGCAAAATTCAATAAAACAGCGTTTATCAATATTGTAGAAGAGCCAGAGCAAAATCTGTTTCCTACTTCTCAATGGCAAATGTTGAAAAGTTTGTTGGAGTTTAATAATAGAAGTAAAAAAAATAAATTGATAATGACAACACATAGTCCTTATATTATAAATTATCTTACCTTAGCGGTGAAAGCGTATAATGTTTCTGAAAAAATTAAAAACCTTGCTAGCACAAATATTAGAGAAGAGAAAGAGAAAAAAGAGCAATTACGTAAGGATTTAGAAAAAATTGTTCCTCATAATTCTATGGTAAATCCTAGTGAATGGGTCATTTATGAATTAGATGAGAAAAATGGCACAATAAAAAAACTAGAAAATTATAAAGGTTTGCCTTCTGATGATAATTATTTGAATGATGGAATGAACACAAGTAACGAATTGTTTACTAATCTTTTAGAAATTGAAGATTTATGCCAATAAATTTTTTTGAAAATTCCTGTAAAAATTTTTCTAGTTTGCAGGAATTTGGTCTTTGCGACAAACCTCACCTCATCAAAGAACCCGCATATATTGATGAACATCAAGGAAATACGGAAGATTGGATTGCAAAAGTAGAAAATAAAACACAAATTTTGTTAGATTTTTATGCTATTGATAATTGTGTGGAAATCTTAAGACCAAACGGAGAAACGGAAAGCAGTTGTGATGGAATGATTTGTTACAAACAAAAATTTTAATTTAGATAATATTATTTTTATTGAGCTAAAAAACAGAATATCAAAAGGTTGGGTAAAAAAAGGTACTGACCAAATAAAAATTACTTTAAAAGAGTTCATTAAAAATAATGATATAAGAAAATTCACTTTAAAAGTAGCTTATGTCTGTAATAAACAGCACCCATCTGCTAATAATAGTAGTGTCGCAGAAGTTCAAAAATTTAAAGATGAAACTGCTTTATTGCTTAATAGTAACGGTTTAAATTTGAAAGTTGATTTAAAAGTTATTATAGAATAAATTCCAACTAAATTCAAAAAATATCATGAAAAAATTATCAGTTACATTTTTGCTGTGTTTATCTTTTGCCTTCAACGTATTGGCGCAAGATAAGAAAATAAATCTTGGAAATAATATTAACTCCCCTACCCTTACAGACTCAAACCCGTTAATTTCACCAAATGGACGTTTTTTATTTTTCAGGAGAGATATGCCTGATACTAAGTATGATATCTATATTAGTTATCTTGAGTTAGATGGAAGTTGGGGTACTGCAAAACCTGTCGCAGAACTAAACAACAAAGAAATCAATGGTGTATTATACATTTATCCAGATGGAAATACTATTATTCTTAAAGACACGTACTCAGGTAAAGATGGCTTTGTACTTTCTTACCGCACTTCCGAAGGTTGGAGTACGCCTAAAAGTATTGAATTAGAAGAAAAACCATCTAGTTGGGACAATCAGAATTGCAGTTTGTCCAGTGATGGTACAAAAGCTATTATTTCTAATCAAAGAGATTTGTATTTAAGTATTATTGATAAAAATGGTAGGTGGGGCAAATTTCAGAAATTAAATGGTGTCAATACTTCTGATAATGAATTTACACCTTTTTTGGCTTCTGATAACAAAACACTTTATTTTTCTTCTGGTGGTTGGGGCGGTTTAGGCTCTAATGATATTGTGAAAAGTACAAGGTTAGATGAAAATTGGCTTAATTGGTCTGCTCCAACACCAATAGGTGCGCCCGTCAATACCTCTGGTTGGGAGAGTTATTTTTCTATTTCTGCAAAGAGTGATTTAGCATTTGTTTATATGCTTGAAGAAGGTGGTGGGGATATTTTTAGTATCAAACTAAAAGATGACCAAAAAGCAAATCCTGTTGCACTTGTGAGCGGACATACACTTGATAAAAAAACTAACAAACCAATAGCTGCAACAGTTACATACGAAAACTTAACAGATAATTTGACTGTGGGAAAAGCTAGTACCAATCCAACGACTGGGCAATTTTCTATTGTTTTGCAATATGGTAAAAAATATGCCATTGTAGCACAAACAAATGGTTATATTGCTACAACTGAAAATATTGATTTGACAGTTGGAACTGAATACAAAGAATTTGAAAAAAATATTTATTTATATCCTTTGGATAAGGGAACTGTTGTACCATTGAATAATATCTTTTTTGAAACTGGAAAATTTGTGCTTCAAAAAGAATCTTACCTAGAATTAGACAGGCTTATTAGTATTTTAAAGGAAAATTCTAATGTAAAAATTGCGCTTTCTGGACATACAGATAATGTAGGAGATGACCAAAAGAACTTACTTCTTTCTCAAAACCGCTCTGATGCCGTTTATAAGTATCTCATAGAAAAAGGAATCTCTAAAAATAGGCTCACCTCAAAAGGATACGGAAAAACAAAACCTATCACAAATAACAAAACAGATGAGGAAAAACAAAAAAACCGCAGGGTTGAATTTGTTATTGTCTAATAAAGTAAATTTAGTCAAAAATCTGTAAAAATGCAACTTATTGATTTCACTATTGGAGCAGACAACATTAGTATCATTCTTGTTGATGATGCTTAGTAATAAGTTGTAAATAACGTCCTAATTTGATTTTTATTACCACTAAGAGCATTAAGAAATACACACTAAGAAGACACTGAGGGATACAAAACTAG
>JAYVGJ010000373.1:0-3005 GCA_043772375.1 Raineyaceae bacterium | reverse complement strand
ACATTCCCTTATCTGGCTCACACTACCGGGGCCGCTCTCTACAAATGGCGATTGCAGGGTTTGTATAGAATCTACAATTACCAGTTGTGGCTTTAACTTTTTAATCTCCTGGAAAATGATTTGGGTATTGGTTTCGGTTAGCAAATAGAACGAGCTGCTTTTAACCCCTACCCTGTCTGCCCGCATTTTTATTTGTTGCTCACTTTCTTCCCCAGAAACATACAAAACACGCAAATTAGCCAAACTAAGGGCAATTTGTAGCATCAGCGTAGATTTCCCAATACCTGGCTCACCGCCAATAAGCACCAAAGAACCTCGCACAATACCACCTCCAAGCACTCTATTAAGCTCTTTGTCTTTTGTGATGATGCGTGGTTGCTCTTCAAACTTGATTTCTTGCAAAGCAAGCGGACGTTTTGCAATGGTTTGGCTGGTGCTGACACGCCAGTCGCCTTTTTGTTGTTTGTCGTCTTTTGCTAAAATCTCTTCTACAAAAGTGTTCCATTCGTTGCAGGAAGGACATTTTCCTAGCCATTTGGGGGAATTATGTCCGCAACCTTGACAGAAGTAAGCCGTTTTTGTTTTTGCCATTGTTATGTTATCTTATTTTATTGAATATTCTTCAATGGAAGATGTATCATCTTTTATTTTATTCAAAATATCTTTATGATTTTCGTAAGCTGATTTTCTTTCAGAGGCAAATAATAACTCTTCTTTGAATTGTGAAGGCTTATAAACTTTTCCATTTAAAATTCTGAAATATTTTGTAATAAATTCATCACTATTTAAGCTGGAAAGCGGCTTTATGATATAAAAAACATACTTTTCATTTAAGAAAGTAATTAGGTTATCTCTAAAAAGCTTTCTTGTATTTTCTTTGAAATTAACTTTTAAAGCCACATTTTTAGAAATATAGGCAGAAATTACAAACAAAAAATTGATATTATAAGATTGCACAAAAAGCGTATCTCTGTCAAATAAACGGTTTTCAAAATGTTGCTGACATATTAGCTTGCCGTTATCTCTCAAATCTGCACTTAAAAAATCAAATTTATCATTGATAAAAGCAGAAATAAAAAAGTTAGGCGTAATATTGTAGCCTTCTGTTTCATTATCTCGGTATTTCAAACCATTTTCTAATTTACCATCATTAAACAAATTCATTTCATTTTGGATAATATTTTTTGCATACGTAAACTGTTTTGCCTTAGAATTTGCGCCAGTTGTAGTATTTGGTTTATAATATTTGCTATCTCCAATAAAATAAATATCATCTTCTACAATCAAAGATTTGTACCTATAAATATGGTCTATTTGCTTGCCGTCTGCGTGGTTTTTGAGCTTTGAAAGTCTAGGATTATTTTCTGCTAAATCTCCTATCAAATCATCTATCATATCCTCAAAAACAATATTAAAATCTTTTATAAGCAATATTTCTTCTAATTGTTGTTTGGCTTGTACTCTTTCACTACGCTCAAAAAACGTATAAAGCAAATTATACAAAGCAAGCATTTTGTCAGAATAGTATTTATATTTAATGTTTTTCAAATGCCTGCAACCTCGTCTTAAAAGAGTTTCAAACTGGTTGTTTTTGATTAACTCGTATTTTTGGGACAACTGAAAATCAAAATTATATTTGGTCTTGACGTAATTGAGCGTAGAATAAAACAAAATAAGTAATTCCTCCTCCTCATTTATTTTTTTCTTTTTTGAATTTACATCAAGATAAAAAGGCTGATTATCTTGAATAATCATTTGACTTTTATTGATAGTTTTGTCCCAATTGACCTTGTTTTGCTGTGAATTGGAGCTTTTTGAAATAAAAGTAAAAAGGCTTTGATTCTCTTTATGAAACTTCAATAAGCTCAAAATAATATCTAATTCTGTGCTTGTACGACTATTCAAATTAGAAATAACCTCATTAAGTTGCTGATTTTCAGAGATAATATTTTCTTTATGTCTTTTGTTAAACTGCTGAATAGCTCTATAAAGCCAAGTAGCCATTTCAAAGATAATTTTATCTGTACCATTTGCTTTTAGTTGCTTACTAATTTCTAGCGTGGGACTAATGAGGTCTTCTGGTGCAAAATAATCAAAAGCTTTGAATTCTTTGTTAATGAATACTTTAGGAAAAATAATAATGCTATCTCCTTTGCTCTCGTCTGCGTGAGGGTTGAAATAATAACCAACAAAAGTTATTTTGGATTGCGTGGGATTGATAGGAAAATAATATCTTTCGCCAATAATATTGGAGAGTAAAGTTGTTTCATAAAGATACTCTTCAAATAAAATTTTCATATAAAAACCTAAATAAATGATTATCTTTTGAAATTATCTAGCATATATTTTTGGTTGGGAATGCCATTAAACTGCATAAAACCTATTAGTAATTTTTGTGGTGTGATACCTTGTTTTATATCAGAAAAAAGTTCTCCAAACTGAAAATCTTTTGTTTCATTTTCTTCAATAATAGATTTGAAAATAGAATTTTGAGAGCCAGTTTCATCTTTATATACTTCTGACCACAAATAAAACATCACCTTAGAACGAAACTGCTCAAAACTGATTATTTTATCTGCGGGGCTGATAAAATAATTTCCTAATTGTTTGTCTTCACTGCCTGTGAGTTCTTTTATTTTTGGGTTGATAATAGAGATAAAACTGCCCCAGTTATACTCCGTTTGCTCGTCAATATTTATAACAAGATTTTCAGCTTCTTTGTAGTTGATAGGCACATATTCCCAATCCCAACGCCTTTTAAAGGCACTATCCATAGGAAAAAGCGACTGGTCAGAGGTGTTCATTGTCGCAAAAATATACAAATTATTAGGTAAAATAATCTTATCATAATATTTACAATTTGCCAAATAATTAACTTGTGCTTCTGGATTTTTTCCTAACTCTTTTTCTCAATACTATGGACAGTTTTCAATCTTAAAAAGTATATATGTTTTTTATTTTATAATTTATTTTAATACACTGAATTGTCCCGCCTATTTTCCATA
>JAYVGJ010000372.1:0-13495 GCA_043772375.1 Raineyaceae bacterium | reverse complement strand
AGAGATTACTTCTTCAAAAAACATAGAAAAGGCAATTTTAGGCGAAATTTCTTTTAAAAATGTTTCTTTGATTTATCCAGAATCAGGCATAAAAGCCCTCAATAATGTCAGTTTTGATATAAAAGCAGGTGAAGCGGTGGCTATTTTGGGCGGAACGGGGTCGGGCAAAAGTACGCTTGCCAACCTTATGTGTCGTATGTATGACGTGAACGAGGGTGAGATTTTGATAGATAACCATAATATAAAAGATTATGAAGTAGCGCATTTGCGCAAACAAGTGGGTTATGTGCCACAAGATGTGTTTCTTTTTTCTGATACAATTGAAAATAATATCAATTTTGGGCTTCCTACGCAAGAAATCAGCCAAGAAAATATGATAAAAGCAGCAAAAGATGCTGACGTTTATCAAAATATTATGGATTTCAAAGAAGGTTTTCAGACCGTAGTCGGAGAACGTGGCATTACGCTTTCTGGGGGGCAAAAGCAACGTGTTTCTATTGCTCGTGCTTTGGTGCGTAAGCCTCAAATTATGGTTTTAGATGATTGTTTGTCTGCAGTAGATACCAAAACAGAAAATGCCATTTTGAATAGTTTGCAGGCACTTATGCAAAATAAAACTTCTATTATTATCTCTCACCGCATTTCTTCTGCCAAACTTGCAGACCGCATTATTGTCTTGGAAGATGGAAAAATAGCCCAACAGGGCGCACATAGCGTACTTATTGCACAAGAAGGACTTTACAAAGATTTGTACGAAAGGCAGTTGCAGGGTGAGGAAACGAATGAATAATCCCGTATTTCGCATTATTGTGTCGTTTCAAAAACTGTTTTTGAAAACCGTTTTTGAAAACATAACCATCAAGTAAAAACGGCTATTGGGATTTGGAAATACAGAATTTGAATAAAACACAAGTTTTTGATCAAAAAAAGCTAGTAAAATCTAAAAAAATAGTTATGTTTGTGGAATTACTCAATCATTCAAACCTCGTACCTCAAACTTTGCATCAAAATGCCAAAATTCTCAAAAATCTCTACCAAAGCTCCTGAAAAGCTAGATAAAGAAAAAACAAAACTAGAAACCGCCAAAATCCTTGAAAAAATAGGAGAATTGCAAAATGTGTTTTTTGCACAAGGCAAATACAGTCTGCTGATTATTTTGCAGGGTTTAGATGCCTCTGGAAAAGATGGGGTAGTGAAAAATGTTTTTTCTGGACTAAATCCGCTTGGCGTTGATGTACGTGCCTACAAAGCTCCTACGGAGGAAGAAAGACAATATGATTTTTTGTGGCGTATTCACAAAAATGTGCCTTCACAAGGTATGATTATGCTTTTCAACCGCTCCCACTATGAAGATGTGCTTGTGCCTGCCGTTGAAAAATGGATAGACACAGACCGTGTCAAAAGACGTTTTGAGCATATCAACAACTTTGAAAAACTTCTCCAACAAGAAAACAACACCATTATTTTGAAATTTTATTTGCATATTTCAAAGGAAAAACAACACGAAAAACTTGTGGAACGCAGAAATAACCCAGAAAAATTTTGGAAACATAGTGACGGAGATTGGGAAACTTCTAAGAAATGGGACGACTACATGAAGGCTTACCAAGATATTTTTGTGGCTTGTGACAAACCAGAGTGGGAAATTATCCCTTCTGACCAAAATTGGTACAAAGAGTACCGCATTGCCAAGCGTGTGCTAGAAACACTTGAAAAACTCAAACTAGAATATCCAAAACTTACGACTGCTTTGCCTCTCAAAATGGCAGAAAAAGTGAAATACGACATATTACAAAAGGTAAAAGCCACAGAAAAAGCAGCTGAAAAAGCTAGTGAAAAAGATGCTGAAAGAATTTCTATAAAGGTTTCTACAAAACCGTTCAACGAGGTGAAACCTAAAAAGAAACCTACTAAAAAATCATAACCAAAAAATCACAATTAAAATGTTATCATAAAATGTTATTAGCACAAAAAAACCACGTTGTACAAGTACATTATACAGGGAAATTAACCAATGGAGCTATTTTTGATAGTTCTAATGGCAAACCTCCCCTAGAATTTCAGTTGGGTGCAGGACAAATGATACCTGGATTTGAAAATGGCGTACTTGGTATGCAAGTAGGCGACAAAAAGACACTTCAAATTGCTTCTGAACAAGCGTATGGCGCAGCAAAAGCAGATATGATAGGAGAATTTCCAAAAGATAGCATTCCAGAAGATTTTGAGCTTGTTGTTGGTGGGCAAATTGGCGTTACACTCTCAAATGGGCAACAAATCCCTGCGGTTATTAGAGAAATCAGAGAAAAATCTTTGATTATTGATGCTAATCACCCACTTGCAGGGCAAGAACTGATTTTTGAGGTGGAAATGATAAGTATCAAAACACAAGAGGAAGCAGAAAAAAAGCCTTTTTTGTTTGAATAAAAACGCACTATCAGTTACTTTAATGTGGTATCATAAGTAATTGTAACGAAAAAATCTTATCTAAAATTGCAATTTTTGGATAAGATTTTTTATTTCAAATCAACATTTAGATAACGATACTGTTAATTTGTGAGTTTTTACGTAGGCGTTTGATTTATCAAAACACCACTTGATAAATCAAGCGGCTACGAATTTCAAAGTGCTAAAACACCACCTGATAAATCAAGCGACTATGAATTTCAAAGTACAATTTATCAGTGTCGTTATCTAATTAACAAAAGTAGCCTAGAAGTTTTTATTCAAAAATACAATAAAATCATAACTTTATACGTTGAATTACAGTCTTATTAAATATTCAGCTAAATATTCAACAAAAATCTCTAAAAATCATTTGAAATGACCAACAAAGCAAAAAACATTTTCTTACTCGTAATGTGTTTGAGCGTGCTTTTTACGCAAGAAACATTTGCGCAAAAAAAGAAAAAAGACAAAAAAGGTGATAAAAATGCAGTTACTGCACCAGTAACGCCACCTGCCAAAACCATTGCCAGCGTAACCGCCAAATGCAAGCCCTACAACGGACTTTTTAATCTTTTTCAAGACGAAAAAGATGGTAGCGTTTATATGCTCATCAAAAAAGACCAAATTGGGAAAGAATTTATTTATTTTACGCACACAACGGACGGACTTGCGTCATTTGGGCTAAATAGAGGCTCTTTTAGGGACAACAAAATCTTTTTTATCAAGCGTTATTTTGATAAAATTGAGTTTGTGGCAAAAAATACTAATTTCTATTTTGACCCAAAAAATCCACTTGCAAAGGCAGCTGATGCCAATATGACAGATGGGATTATGCTTTCTGAAAAAGTAGAAGCAGAAGACAAAGAAAAAGGCGAAATTTTGATAAAAGCAGATAAATTGCTTTTAGGTGAAGATATTGCCGCTATTCGTCCTAATTTGCCACCTACTTATCAAGGTTTCCGTTTGGGTGGACTTAATAGGGACAAAACTAAATATCTTGCCCTAAAAAACTATCCGAAAAATACTGATGTGGTGGTAGAATTTGTGTTTGATAATCCTTCTCCTGGCTTTGGTGCAGGTGTAGACGTGGCTGATGACCGCTTTATTAGCATCAAATCTCAACATTCTTTCATTGAAATGCCACAAAATAATTTCAAACCTCGCTATGACGACCCACGTGTAGGTTATTTCAGCACGGAAGTGAATGATATGACCTCTGTGGCTGCCACAAACTACCGTGACGTAATTCACCGTTGGAATTTGGAGAAAAAAGACCCTGCTGCAGCTATTTCAGAGCCAATTGAGCCAATTGTTTATTGGATAGAAAAAACGACCCCTTTGGAACTTCGTGAGCCTATTATGAAAGCTGGGCTTTCTTGGAATGAGGCTTTTGAAAAAGCAGGTTTTAAGAACGCTGTTCAAATAAAAGTGCAGTCTGATACTGCTACTTGGGACGCAGGTGATATTCGTTATAATGTTTTACGCTGGACTTCCTCGCCAAATCCGCCATTTGGAGGTTATGGACCTAGTTTTGTCAATCCTCGCACTGGGCAAATTTTGGGTGCTGATATTATGTTAGAATACACATTTATTACGGGTGATACTCGTGAGGAGAATGTTTTTGAAGTTAAAAATCTTCCTTCAAATAAAGGAATAGAAGATGCAGACGAACATTTTAAGCATAATCATAAGAAAAATCACGCCTATTGCTCACTAGGGCATTATCTTAACTTAGGAACAGGGTTAGGACACGCAGCTATTGGCTTGCGTGGTGGTGGAGAGGCGCAAATGAAAGAATTTGGCGAAAATTCTCTTTATTACCTTATTTTGCACGAAATGGGGCATACGCTTGGTTTAAATCACAATATGAAAGCTACACAAATGCTCTCTCCTGATGAAATCAATAATAGAGAAATTACGGCAAAAGTTGGGCTTAGTGGCTCTGTAATGGATTATCCTGCACCAAATGTAGCACTTGACAAAACAAAACAAGGGCTTTATTTTACCAACAAACCGGGTCCTTATGACCTTTGGGCTATAGAATTTGCCTATTCTACAGCTGCCACAACGGAACAAGCTGAAAAAATACGTTTAGACAAGATTTTAGCACGTTCTACAGAGCCTGCGCTCACTTTTGGCAATGATGCTGATGATATGCGTGGTTTTGGTGGTATTGACCCAAGAGTAATGATTTTTGACCATACAAATGATATGATAAGGTACGGAACAGACCGTTTTAAGCTCGTAAATGAACTTTTGGGTAAACTCAAAGGCAAATATATTGCTGATATGAACAACCAATCTTACCACGAACTTGTGATGCGTTATTCTGTGCTTACAGGCAATATGGCAAGTACGGCACGTGTAATTTCTCGTTATGTGGGTGGTGTGTATGTAGAACGTGGTTTTATTGGTCAGAAAGATGCAAAACAACCTTTTACGCCAGTGCCGAAAGAAGAGCAAAAACGTGCAATGAAGGCACTTTCAGAGAATATTTTTAGCCCTAATGCCGTTAAAACGCCAAATGATTTGTATAATTATTTGCAAGTACAACGCAGAGGCTTTAATTTCTTTGGACGTGGAGAAGACCCACGCATACACGAGCGTATGCAAAACATTCAAAGGGACGTTCTTTCCCACTTTTTTAATCCAAATACGCAACAACGTATCTTAAATACAGAACTTTATGGCAATACTTATAAATTGACAGAAGTAATGGGAGATTTGACTGATGCTATTTTCAAAGAAGACATAGCAGGAAATGTCAATACGTTTCGTCAAAATCTTCAAATAGACTATGTTGGTAGTCTTTTGGGAATGTTGGGAACGGATATGCGCCCATCTATGCACGTTGCGCCTGCGCAATCTGTAGGGCTTTATCAATTACGTCAGATAAAAGCTATGCTTTCTGCTGCGGTTGGTGGAGATACTGCTACAAAAGCACACAGACAACATATTTTATTTAGAATTGATAAAATGCTGAAAAACTAATTTCAATTACGAATTAGAAATTACGAATTACGAGGAATAAAAATCTCTTCAAAAGTTACTTTTAGTAGTTTTTTGAAGAGATTTGTTTGATTTGGCTGAATAAATAATTACCTTTGTCAGACAACCACTTTGTAAAAAAAAATTCTACTACTCAAATATCTTACGTAGTAAACTTATTATATTTGTGAAACAACTAAATATATATCAAAATGCAACTAGAATTATTATTTACGCTTGATAATGAGCAAAATTTTGAGAGCTTCAGCAATGAAAATGGCTTTACGTTTTGGTATTCTTCTGATTTTATGAAGTTTTTAGGATATGAAACAATTCCTCCCTTTAATAAAGCACTCAATAAAGCAATAGCGGCGTGCACAACACTCAATATTAGTATTCTTGAAAATTTTATTCAAATTGAACGTGTTGATAGTTTTGGTAAAATTGGTATGGACTGTAAATTATCTCGTTTTGCTTGCTATTTAATAGCAATGAATGGTGATGTAAAGAAAAAAGAGGTTGCACAAGCACAAGCTTATTTTGCTACTATTGCAGGGGCTGTTGCCTCTTATTTAGATGAAGCAGAAAAAGTTGATAGACTTTTGACAAGGGAAGAAATAAGTGTCAGAGAGAAAAGTATGGCTGGGGTTGTCAAAATGGCAGGAATAGAAAATTATGCTTATTTTCAAAATGCAGGATATAGAGGAATGTATAATAAAAACATTTCAGAACTGAAAACTATCAGAAATATTGATAAAAACAAGATATTACTTGATTTTATGGGTAAGGAAGAGCTTGCAGCTAATTTATTTCGCATCACACAAACAGAATTAAAAATCAAAAACGAACAAATTAAAGGGCAACAAAAATTAGAGGTTACAGCAGAAGTTGTGGGTAAAGAGGTTAGAAATACAATGATTAAAATTAGTGGAATTGCTCCAGAAGATTTAGAGAAAAAAGAAGATATTAGAAATGTCAAAAAACAACTCAAATCTCAAAATAAAACGCTCAAAAAGATAGACCAAAAGAAAAAGAAGTAATCTAGCAATAACACCAATAAATCTCTTCAAAAGTTACTTTTAGTAGTTTTTTGGAGAGATTTGTTTTATTACTTTTGTAAAATCATAAAAATAAACTATTTTTACGGAATATTATTTGTTGTAATCATTGAAATTTGGTAAAATATATCAAACTTCATACCTCATACTTGAAAATAAATGGCTATTATAGAAAAAGAAGCACCAAAAAACTTATCCTATTACATCAGAAGACGTTTTGTACAGAACAAACCTGCTGTGGTAGGCTTGTGTATTATAGTGTTTGCCATTTTGGTAGCTATTTTGGGTTATTTGATTATGCCAGACCAAACCCCAGATGCTAATGACGGCGACATCAGTATAGGAAAGAAAAAAGAAGGCTTTACGACACAATTCATTAAGTTTCATAGGCAAGTTGAAGTTCCTCAAAATAATTTTTTCGTAAAAATGCTTGTAGGACAAGATACAGAATATGAAATAAAAGCCATTAGTAAGTACGTTGTCAATGGTTATGATGTAGAATATCACGACAGTAAAAATAATAAATACCATAAACACTTGTTGCCTATTGTAAAGCCCCTTTTTGTAGGAAAATCTAGTAAATTGCCTGAAAAAGAAGGCTTTACAGGTAATTTCAGAGTGAACGGAGAAGAAGTTACTTACCTTGACCCACAAGAAAACATACAAAAAACAACAAGAGAGGCACTTTTAAAGGATTTTAATGAGAAAAACATAGAAACTCGTACTTATGCACTCGGCACAGAAACCGCAGGGCGTGATATGCTTAGTTGTTTGATACTTGGTACTCGTATTTCTTTGGGCATTGGCTTTGTTTCTGTGATTATTTCTTTGGTAATAGGGCTTACACTTGGTTCTATTGCGGGTTATTTTGGCGGTTGGGTGGATAATTTGGTGATGTGGATAATGACTGTCGTATGGTCTATTCCTAATATAATGCTGGTGATTACTATTAGCGTGGCGTTGCAAAGTCGTGGTATTTGGGTTGTTTTTGTGGCGGTTGGCTTGACAACGTGGGTGGAAATTGCGAGAGTTGTGAGAGGGCAAATAATGGAAATTCGTCAAAAACAATACGTAGAAGCGGCTCGTGCTATGGGTGTTGGGCATTATGGCATCATTAAAAGGCATATTTTGCCAAATATTTTGGGGCAAATTATTGTGGTGGCAAGTGCTAATTTTGCGTCTGCAATCCTTACAGAGGCTGGTTTGAGCTTTTTGGGCTTAGGCGTTGAAGTACCTACGCCTTCTTGGGGTATGATGATACGTGAGGGCTACAAACACATTGGTATTGCAGGAAACAACCATTTGTTGCTTTATCCTAGCATTTGTATCAGCGTGATGGTTTTGGCATTTAATTTGTTAGGGAATGGGCTTAGAGATGCCTACGACCCAAAAACATTGGTGAAATAGTGAGTAGTGAGTAGTGAAATACAAAAAAATATCAATGAAAAATAGAAATAAAAAAATTAAATTAAATATATTATTACTTACTTTTTTAGTGTTGTTTGGAGGATTTAAAAGCAAAAATAATACAAATAATCTCCATAAACACGACTTTCACACAAGCATTGCAGATGTGGAATATAACGCTAAAAATAAGACTTTTGAAGTAATTTTAAGGGTTTTTTCTGATGATTTGGAAGATGATTTTTCACGCACAATGGGCAAAAAAATTATTCTTAAAATGGGCAAAGACAAAACCCCAGACCCAACACTTACCAAATATTTAGAAAAATATTTTATCCTCAAAAACAAAGGTAATCCCTTTGTAATCAATTATATAGCAAGAGAAACCAATGCAGAATCTACACTAATTTATTTTGAAATGCTTACAAAAGATGTTACAAAAGATGCACCAAAAAATATGTTTTTACGCAACAACGTAATGACAGACCTTTTTAGCGACCAAGTAAACATTGTTAATCTTGCTTTTCAAAACAAAAAAACAACACTAATGTTTCGTAGAGGAGATACAGAAAAAGCAGTTATTTGGTGATTTTAAGGCTTTATAGAATGGTTAGTTTGGAAAATATTAAAAAAATGTTTTTAATTATAAATATACAATTATGGGAAAAGTCAAAATTCAGGAAAGCACAATTAACTTAAAACAAGGTGGCAAAGGAAAAGTTGCTATATTTTTGCATTCAGGGGAAGGTGATCCTGTAATAGAGCTAGATGCAGCAGTAAATAAATATGTTGGACATGAACAAGCAAGTCAATTTATTGATATCAATATGGATAATCCTTGGGTAACAGTAGTTATTTCTCATATAAATGAAATGACACAAGAGGACTTTAACCCACTTAAACATCATTTGCCTATATGAATATATCAAATATGTGCGGTGCTATTGAACATTGGCTGGGCTTTCAAGACAAAATAGGGCGTTCATTTATGATAAATGAAGATACTTTAAAATACCCATTAGCTGATTATCTCGTTAATGATGGTAATATTGATGTTAAAAATATTAAACTTGAATATGCACACCCTAACTTTTCTAGCAGAAATGTTGATTTAGCAATTATTAACAACATAAACCACCAAATAAATAATATATTTGAACTTAAACTTGCTAAACTTGCTACACGAACTCAAACAGAAAAACAAAGAATATTTAATGATTTAATGCGGTTGTACTTAGCTAAGAAAGTAACTACAGATAAATGTTATTTTATTATTGTAGGTAAAACGGCAAACTTTCAGCGTGATTTTTATAAGTTTGAAACTAATGGTGATATTTTTTATAAAAAATGGTTTGTTTTTGGAAAGGAAGGAAGTATTACTTTTGATGTAGCAACAGAAACGCACTTAGATTATCAAACAATTTATCAAGAATTCATAAATGAATACTCAGATAATACCCCTACAACAATACCTTTGCAGTTGCCTAATCAAATCACAACCACCTGTGAATTTATAACAGCATACGACGAACGACTCATACCTTATATGGCAGGCATATGGTCAGTTTCATAAATACATCTGTAAAAACAATAAATTTTACGCCAAATATTTGGAAATTTCGTATTAAATACCTTAATTGCAGAGATGTTTAACAATTTTTTCAACCTTCTAAATTTCTAATCAAAATGAAAAAGAATTTATTACTACTTTGCTTCTTGTTTTTCTTCTCTATTGCTTCAGCTTTCGCACAAGGCAAAACTAAAAACACAGCAGAACAGCGTGCTACTATCTACACAAACGACCTTACAAAGGCATTGGTACTCAGTGCTGACCAAAAAAGTAAAGTGCTAGAAATCAACGTGAAAATGAATAAGGCTATTGATGCCGCAGCTGCATCAAAAGATAGCGCAAAAGAAAAAGCAGCTAAAAAAGAACGCCGTGAAGCTATTGCATCTTTGCTTGATGCAAAACAAAAAGCTAAATTTGACAAAATGAATGGCGGTAAGTAGCCCCCAGCCCCAAAGGGGAGTAAATACAAAAAACCACTAGTAAAAAGCCTTTACATTTTGTAAAGGCTTTTTATTTTATATAAATTTGAAAATGTGTAGCCGTTGTTTGTATCTTCACAAACAATATTTTTTACTTTAAAAATAACTCTTTTTTCTTTTGATAGTAAAAAATATTCCTCTTAAAACAATCCTAAAATGTGCTAAAACTGTCTGAAAACCGCCAAAATGCGTACAAAGTACATCAAATCTTTCTTTTAAGGATTTTTTGCGTTGTTTGGTAGAAAGTCCGCCAAGCAAGAAATTAGAAAGCGTAAGATTTGTAAAAGTCGTTTTTTGTGATTTTTTTAGGCATTTTATCACCCAATCAACGTCAGCAGAATAACGGTATTTTAGCTCATACATAGGCGCAAGCACACGCCTCACCACAAAAGACTGATGACAAACGACCATTCCCAAAGCCATATCTTGCCAACGCAGGTTTTTAGGCAATTTGTGTGGCGTTATTTCGCTACGCAAACCCAGAATTTCGTTAGTATTTTCACTAGCGTTCTCGCTAGCATTCTCGCTAATCATTTGTGCATCTCCATAAAAAATATCACTATTTTCATTGCTATTTTTATCACTTTGAAAGATATTTTCTAATGTATTTTCATCAAAAAAAGTATCTCCTGCATTCATAAACATTATATATTCACTTGTAGCAAGTTTTATACCTTTGTTCATAGCATCATAAAGTCCAGTATCTTTTTCACTAACCAAAATATCAATATTTTTATTTTTATTGATATTATTATTTATATTGTTGTATTCTGATACCGTTTCTTTGGCTATTTGGAGTGTTTTATCTGTTGATTTTCCATCAATAATAATGTATTCAATATCCGTAAAAGTTTGTTCAAAAACACTTCTAACGGTATTTTTGATATATTTTTCAGCATTGAAAGTGACCGTAATAACAGATATTTTTTTGATGAGTTTTGATGAGTTTAAATGTATTTAAAATATTTTCTTTACAATAATGCTAAAAATCAACAACATTTCCAAAAATCCTTAAAAAAATCCTATTTTTTATCTAAAAAATGATAAAAATAATTATCTTTGTGTAAATAAAAGTAAGTTGTTAAAATTGTTTTTTGTATTCACTCACAACTCATAATTCACAACTCATAACTCATAACTCACATTCTAAACTAATTTTTTATGATTATTGGCGTTCCAAAAGAAATTAAAAATAACGAAAACCGTGTGGGGCTTACTCCTGCAGGCGTTGCGGAGTTCAAAAAACACAAACATACTATTTATATTCAAAAAACAGCTGGTATTGGTAGCGGTTTTTCTGATGATGACTACACGAAAGCAGGCGCAACAATGCTAGACACAATTTCTGAAATCTATCAGATTGCGGATATGATTGTCAAAGTAAAAGAACCCATTGCAGAAGAATATCCCCTTATTAAGGAAAATCAGTTGCTTTTTACGTATTTTCACTTTGCCTCTTATGAGCCGCTCACGCTTGCAATGATGAAAAGCAAAGCCGTTTGCCTTGCTTATGAAACGGTAGAACGTCCTGACCGTAGTTTGCCTTTACTTATTCCTATGTCGGAAGTGGCTGGGCGTATGGCGGTACAACAAGGCGCAAAATATTTGGAAAAACCAATTAAAGGGCGTGGAATTTTGCTTGGGGGTGTTCCTGGCGTGAAAGCTGCTAATGTTTTGATTTTGGGTGGCGGTATTGTAGGTATGCAAGCAGCCAAAATGGCAGCTGGTTTGGGTGCAACTGTTACTATTATGGACGTTAGTTTAGCTCGTTTGCGCTATCTGGACGACATTATGCCTGCCAATGTGCAGACAATGATGTCAAATGAGTACAACATTCGTGAGGCTATCCAAACATCTGATTTGATTGTTGGTGCGGTGCTTATTCCTGGCGCAAAAGCTCCTCATTTGGTTACGAGAGATATGCTTAAATTGATGCGTGCAGGCACTGTTTTGGTTGATGTTGCTGTTGACCAAGGCGGTTGTATAGAAACTTGTCGCCCAACGACACACGAAGACCCAACTTTTATTATTGATGATATTGTGCATTATTGCGTGGCAAATATGCCTGGCGCTGTACCTTATACATCTACGCTTGCACTTACTAACGCAACACTTCCGTATGCGCTTGAACTTGCCAACAAAGGCTGGAAAGAGGCTTGTAAGACTAATTCTGATTTGAAATTAGGGCTTAATATTGTAGGTGGTGAGATTGTTTATAAAGGTGTTTCTGATGCTTTTGACTTGCCCTACACAGACGTAAACAAGTATTTAGCTTAGTGAATTATAAATTGTGAATTGTGAGTTAATACAATTTATTGATAATCAAATTATTAAGTAATTTTAAGGAAGACTTCGTTTTAAACGAAGTCTTCCTTTTTTTATGAATTTTCTACTAAAAAATCCCTCTAAAAGCCTCGTCTAGCTTTGCCACGCCACGAATTTCAATTTTATACTTTTTTATATCAATTCCTTTTAGGTTATATTTTGATACAAAAATAGTTTTAAAACCCAGTTTTTCAGCTTCTACAATGCGGTTTTCTATTTTCATAACGGCACGCACCTCGCCCCCAAGCCCTACTTCTGCCGCAAAACAAGCTGTTTGCGGAATAAAAATATCTTCATAAGAGGACGCAATAGACGCACAAACTGCCAAATCAATGGCTGGGTCTTCTATGCGCAAACCGCCTGTAATGTTCAAAAACACGTCTTGCGTTCCCAAACGGAAACCCCCACGCTTTTCTAGCACCGCAAGGAGCATATTTAGGCGTTTTGCATCAAAACCCGTGCAACTTCTTTGTGGCGTTCCGTAGGCGGCAGGACTTACCAAAGACTGTATTTCAATCAAAAGAGGGCGGTTTCCTTCTAATGTTGCGCCAATAGCAACACCGCTCAAATCTTCTTCACGTTGCGAAATAAGTATTTCTGACGGATTGCTCACCTCACGCAAGCCCGTACCCAACATTTCATAAATGCCAAGTTCAGAAGTAGAACCAAAGCGGTTTTTAGTGGTGCGTAAAATCCTATAAACCAAATGTCTATCACCTTCAAACTGCAAAACGGTATCCACCATGTGTTCTAGCACTTTCGGACCTGCAAGTGCGCCATCTTTGGTAATATGTCCTATCAAAAACGCTGGTGTGCCACTTTCTTTGGCAAATCTCATTAGCTCTGCCGTACACTCACGCACCTGCGACACGCTCCCTGCGGAAGACTCAATAAAAGAAGATTGGAGCGTTTGGATAGAGTCAATGATAAGAATATCAGGCTCTAGTGTTTCTATTTGCTTAAAAATATTTTGGGTATTTGTTTCTGCTAAAATAAAACAGTTGTCGCTTTTATGCTCCATTCTGTCGGCACGCATTTTTATTTGTTGCTCACTTTCTTCTCCGCTTATGTATAATGTACGAACATGGGCAAGTTGCAAGCCGATCTGTAAAAACAAAGTTGATTTACCAATCCCCGGTTCGCCGGCTACAAGAACAATGCTACCTGCCACGATACCGCCGCCCAGCACACGGTTCAGCTCGCTGTCCGTTGTGATGATCCTTTTT
>JAYVGJ010000371.1:0-12838 GCA_043772375.1 Raineyaceae bacterium | reverse complement strand
AGAAAAATATGCCTTTAAATAGACAAGGGGGCATGCCCCCTTGTCAAAGATGTTGCACGAAAATTTAGAAAATCCAAAAAGCACTTTCCGAAATGTATAGATTTGATAAAAATGTTGCGTGTTTTTAGTTATGAAATTTCACGCCAAAATGGAAGTCATATTCGTTTGACAACAGAAGAAAATGGTCAGCATCATATCACCATACCAGCACATAACCCTTTGAAAATAGGTACTTTATCTGCTATTTTAGGAGATGTAGCATCACATTTTGACATAACGAAAGAAGAAGTTTTAGAAAGAATTTTATAATTCTTAATGATAATAATTTTAATACATATAAATGACAATTCAAGAAATATTAAAAGAGAGAATACTTGTCCTAGATGGCGCAATGGGGACAATGATACAAGGATATAACCTTACAGAGGAAGATTATAGGGGTGAGCGTTTTAAAAATTTCCCTCACGACCTCAAAGGAAACAATGATTTGCTTTCACTCACGCAACCGCATATCATCAAGGAAATCCATAAAAAATACCTAGAAGCAGGCGCAGACATACTAGAAACCAATACCTTTAATAGTACATCTGTTTCTATGGCGGATTATCACATGGAGGATTTGGTGTACGAGCTTAATTTTGCCTCTGCCAAACTTGCCAAAGAAGCCTGCACAGAATATAATGCCCTCACGCCTAATCAGCCACGTTTTGTAGCTGGGTCGTTAGGTCCTACGAGCAAAACAACTTCCCTTTCTCCTGATGTAAATAATCCAGGATATAGGGCAATTAGTTTTGATGAGTTGGTAGTATCTTATACGGAACAAATACGAGGTTTGGTTGATGGTGGAGCTGATTTATTATTAGTAGAAACTATTTTTGATACGCTCAACGCAAAAGCGGCTTTGTTTGCTATTGAGAAGTTTTTTGATACAAACCCCCACCTAAATCCTCCCCCTGCTGGGGAGGACTTTAATACGGCATTGGGTATTTCCTCCCCCTCTCAACAGGAGAGGGGGCTGGGGGGTGAGGTGCGTACACGTCTGCCAATTATGGTTTCAGGAACTATCACAGATGCCTCTGGACGCACTTTATCAGGACAAACGGCAGAAGCATTTTTGATTTCTATGTCGCATTTGCCCTTGCTTTCTATTGGTTTTAATTGTGCTTTGGGAGCTGATTTATTGCGCCCTTATTCAGAAGAAATTGCAGAAAAAGCTAATTTTTATACCTCTGCGCACCCCAACGCTGGTCTTCCCAATGCTTTTGGCGAATACGACCAAACGGCAGAAGAAATGGCAGAAATTATAGAAGGTTTTTTGAAAGATGGACTTTTAAATATCATTGGGGGTTGTTGTGGCACTTCTCCTGCACATATAAAAGCCATTGCGGAGCTTACCAAAAAATATAAACCTCGTCAAATCCCTGAAAAAGATAATATTTCTACTTATTCTGGGCTAGAGCCTTTGCGTGCTACAGCTGAAATCCGTTTTATGAATATTGGAGAACGTACCAACGTAACAGGCTCACGTGCCTTTGCAAGGCTGATTAAGGAAGAAAAATATGAAGAAGCTCTTGCAGTGGCACGCTCACAAGTGGAAGGTGGCGCACAAATGATAGATGTCAATGTTGATGAAGGAATGCTTGATTCTGAAGCCGTAATGGTTACATTTTTGAATCTTATTGCATCAGAACCTGATATTTCTAAATTGCCAATTATGATAGATAGCTCCAAATGGAGTGTTATTGAGGCTGGTCTGAAATGCGTGCAGGGAAAAGCAGTTGTAAATTCTATTTCTATGAAAGAAGGAGAAGAAGAATTTATTAAAAAAGCACAACTCGTCAAAAGATATGGTGCTGCAGCTATTATAATGGCTTTTGACGAACAAGGACAAGCCGACAGTTATGAGCGTAGAATAGAAATTTGTGCTAGAGCTTACAAAATCTTAACAGAAAAAGTAGGTTTTCCTGCAACAGACATCATTTTTGACCCAAATATCCTCACCGTTGCCACAGGAATAGAAGAACATAATAATTATGCTGTTGATTTTATCAAGGCAACCAAATGGATTAAAGACAATTTGCCTTATGCAAAGGTTTCTGGCGGTGTGAGCAATATTTCTTTTAGTTTTAGAGGGAATGAAGTAGTGCGGGAGGCTATGCACTCTGCTTTTTTATATGTAGCTATCAAAAATGGTATGGATATGGGCATTGTAAATGCTGGGCAACTTGCTGTTTATGAAGATATTCCAAAAGAATTATTAAAACTCGTTGAAGATGTTTTGTGGAATAAGCACGACAACGCCACAGATGCCCTCGTAACTTTCGCTGAAAACATCAAAGATAAATCAGGGAAAACGCAAGAAATAGACCTTTCGTGGAGAAACGAACCTGTTGAAAAACGCCTTTCTTATTCTCTAATGAAAGGAATTACGGATTTTATTGATATTGACACAGAAGAGGCACGCCTAAAATACGACCGCCCTTTGCAGGTAATAGAAGGTCCTTTAATGGACGGAATGAGCATTGTAGGTGATTTGTTTGGTGAAGGAAAAATGTTTTTGCCACAAGTTGTGAAGTCGGCTAGGGTAATGAAAAAGGCGGTAGCGTTTTTGTTGCCATTTATGGAAGAGGAGAAACGTTTGAATAAGGAAAAGAAAAAAAGTCCTCCCCAGCAGGGGGAGGATTTAGGTGGGGGTTTAAAACCTAATTTTCACACATCAACATTTGAACAATGGAAAAAACTAAAACCATTTGCTCGTGAGATGCGTAAAAATCCAACTGATGCAGAAGATATGCTTTGGCAGGCTTTGCGTGGACGAAAATTGCAAAATTTGAAATTTAGAAGACAACACGCTATTGATTATTTTATTGTAGATTTTGTGCAAATGGATAATAAATTAGTCATAGAAATTGATGGAGAAATTCATAATCAAGGAGATAATCCTCAATATGATGAATACCGCACTTTTGTATTAAACGAATTGGGTTTTAATGTTATTCGTTTTAAAAATGATGAGGTTGTTGGTGATATCAACACAGTTCTTAGAAAAATCTCCGTAGCTATTTCAACCCCACCCCTAACCCCTCCCCTGCTGGGAGGGGGACAATACAGTAATACAACTCCTACGGAGTTGTATGTTGATGAAAATTCTGGTGTGAAAAAAATTCTCTTAGCAACTGTCAAAGGAGATGTTCACGACATAGGAAAAAATATTGTAGGCGTTGTTTTGGCGTGTAATGGCTTTGAAATCATTGATTTGGGCGTAATGGTTTCTACTTCAAAAATTTTGGAAGAAGCTAAAAAACATAATGTTGATATTATTGGTTTGTCTGGGCTTATTACGCCCAGCCTTGACGAAATGGTTCACGTAGCCAAAGAAATGGAGAAACAAGGCTTTAAAGTGCCTTTGCTTATTGGCGGTGCGACCACCTCTAAGGCACATACTGCCGTTAAAATCTCCCAGCACTATTCTGGTGCAGTCGTACATGTGCTAGATGCAAGCCGTAGTGTGCCTGTCGCCTCAAAACTGCTTACTAAGGAAATTGGTGAAAGTGCTAAATTTATTTCTGATATAAAAGTTGATTATGACCGCATCAGAGAGGAGTTTTTAAGTAGAAAACAGGATAAAAACTACATCAGCATAGAAAAAGCAAGAGAAAATAAGGTGAAGATTGATTGGGAAAAAGCCAAAATAACAGAGCCAACTTTTTTAGGCAATAAGTATTTTCATAATTACGACCTTGCCGAAATAGCTAAATACATAGACTGGACACCGTTTTTCCAGACGTGGGAACTTCACGGCAAATACCCTGCTATTTTGGAAGATAATGTTGTGGGCGTTGAGGCTAAAAAACTTTTCAAAGATGCTAAAGAAATGCTTGCAAAGGTTATTTCTGAAAAATCTTTGCAGGCAAATGGCGTAATAGGCTTTTATCCTTGTAATACACTTAATAATGATGATATTATGTTGTATAATTTTGAGGAAACGGAAGTCGTTACAAAGTGTGATAAACACGGAAATCATACACATAAGCATTATGAAATACTCACAGCCTCCAACCAAAAAGTAGCCCCCAGCCCCAAAGGGGAGCTAAATACAACAAACAATGTATTAGAAACCTCCTTTGGGGGCTTGGGGGTGGTTCAAGATTTGGGGACTGTTCATTGCCTGCGTCAGCAAAACCAAAAAGCAGAAGGTTTGCCTAATTTTTCTTTAGCTGATTTTATTGCACCAAAACAAAGTAACAGAACAGATTATATGGGCTTCTTTGCCGTTACTACGGGTATTGGCATAGAAAAATTGGTGGAAATGTATGAAAAAGACAATGACGACTACAATGCTATTATGATAAAAGCCATTGCAGACAGACTTGCAGAGGCATTTGCGGAGCTTATGCACGAGCGTGTACGTAAGGAATTTTGGGGTTACGACAAAAATGAAATGCTTTCTAATGAAGAACTGATTAGAGAGAAATATGTAGGCATTCGTCCTGCGCCTGGCTACCCAGCTTGCCCGGAACACACAGAAAAAGGTTTTATTTTTGAGTTGCTTGATGCAACCGCACAAATAGGCATCACGCTAACAGAAAGTTATGCAATGTATCCAACAGCAGCAGTATCTGGAATGTATTTTGCGAGTGAGGATAGCAAATATTTTGGTTTGGGTAAAATCTCCAAAGAACAAGTTATTGACTACGCCAACCGCAAAAATATGCCCTTAGATGAAGCTGAACGCTGGTTAAGCCCAGTTTTGAATTACTAAGAAATGTATCAGATTTTCCAAATCTAAACATCAAAAAAAGCCTTACATTTTTGTAAGGCTTTTGGAGTAGTTTTTTTTCATAGAAAAAATTTAGGTGAATGAAAAAGTCTTATTTTTGTCTTCTAAGATGTAATTTTATTTCTCCACCTATTTCGTTGAGGCTAGAAAGTGAGTCTTCAAAGCCTTTGTTGTAGCTATGAGAAAAATCTTTCAAGAAATTTGGACGTAGCAACGAGTTTACTACTCTTTGGATTGATTTCAATTTAATTTTCATTGTATTTAGGGTTATTATAGTTAAACTTTTATTTTTAAATTGTTTTGTTAAACTTTTATTTATTCTATTTTATTCTTAGTATTTACTTTACACTTCATACCTCACACCTCATAAAAAGTACCTTGCTCCTACTTGTAAGCCTGTCCACGAGGTAACATTTCCATCTTTTATTTTGAAATTATTAAAAACTGTGAATGGTTTGTCTATGATATTTACACCACTTGGCGAGTTAAGCATATTGAAAGTAACGCCACCAAAAACTCCCCAATTCTTGCTTAATTTCTGTCCAAGCATTATTTTTGCTTGCGTGAGTATGCCTTTTTCATTTTTATTAAACTTCATATCAGGCGCAAGTGCATAAAGCATCAATTCACCAGAAATGTTGTATTTTCCCTTAAAGTCCCATTCAGTGCCAATTCCGTAGCCATAAGCCATCAAAACTTGTTTTTGATTATGATTTTCAGTTAGTCTGCTGCCCACTGCAAAAATATTATAAAACTTTCTCACACCTGTTTTTAGGCTGATATTGCCATAAAGTGCCTCACTTGTAGAAATTTCAACCAAACTATGACCACCTTTTTTTACAATATTTACAAGTCCAATAGTCAAAACCTTGTTATTTTCTCCCACAATATTCACAAGTCCTAACTGCAAACCTCGTGCCTTATTTTTTGAGATATTGACAAGTCCAATTTGTGCGCCTACAAGCGTATCAGTGGCATTTGCAATGGCTGCAATCTGCAAACCACGTACTTTTTTCTTGCTAATATTAGCTAAAACCGCCACTTGTGCGCCATCAACTTGCTCATTACTGATGTTTGCAACAGATGCAATTTGAACACCTTTTACTTTATTTTTACTGACATTTGCAAACCCAGCAATCTGCAAACCCCGTACTTTTTCTTTGTTAATGTTCACTAAACCAGCTATTTGCACGCCTTTTGTTTCTCCTCTGCTGATATTAGCAAGCCCTGAAACCTGCAAACCTTCTACTTTTCCTGTACTGATATTGCCCAAACCACTTATTTCTGCGCCTTCAACACCAGCAGAAATACTTGTCAAAATGCCCACAGATGCATAATGTTTAGATTTTTGCGCTTTCAAATTCGTTCCTATAGGTGAGAAAAGCGTAATTTGAAACTTCTGTGCAAATTTTTCTTTTTTGACTATTTGTGTTATTTCAATTGGTTTTATTTCTCTATTTTTTACCTCAAAATCAGTAGAAAAATAATTTTCAAAAAGATTTATTTTTGTTAAAAAATGTCTTGTAGATGCGCTAACAGTGTTTTCTTTGTCTTTATCAATATCTAAAATATCTGTTGTTGTTTGTGTCTTCACAAACAACTCTTTTTCTTTATTTTCCTTACTTGCAACTAACTGATTTTCAGATGTTTCTATATTCAAAAATGATTTATCTTTTGCAAGTAAATCTGTATTTTTAGCCGTTGTTTGTGTCTTCACAAACAACTTATCCTTTGCAATTAAATCTGTTGTTTCTGTCTGTCCGTTCCCCACGTGCGACGTGGGGTTATGATTGTTTAACCCTTTCAGGGTTTTTTCAGACGTTTTTTTATTTTCTTTATTCGTAACTAACTGATTTTCAGAAATTTCTATTTTATTTTCAATGTCTAAATTACTCGCAATAATTTGAGATTTTTGTAAAGCATTTTCTTTTGTTGTATTTGTTTGATTTTCAGAATTTTGCGTTAAATTTTCTTTTGTTTCTGAATTATTTTCTACATTATTTTTTGTAGGATTTTTCAGGATAAACAAGCTACTTTGTTGTTGATTTTCTTGAGAAATTTCTTTTGTGTTTTGATTAGAAATTCCAGTTCTATTTTCTTCTAAATCTTTCTCTAAATCACTTTTAAATACGTTTTTTTGGATATTTAAACGGTTTTTTTCTGATAAATTTGTATTATTTTCTGTCAAATTTTTATCCAAAAAATTATTAGAAATATTATTTCTAAAGCCATTTTTTAGATTGTTTTCAGTTTGATTTGTTTGGTTATTTCTCTTCTGATTGCTTGCTAAATTATTAGTAGAATTTTCATCAGAATTAAGAGAAATCACGCTTGGCACAAACGCCATAGCTCCAATAAGTAGCGTTTTGGCTGCGTAAGAGAAGATTTTAGCACCCAACGACATCACGCCCGTACGCACAAGACCGCTCACAGAAAGACTCATAGCAAGTTTAGACCAATCATTTTCTTTGTCAAAAGAATGATGTTCTTGCTGTTGTTGGAGCTTTTCCCTAAAAAGTTTGTCTATTTCGTGATCATTATGACGCATAACGGTTTTCTATTTCTACTCCTAAAAGTGCTATTACTTGTTTTTGAAGTTTTTGGCGAGCTTTTGCAAGATTAGATTTAGAAGTTCCTTCACTTATAAGCAATAGTTCAGCTATCTCTTTGTGAGAATAACCTTCTATGGCATACAAGTTGAAAACCGCCTTATAAGCAGGTGAGAGCGTTTGTACGAGGTTTAGCAGTTCGTCATAAGAGATTTTATCTAATACGTCCTCACTTGTAACCTCAAAATCTGGTAGGTCGTTGTCATCAAGGGAAAAATTTTGATAAAATTTCTTATTTTGATGATAAGTATTGATGGCATTGTGCACCATTATTCTACGTATCCAACCTTCAAAAGAGCCTTCTTGCTTATAACTAGGCAGATTTTTAAAAACTTTCATAAAGCCTTCTTGTAACAAATCTTTCGCTTCGTCTTTGTCAGAAGCGTAACGCAAACAAACCATAAGCATCTTGCCATAAAACATTTCAAATAATGCTTTATGCCCTTGCGCCTCACCGTTGAGGCAACTTTTGATGATATTTTTTTCTGTTGTCATTACATCTTCTTAATAGCAAGACAAGCGTTCTTTCAAAACGGTTGCCTACTTATTTTAAGAATTTAGTTTTAAAGGTTGTATTTTATATAATTCCTTGATTATCAGGGAATTTATTTTTTAGATATTTTGCTTTAAGCGTTAGAATATTGCTTTTTTATAGTTTTCTCTTTGAGATTTTGTTTGACTTTCTCTTTTTGTTTTTTGATATAATTACTAATTTCGTTTTTCTCTTCATCAGTAAGTGGCGGACTTTGAATAATAAAATCAACACCAAAAGGTTCTTTAATGTAGCCCATAAACTTAATTTTTACTGATGTTTTCATCAATATTCGTGCAAAATTACGTTATTTTAGTCAAATAAACAAAAATAAAAATTCCTAAAAATTGGGTTACCTTTTGTACTTTTTAGCATTAAAAGCATATTTACACAAAATATAATTCTGCAAAACCATATTTTTATTTTATTAAATTTTTCAAAATGTACTTTTGAAAGAACAAAATTTTGTTGCCTAAATTGTCTGTATCAGGATTTACAAGATTACAAGATAAATACAAGGATAATACAAAACACATATTTTGCGTTTTTATGCTTTTAGTTTTTATATTCTGTTTGTATTATCTTAAAAATCTTACTATCTTGAAAATCCTGATGCAGACAAGTAGTTCACAAATAACCCTTTTTTATCTCACCAAAACCAATAGAAAAAATGAAAACCATTAAATTTATTCCAGTTATTGCGTTGATTTTTTTGCTTGCAGGTTGTGCGCAAGAACGAAGACCAAAAGATGAAGCAAAAACATCAACCCAAAATCAAGAAAAATCTTCCCGAAAAGAAGAAACATTTAAAAGTCCACAAGCAGAAAATGCCGCCGCATCTGCCCAAGATGGTACAGACAAAGAAGCCCAAGACCTTATCAAAAAAGACTCTGACACGCAATCAAATGCTTTTATGCCCTCATCTGTGGCGGTTGTGAGCAAAGACACTACACGCAAATTTATCATTACGGGCGACATCAAATTTAAGGCAAAAAACGTCATCAAAGCTACCTATAATATTGAAGACATTACACATAAAGAAGGTGGTTTTGTAACTTCTACCACACTTGCCAGCGACATCAATAGTGTAACCACTACGCCTGTGAGCGTGGATTCTTCAATGGTTACGACATTTTATACTGTGAGTAACACGCTGATTTTGAGGATTCCAAACTATAAATTGGATACAGCACTCAAACAAATTGCTAAAAATATTGACTATCTTGACCACAGAAATCTCAAAAAAGAAGATGTTGCTTTGCGCCTTTTAGCCAACAAACTTGCCCAAAAACGTGCTGACAAAACGCAACAACGTCTGGCAAGTGCCATTGACAAAAAAGGACAAAAACTTGATGATATTGTATCTGCGGAAGAGATTTTGAGCAATAAAGAAGAGCAATCAGACAATGCTAAACTCTCTAATATGTCAATAAATGACCAAATAGCGTATTCTACGGTGAGTTTAATAGTGTATCAGCCGCCAACAGTCAAAAGAGAAATGATTTTTAACCATAAAAGTATTGAGCCGTTTGAGCCTAGTTTTGGTAGCAAAATGGTTGATGCTATGCAGTTTGGCTGGCAAATCATTAAAGAAATTTTCCTAGTATTTTTGAAATTTTGGACACTTATTTTGCTTGCTGTGGGTGGGTTTTTCCTTTATAGAAAATACAAAAAGCAAACAAAATAATTGTGAATTGTGAATTGTGAATTAAATGCAAACAAGTCCTACAAAAAATTTGTAGGACTTGTTTGTATTTAACTCTCTTTAACCTCCTTAGTTTGTGGGAATACAAACCAAGGAGATAAACATATTATTGTATTCATTCATAATTCATAATTTAAAATTCATAATTACTTAGCTAATTTCAATAAAACCGTTTATCCATTCTGGGTCTAATGTTGCACCAAGTTTTTTATAAAAATTGATGGCTGGCTCGTTCCAATCAAGGACTTGCCAACTTACTCTCTGACATTTATCTTTCTTTGCTTTCTCCAAAAGTAGCGCAAAAAACCTCTCTCCTAAGCCAAAACGGCGGTATTCTGGCAAAATATACAAATCTTCTAAATACAAAACACGCCCTTTCCAAGTAGAATAGCGGTAATAAGTAATTGCCATTCCAACCAAAATAGTAGTTTCTGTTTGATTATTATTATTAGTAGTGGTTTCTGCCACTATCAAATGAAAAATAGGATTTTCAGAAAACCCATCTATGAGCATTTGTTCAGGCGTATTACTAACTTCCAAAGGGGCTTTTTCGTATTCTGCAAGTTGTTTGATAAGTGCAAGCACTGCAGGAATATCAGCAGGCGTGCCTGTACGTAAAGAAAAGGTCATTTTTTAAATATCAATTAAAATATCTTTATTAGGAACTTATTTTTTTAGAAATCTCTCTGTTTTACCATCAAAATTAAGATAATAAACGCCTCTACGTATGCTAGTTGCATCAATTTCTTTACTTTTTCCTTTTTTGATAGAAGTTCCTTTTAGGTCTAAAATTTCATAAGTAGTTTCACTTGTGAAATAAATTTTATTGGTGACATTTTTTGGGAAAAACCTCACTGATTCTGAAGTTGCCGTAAAATCAATAGGTTGAGTGTATAAAGATTTGCCGTTATTTTCTGCATATTTGATGCGGTATTTGTTCACCCCTGCAGTGTGTTTTGCTTCTACGGCATATCCTACGGCATTTTGAGCGTTCACAGTGCGCAAGTTACGCCAGTTATTATTCTCAAATTTTTCTACATAAAAAGCACTTGCAGCCGCTTCACCCTTAGACGACCAGCGGATAAGCGTAGGCTCAACCGTAAATCCCGTAAATTGAAACGTACTACTTGCTTTTATGACACTCGGATTGATTATTTTTGGTTTGCAACCGTCAGAATGAACAATTTTGATATTAACGGGTGCATTGATAACATTTTTGGATAAATCTATCTCAAAAGAACTGTTTTTGGGATTAGTAATTACTTGCTTACCATTCACAAAAACGCTTTCTGTGCAGTATTTCATTTTTTCCACAATAAATGGATTTTGAACATACAAATTTTTCCCCAAATAAACACCGCTAAGAGTAATTTCTCCTGCTTTGGCTTGGAAGGCAACAAACAACACAACTAACAATATCAGTAGCTTTGTTTTCATAAGTATATTTTACAAGAAATAATAGGTTTAATAAGGCTCATTATAGGTTTTTGCAAGTTCTTTGCAACTTCATAAGCGTGAGCAATAAACATTCCGTTTCTTATAAAATTTTTTAGTTTAAGTTTTTAGTTCTAATAAATTTTGACTTTTGGGTGTTAAGACAAAGTCTTCTTTGGCAAAATTGGAGAAAAAATACTACATTTCAAAAAAAAATGTTATTTTTTTTGAAAAAAGTTAAAAACTTACATCAAAAATACACACAAAACACTCCAAATCAATTAATTTATGGTAAGTAAAATCACAAAAAATTTGTTACTGTAAATTATTCGTTGCAGTTTTTGGGGGAAACGTTTGGTGGGGACACCAAACGTGGGTTATAACATTGTTTGGTGTCTCCACCAAACAACAAGACACTATTTTGCAACGAAACTTTTACAGCAACAAAAATTTTAAATTAAATTGATTGGTGAAATTTATATTAAATTTTATTTATTTTTTATAAAAATCAATAAGTTGTATAGCAGCACTTGTAGGAGCTATTTTATTCTCTAAAATGTCTTTTTCTATGTTTGGAAGAAGGTTTTTGATGATTTCATTTTGATAAAATTGTTCTTCCAAAATTTGCTTGATGGTTTGGTGCATCCAAGAAACTTGTTGTTGCTGTCTATTTTTATCAAAAAAACCATTATTTTGAGTGATTGTTTGGTACTTTTCTACCATTTTCCACACGCTTTTTATGCCTCTATTTGTGAGCGCAGAACAAACACTGACTTGTGGAAACCAACCAGAATTATCAGCACGAAATAAGTGGAGAGCATTTTGGTATTCTATTTTTGCCAAATTTGCTTCCAAAACATTATTATCATCAGCTTTGGTAATAGTAACCGCATCAGCCATCTCCATAATACCTTTTTTGATGCCTTGCAACTCGTCACCTGCGCCTGCAAGCATCAAAAGCAGGAAAAAATCAACCATATCTTTTACAAGCGTTTCAGATTGCCCCACACCCACCGTTTCTACTATAATCACCTCAAAACCAGCTGCTTCACACAGCAAAATAGTTTCACGAGTGCGCCTAGCCACGCCCCCAAGTGCGTTTCCTGTCGCAGAAGGACGAATATAGGCGTTTTTGTTCATAGAAAGGCTTTCCATACGAGTTTTGTCGCCCATAATGCTGCCTTTTGTGCGCTGACTTGTGGGGTCTATTGCCAAAACTGCCAACTTTTTGTTACATTTATTAGTGATAAAAGTGCCAAAAACATCAATAAAGGTACTTTTACCTACACCTGGCACACCCGTAATGCCTATACGTATGCTTTTTGTGGTTTTTGTATATGGCAAAATACCCTGCAAAACTTCCCTTGCCAAAACAAAATCACTTTGTAAAGTGCTTTCTATCAAGGTAATAGCTTTGCTAAGTACTACTCTGTCGTGTGCTAAAATGCCTTCTATATAGGCACTAGGTGCTAGTCGTTTTGGAAGAGTGTTCAATGTTAATAATTGTGAATTTTAAATTTTACAGGTTGTATTACATTTTTTATGAAGCAATTTTCTGGTCGTAGTGTCCACTCACTGCTATCAACTTAAGGAAAACTTCACGAATAGTCCCTGACTTTAGTGAAGTTCGTCCATTACGAAGAAAATATTTTGAGAATAAAAAATCCATTTTGTTTAAATTGTTACTGTAAAAGTTCCGTTGCAGATTTATAGAAATTATTTTGGATAATATAATCACTTGATTATCAATAATATAAATTAAAAAATAAATTTTATAT
>JAYVGJ010000370.1:0-9800 GCA_043772375.1 Raineyaceae bacterium | reverse complement strand
AAAACAAATAATTTATACTTTTAAAGATAAATTTAAAAATTTTATTTTAGAACAAATCTTAAAATTATGATTTTTCAAAAATGTCACCCATATTGATTTCTCTAAACATTTTCAAATCTAAAATTACAACAAAAATGGAAAAACTCATTCAAAAAAACAATGAGAGTTGGTTATTTGGGTAATTTTTTGTTTGTGACGGTCAGCGCATCACAACAACGCACCCAAATTAGTATGAACTTTGCAGAAGGCAGATACACAAGAACGCCAGCGTATCTGCATACCTACCAAAGCAATAGTTTGGCAGGTGAAAATCTTACATCTAAAAAATCCCTCAAAAATGAAAATTTTGAGCTTTTTGATGAAATCTTACATCTAAAAAAGTCAAAAAATGTCGGAAAAAGTGATGATAATTTCCAGAAACTTACACGCAAAGAAACACGCAAAGAGATGCGTAAACTCAAAAGAGAAATGAAAAAATCTATCAAAAACGAAATCAAAAAATACATCAAAGACATCAAAAAAGCTAACAAATGGAAAACGTGGCAAGTGCTACTTTTAATAGCCATTATTGTTGGCATTATTGTTTTTTGGGCGTTTTTTAGTCATCTTTTGGCTGGATTGTAGCACTTGTGTTGCTTTGCATAATGTGCGCTGTGGGTGGTTGTGGTAGCGGAAGTAGGTCTTCTGGTGGGTCGTCTGTATGTACTAATTTTGGGTGTAGTGGCAAGGTTTATACCACAAATGGCACTTATCCCTGCACTCGTTGTGGCGGAACTGGATATAGATAACATTCTTTGTAGAGATAAAACACGCTTTATCTAACGACAAACTAATAACAACAAAGATATAATAAAAGTCTGCAATTTGTTATAAATCAATCATTTAGCTAATTTATAAAATCTGTAAATTAGCTAAATAATTGATTTTTTTGTTTAGCTATGTACCACAATAGTATTACAATTATTGCTTTTTACCAAATTTTATTCGTCTAAAAACGGCTTTTTCAGTGTTTTTAATAGGTTTTCCAAAAATAAACCAAATATTTTGAAAAATAATCTTCAAAAAATTTGGAGATACTATTTTTTGATTGTACTTTTGCAACGCTTAATAGAAAAAATAACAAAATTCCCAATTATCTTACTTTACTAAATTTTTATTTTCAACTTAATTTCAATGAAAAAAGTCATTTACACAGCAGCCTTTCTGTTCTTTGGTACGGCGGCTTTCTCAACAGTTTTCGGACAAACAACACGCATCAAACAAGATGCAATGACAGTTATCAAATTAGATAACACAGCAGGAAGCACTCCCAAAATGTCTGATGCAGACAACCTTTTCCGCTCAAACCTTGAAATGTCTAGCAATGATATGCTTGTCAAAATTTCTACTGAAACAGACGCACTAGGCATCACCCACGACAAATACCAACAATATTACAAAAATTTAAAAGTAGAACATTCTACTTTCACCGCTCACGGAAAATCTGGTGATGCAGAAATGCTTACTGGTGAGTACCGCCAAATAGTTGGTGTAAATGCAACTCCTTCAATTTCAGAACAACAAGCTCTTTCTTCTGCCCTCAATTTTGTGGGTGCAGAAAAATATATGTGGCAAGATGCTGCAAACGAGGCTTTTGCAAAAGAAAATGAGGCTCGTGGCACTTATAAGCCAAAAGGTGAACTTGTTGTTATTGAAGAATACTACAAACAAACTGGTCTTATGCGCCTTGCTTACAAGTTTGACATCTATGCTGCAGCACCTATCAGCAGAACAGATATTTATGTAGATGCTATTTCTGGTGAAATTGTTTACAGAAACGCAACTATCAAACACCTTAACGTAGCAGGAACGGCTGCCACTACTTATTCTGGCTCACGTCCTATTACGGCTGATTCTTTCAATGGCTCTTACCGTTTGCGTGAAACTGCTCACGGTCTTGGTATTGAAACTTACAACGCAAGAAGAAGTAATAGCTATACTGCTGCTGTTGATTTTACTGATAACGACAACAACTGGACGGCTGCTGAAATGTCAACTAATTTTGACCAAATTGCATTAGATGCACATTGGGGAGCAACTGCAACGTATGATTATTTCAAAAATGTTCACGGAAGAAGTAGCTATGACAATGCTAATGCAAAAATCAAAAGTTATGTTCACTTTGACGACACACCTGGTGATGGCGTAGGCTTTGAAAATGCTTATTGGAATGGTTCTGTAATGACTTATGGTGATGGTGCATCTCGTTTTAGACCACTTGCGGCTCTTGATGTCTGTGGACACGAAATAGCTCACGCAGTTTGTGAAAAAACGGCAAATTTGGCTTACCAAAAAGAGTCTGGTGGAATGAATGAAGGTTTTAGTGATATTTGGGGAGCAGCTATTGAAGCAGCTTCTACTACAGGAAAATCTACTTGGTTGATTGGTGAAGATATTGACAAGCAACGCCCTTCTTTGCGTTCTATGAGTAACCCAAATGCGGAAGGTCAGCCTGATACTTATGGTGGAACTTACTGGCAGAGTGTTAATTGCACTCCTTCAAATGCAAATGACCAATGTGGAGTACATACAAACAGTGGCGTTTTGAACTACTGGTTCTATTTACTTTCTGTGGGTGCAAGTGGTACAAATGATATTGGTAGTGTTTTCAGTGTAAGTGGTATTACTATTGACAAAGCGGCTAAAATTGCTTTTAGAACTGAAACTACTTATCTTTCTGCTAACTCTACTTATGCAAATGCTCGTACTTTTGCTATCAAATCTGCACAAGATTTGTATGGTGTTGGTTCTAACGAAGAAATCCAAACAACAAATGCTTGGTATGCGGTAGGTGTGGGTGCTAAATATGTTGCTCCTGTAACAACTACTTGCGCTGTTCCTTCTGCTTTGGCTGCTACTTTGGTAGCTTCTACAACTGGTACACTTAATTGGGGTGCAGTTTCTGGAGCTTCTACTTATGATGTTCGTTTGAAAACAACTGCTAGCGCAACTTGGACTGACTTTTTAGGTCGTACGGGTACATCAGTAGCTATCACTGGTCTTGTGGCAAGCACTGCTTATGAGTTCCAAGTACGTACAAATTGTACTTCTGGTACATCTGCTTACTCTGCAAGTGCTACATTCTCAACTACTTCTGGCGTTGTAACTCCTACATATTGCGCATCAAGTGGCTCAAACAGAACTTACGAATGGATAGATTTAGTAAAATTGGGTACAATCAATAGAGTTTCTGCTGCAGAAACAGGTGGTTATATCAATACTGGTGCATCTACAAATGTTGCGCTAGGCTCTGCTCAAACTATCAATTTTAGTGCTGGATTTGCAAGCACTGCTTACACAGAATATTGGAGAATTTATATAGATTACAACAAAGATGGTGATTTCTTAGATGCTGGTGAACTTGTAGTAAGCACATCTTCTAGTTCTTCTGCCACACTTGCTGCTAGCTTTACTATTCCTTCTACAGCTTCTACGGGTACTACTCGTATGCGTGTAGCTATGAGTGATGCTGCTACTACTTCTTGCCAAGCCTTTACTTATGGTGAAGTAGAAGATTACACAATCAATATTACTACTTTCTTTGCAGGATTAACACAATCTTCTGACGTAATTAGCAATAATGATAATGCAGAACTTGCACTTAGTTTGTCGCCAAACCCTGCTACTGATATACTTAAATTCAATGTAAATGCTGACATTACTTCTATCAAATTGTATGCTTTGAATGGCGCAGAAGTGAATGAAATCAGTATCAATACTGAAGAGAAAATGATTGATATTTCTAAAATGAACAAAGGAATGTTCCTTGTACGTATGGAAACATCAAAAGGAAACATCTCTAAACGTTTTATCAAAGAATAATACTTTTAGTGAGGAGTGTGTAGTTTTTAGTGTGTAGTGAAATACAAAAATATCACTCAATTCAATAAAAAAAGTAGTCATTACAACTTGTAATGACTACTTTTTTTGTTTATTGATTTTCTTAACCGCAAAGGCGCAAAGAAAATATACGCAAAGTTGTACTGCGTTTTTATACTACGTTTTTTGTATTTCCTTGCGTACTTTGCGCCTTCACTTTGCGCCTTTGCGGTGAGGAAAAACATCACGAAATCACCTTAATACTTTCATCTCCACTAATATTTCTTACCTTAATTCTCAAGGGAAGTTTATCACTACTAATTTTTCCGTTCCAGAAATCTTTGGTTTTTGTGCCGTTTTTTATCACAAAACCCAGTTTATTTATTTTTATTTCTGCACTGCTGTGCCATTCTCCTGTTGCATTTTTACAATCCAAAGAAATAAATTCTATGAGTTCCAAACCTTCATTACTTATGTTTATGGGCGTAGCTTTTTTGCCCAGCGTGAGAGATTGCAAGTTGTTTTTTTCGTTGAACTCACTGATTTTTTGTATCAAACGGTCGCTGATAAATTGCGTTATGGCTATTTCAAAGGTGTTTTTGTTTTCTTTATCTTGCTTGTTTTCAGCCATTTCAAAAGTAATAATATCCTCAAAAACAACATTATGAAGCAAGTTTTTCAAATCTTTTAGTTCCACTTCTATTCCTGTGGCGTTGTTTTCTCTGATAAATTTCTCTATCTCGTTTTGGTCATCAATGTCAATGTAATACACAATCACTTTGCGCACATCAAGCCCCAAATTTTGCAGTTCTTGGTTGATAATCAAGTTGATAGTAGGAATATCCAACACTTTTTCTTGCGTATTGAGCAGATTAGGCACATATACAGGCACAATACTTTTTTTGCTTTCCATAATGCTCCCAAACCAAAACTTACTAATGCCTTCTACTTTGTTGGTTTGTAGGCTAGGAATAAGGGTTGCTAGTTTTTCCATTGTTTGTTGCGGATTTCTAAACAAACTCACGCCATCTTTTATCTCCAAAATCTCAAAACTTGCTTTTGCCTCTTTGAGCCTATCTCTTACGGTTTGTATGCTGTTGATGCCAATATCACAATGAATAAACCTGCGCCCCAAATCATTAGCCACTTTTGCCGTAACGCCACTTCCACCAAAAAAATCAGCTACAATCATCTGCTCATTGCTGCTGGCTTTGATAATTCGTTGCAAAAGTGCTTCTGGTTTTTGCGTACCATAAAAAGGATTTTGCTCACTTGCTATCTCAAAAATGTCGCTTGGTGTGCCACTATTTAGATATGCTTTGCGTTGTGTGCCATCTTTTTCGTTATAAAGTTTATATTTATTACCATTTTCGTCAGTTCTATCATATCTTTTTATGGCTTTTTCGTCATATTCTACTATACAAGCCTCGTGGTTAAATATTTTTTCTTCTGTTTTTGTATAATAATAGATATTGTCGTGTTTTCGTGGATAATTTTCTTTGGTGCTTGTTGGTCCAAAATATTTCCAAATAATTTCATTTCTAAAATTTTCTTCACCAAAAACCTCGTCCATCAGTATTTTGACATAATGCCCTATATGCCAGTCTAGGTGCATATAAATGCTTGCGGTGTCGCTCATAATAGATTTTATAGCCATTAAGTTTTCATACATCCAGCTAAGATAGGCTTCTTTGTTCCAGATGTCGCCATACATTTTTTCCTCAAAACTGCGCAGCTCTTCCATATCCATTTGTTGTTCTGCTTGCGCTATTTTGTCTGTGAGTACTTGTGCAAGCGTATGCGCTAACATAGGATTTTTCCTAATAAAAACTTTCTTAGCATAATCAGCACCAGAGGCAAACGGAGGGTCAATATAGACCAAATCCACTTTAATATTTTGTTCTTTGAGGTAGGCGCAAGCAGAAATACACTCGCCCCGCAAAACAAGGTTTCCCTGCATTATTTCCCCTTTGGGGGTTAGGGGGCTGTTTGGGATATTTACTGTTTCTATTTTTTCCACTTCATAATATGGCATTCCCCGCTTGATACGGTCAAAAACCTTATCATTTTCACGGTAGCGCAGTAGGCGTTGTGTACGAGTAATATTGTTGAGCATAGCTTGTCCCTCAACGGTGTCAGGGAAATAGGGAATATATTTTAGGGGCATATTTTTGGTTGGTTTAAAGATTATGATAAATTAATTTGTATTTAGCCCCAGCGGGGCGGTATATTTATAGAAAAAAAATCACAAAAAATGTATTCAGCCCCAGCGGGGCGGTATATTTATAGAAAAAATTAATCAGATAATGATATTGTTAATTTGTGTTTTTTCGTAGTCACTTGACAAATAAATGGTGGCGAAGCAGTTTCATTATTATAAAACTAGCCCTTGCTAGTGTCGCCCCGCTGGGGCTGAATACAAAACACAATCATCTTTCTATAAATATTTCGCTCCGCTGGAGCTAAACAAGAATTTGTAACAAGTAACTTTCTATTCAAAAAACTGATTTATTTTCTCACTTAGTTTGCTGATATTTGTTGTCATATCTTGACTATCTTCCAAATAAAGAAACTCAAAACGGTCATAATTAAATTTTTCTTTGTTTTGTCTTAAAAATTCTGTTTCTACAAATTGTTTTCTCTTCAAAAACTCTGGGCTGTTGGCAAAAGCTGCTCCTTTTGTTTCTATCATCAATATTTGGTGCATTGTTTGCTTTTCATTTCGCTTA
Source organism: Raineyaceae bacterium (assembly GCA_043772375.1). Lineage (GTDB taxonomy): Bacteria > Bacteroidota > Bacteroidia > Cytophagales > Thermonemataceae > JANYGM01. The sequence continues at coordinate 3,213 of JAYVGJ010000370.1, read as the reverse complement.
ATGATAAGAAAATCCGTTGTATATTCCCCTACTTTGTTCCAATGATTGGCGTTATTCTTGGCAAAACAATTTATCTTAAATTGCGTGAGATGATTATCTCCGTTGTAATAAATCTCTAAGTTTTTCTCTTGAAAATCAGTCAGTTGCAAAATTTTCTGAAAAATCTCCATTTCAAAACCACTACTTCCACTCGCCCCAAAATCATAAGGCAAATAATGAAAAGTATTATTTTTTGCTTTTACCGCAAACGAATGATTATTTTTTGCATTGACAACTTCAAAAGGTGGAATCATAGCTCCAAAACCTTGCGCTGTCATTGCTTGCACCATTTTTTGATACTCTTTTTCCATTTGTTCTGTATCAACAACAAGCGGCTCATTAGTTTTGTCTAATTCCAAAATCTTGTTTGTATCCATTTCACTTGGCAGAAGATTTTTGTTTTTCTCTATATTTTTGAGATTATCCACCATCAAAAGTTGTGCGGTTTGTGGTATAATTTCGTTGGAAGTTTTGATTTCTTTTTTGATGCTAAACGCCAGACGGATTTTGGCATTGATGCGGTGCAAATCATACAAATCATTAAAAAAAGTGCTTTCATCAACCACCCCCAACCCCTCCTTAGAAAGTAGGGGAGTTTGTTCCTCTCCTTGCAAGGAGGAGTTAGGGGTGGTTATGACAATTTTATCAAAAATTTCTTTTGTTTCCGCTGCGTAGTATTCTAATTCTTTTTGAGAAATAAAATTAAAACTTTCCCTAGAAATCTGGAAAATCCACTGTGCAAAACTCGCAAATTGTCCTTCAATTTCCTTGACAATTTCAATTTTTCCTGTATCCAAATTATGTATTCCGCTTGTGGTAATGAGTGCATTTGTCTTAAAATTTTCCATATTTTGGCTGATTTGTTTGAGTTTTTCTCTGGTATTAGCGGTTTTTTCTTGCTCAAAAGTCTGATAATTAACTTTCATTTGATAAAAATAAATACTAGGAATTTCCAAGTATTCCATACGACTTTGGCGCATTATTGTGTCCGTTTGCGTGTTGCGTCTGGCGTTGTTTAGCTCGTCAATACTACTGTTCTGCTCTTGTTTGAGTTGTTTGTTGAGCATATCCGCATTGTCTTTGTTGAGCCAGATAAGTGCGGTTTCATTGGAATTTTTATCTACTTGTCTAAGGCATCTACACGAGGTTTGGAGGAGCATATTCTGTGGAGAATCACCTTTTTGCGACAAAATAACACCCGTCAGACTAGGGCAATCCCAGCCTTCTTTTCCCACCTGCACGAGCAAAATGTAGCGTTTTTGCGAGATAGCTAAATCCAAAGAACGAAAGGCAAGTTCATTTTCTTTTGGCAAAGAATAAGTTTTATTTCCGCCGTGATATTTTAAGATTTCGTTTGGATTTATTTGTAGTTCTGTAGTGAGAAACGGATAAATTTCATTTTCCAAAATCTCAATGGTGCTGCAATAAATGGCTATTTTGGCTATTGTGCCGTTGTTGTAGGTTTTTGTTTTGTAGAGATTATTAAAATCTTCAATACCATTTTTGATGATTTGGAAACGGTCTAATCCCTGCCCTGTTTTGATGGTTGGCGTTTTTAAAAACTGCTTAATAGCCGTTACAAGCGGATAATAATAGACAGTATTCGTGATTTGCGTAAACTTGAAAGCTACGTTTTCAGAGATAAAAACGGGTTCTGCTTTTTCCAGATAAGGCGTACCAGAAAAGCCCAAAACTGCCACCAAATTACCTGTTTTGCCCCATTTTTCGTTGAGCAAACCTCGCAGTTTCAAATCACTATCTGTGGCGTGATGCACCTCGTCAATAAGGATAGACAAATGCGGAATTTTACCTATAAATTTGCGCAGTTCATTCGCTGATTTGTAGTTTTGGTCGTTGTTTTTACTTTCAGAATTATTGTTTTCGTGAAAATCAATCTTGATATTATTTCCGTCTTTTATCACGTCTATTCTCTCTGTGGCGACTTTTTCAGCATTTACGACAAATATTTGCCCAAAAGGATTTGGCAAACAATTATTAACTTTTTGTGCATTAGGGTTGCGTGCTTTGTTACTTTTTTTGGCTGATTTTTGTTCGTCCAAAACGTCAAATTTAAGTAATTGTTTGAGTTTACTTGCAGCAGGCTCAGGCAACACCCACGAAGGGTCAAAATTTTGAATAGTTTTAAGGCTTGGAATAATAGAATTTTTCAGTCCGTAGGGAATAAGCACCAAAAAATTATGGGCGAAATTTTTGTTTTGTGGCTCATTATCAGCAAAATACAAATCAAGATAAATAAAAGCAGCCATTAGGTAGGTTTTGCCTGCGCCCATTGGCAAACTCATCAAATAATCTGCATAAGTTACATTATAAAAAATACTTTTAATGATATTTTCATAATTTATTTTGTCTGGATTATTGATGATTTCATTTTCTAACTGACTGTATTTCTGTTGTTTAGCAAAATCATACAAAGCAAAAGCCTGTTTATTTTGTTTCAAAAAATCTCTTGTAATTTGGTTTATATTAAGTTTTTCTAAATTGATTTCATTAGCAAAAAATCCTTCTGAAAAAAGCTCCCAAAGCGGTTTATTATCTCCTTTTATCTTCAAAAAAAGATATGTTTCTATTGCTTCTATTTGCGTATCACGTAGTTGCGCTTTTATTTTGATGTATTTAATCAAATCAATAATAGTACATTCTTTTGATTGTAGCCATTGATTTTTTTTCTGTTGAATGATTTGATGAAACATTGTTTTAGATAGAATTTAAAGATAATTTGAATAACAAAAAATAAAATACATTATTTTTCAACCGCAAAGATGCAAAGTGAAGGCACGAAGTACGCAAGGAAATACAAAAAACGTAGTACGACTTTGCGTTCTTTGCGTGTATTTTAACTTTGCGCCTTTGCGGTTAAACTAACACCTGTCAGCGTAAAAATACATAAAATAATGCAAACAAAAAAGCCTTTCAGGTTTCTTTGAAAGGCTTTTTTGTACTTATCAATAGTCAAAAATCATATCAAATCCTTTTTTTATAAGATGTGTTTTTAGCTTTTTGTCACCAGTCCAAAGTTTTGCATCAAGTTCCAAAGATAAAGCCACAAAAAGCGTATCTTTTATAGGGCTTCCGCATCTAATTTAAGGCTTTTTGATGAAAATAACGATATTATGGAAATATTTAATTTATCAGATATAACATTGCAAGAGTTCA
>JAYVGJ010000369.1:0-4171 GCA_043772375.1 Raineyaceae bacterium | reverse complement strand
TACTACTTTTTCTATCAAAATTCCACCAACAGTTTTTAAGCCTTTTGCTTTGAATTTTTCGTTATGGTTTTCTATAAAATCTACCAACGCATTGTGTTTATTGGGTGCTTCTGGGTCAGAATTAGGCGTTTTTGTATCAAAAAGGTAAACTACATTATTTTTGCCATAAATAACAAAATCTACATAAAACAAACTATCATCTCCCAAATTATTTTTATACAAAACGGCAAAATGTTCTTGCCCTTTGTCGCCATTTTTATACCACCATTCTATATAATCCTTGTTTTCTTGCAAATACACCACAAAATTCTTTTCAGGTGCAGAAACTTCTTTGCTTTCATAAAAAATATTTAAAGCGTATTTTTCAACTAGCTTGCTTTCGTACAATTCAGTAAAAAATAAGGCGTTTGGCACCTCCCAAATAGCCGTTTTATTTTGCTGACTTTTAGTTTTGCGAACTTTGTTTTTTGCGTGTTCGTCAATGGCTTTTTCTATTAATTCTATAAAAAAAGCCTGATTAGCTAAAACAATTTTGTGGGTTATATGCTGAGCAAAACCAAGATAAAATTCAAAGAAATTGACCAAGGCACTCTCTAACATAGGATAAGAAGTTCCTACTGCAAAACCACCTAAATTATTTCTACAGAAAACATTAAAAACAGTTTTTACTTCATCTGCTGTTTTGGCAAAACGTACATTTGCGCTAACTGACTGTGTTTCTTCTCCGCCTGTCAAGAAAATATCTTCTGGAATAGTAATATTAATTTTATCTACGTTAATATTGACCATTTTCTCTTGTAATTTCTTTTTATTGATGTCGTGTCTACTAATATCAATAAAATCATTACTCAAATTCAAATAGTGCATTGAAAAATGACTAAATTCTTTCTTAAAGTCTGAACTCAAATTATTTCGTTCGTATGTTCTTTCAATGATACTCGTTTCTAGGGCGACAGGCAGATAATTATCTATTCTTTTGGCTTCATTGCTAGTAATATAATTCATATCATCTTTGACGACACTAATCATATCTTTGCTCAAATTGGTATAAACATATCCAAAATTTAGTAAAGAATTGCTATAATGCTTTTGCTCGGGCATACGCAAAATGCGCCCAACTGTCTGAATGGTGAATGTTGTACTTTTTAAATCTCTAAAAATAAGCAAAACCGCTGCTCGTGGGCAATCCCAACCCAACGCAATAGCCTGCTTAAAAAGCAATATTTCTACCATATTGTTGTGGGCTTCTATACCATCCACATTGTCATAAACACCTGATAACCAAACTGCTAACTTTCCATTACCAACAGAAATTCCTCTTGCCGCAAGATTTGCCTTCACCAAATCAGTATAGTAATTATCTGTCGTTGTATTTTTATCTTCAACATCATTAGGCAACTGAATAAGCAACAACGGATTTATATGGCTTCCTACTTGCTCGTAAGCTAGTTTTATGGCTTCTCTTTTGGTTATTGCCTCCGTTATTAAAAGTGCGTCTAGTGTGTCTGCATTTTGCGCAATATTATGAAGGGCAGGATTTAGGTAAATGCCGTTTTTTATCATCTCTTCTGCTATCACGTCTTGGCGTTCTACGGTTGTTTTGTAGTCGCTGGGCGTGGTGGGCGTGGCAGAAACCCTTATTTCTACTTTTGCATAAATATTTTTTAATACTTCTGTGGCTCTTTTTGCGGTTTTGGCACTAGCAAACATATGCTCCTCATCAATAATAACAATGATTTCTATGTTGTTTTGTCTGGCTCTATTGATGTAAGTATAAAGATTTTTGTTGTTTTCGTTCTCACGAATGATAGCGTTTTTTTCTTTGTTGATGCTTTCCCAATTCACAAATAAAACCTCATTTGGCAATAATTCTCCGCTAACATCTTCATAATAAATAGCTTTTATTTGGCGGGTTTCTGCAAAATATTTTTCTAAAGATTTGTAGCTTTGCTTATGTAATTTGTTAGGTGCTATCCAAATAAAACTTACTTGCTTTCTGGTTAGTTCGTGGTGCGAAGGAAGTTCTAAAGAAAATCTTTCTAACAAATTTGCCATCATTAGTGTCTTTCCTGCGCCTGTGGGAGCTTTAAATACCAAATTATGCCTAACACCAGACAGTTTTAGCAACTTAAATAATTTACTTGACAAATCCGTTACTGCCTCTTGTTGATAGGTTTTTAGTTGTAGCATTTATTTTTATTGATGAAATATTTTGGTGTGTTTTTCAAAACGTGTAAAGAAAATTCGTTTTTGTTTGTCGTTCCCCACGTTCCACGTGGGGTTATGATTGTTAAACCCTTTCAGGGTTTTGTAGTACAGTTTTTATGTAGAAACAACCCCAGCGGGGTTGAACTATCATAACCCCACGTGAAACGTGGGGAAACCGACAAGCAATATATAATAAAATTACCCTTTTCACACAGACGAAAACAAACCTCCCAACCCATTATTTTCGTTGTTTTCCTCTTCAAGTCCCAAAATAGGGCGTTCTTTTGTGGGTAGCACGTTTTGCAATGCCTTATAAATGGCATCTGGCAACGCACAAAGCGTAATAAACCCTAAAACCTCCTCAAAATCCTCCGTAAACGGATAATGACCATTCGCAAAAACATACACTTTAATAGGGTTATCATTTTGCTTTTGCGCCTGCAACTGCTGGATAATAGCAATACTTGTGCTTATCTCGTCCTCGTCATAAATTACCAAAAACTGCGACTTCTCGCTCACATACACACGCAACAAGTCCGTAGGCGTGCTTAGTGCGCTCAATTCGTAGCAATTTTCTTTGATACATAGCAAATCCGTAGCCAGTAATACAAGTTCCTTTTTGTACTTTATCTCTTCTGACCTACTCACAAAACCACACTGATAATAACGCAAATTATTGTTACCCAAACCCTCCACAAAAACCCCTTTGGCATTGGTGTAGCCTTCTATTACTCGTTTGTTGCGCTCATAAGTTACGTCTTCACAGATATTATTCTCGTTGTTGGTCACTAAAATACATTGCCTATTGCCTCCATCTTCTGCATTAAGCTGCATTGTGGCGTGCAAAGTAGTGCCAGAGCCAGCAAAAAAATCTAGGATTATTAGGTTTTTGTTAGGCAAAAGATTTAAGCAAAACCTTAATAATGATGTAGGTTTTGGGTATGTAAAGATATTTTGTTCTATAATATTTCTGATTTCTGAACTTCCGTCAGAATTTAAAAATGAAATTAACGCTCTGTGAGGTAAACTTCTTTCTCTAATTTTATCTTCATTATCAACGAATTGATATTGTTTTATATAAACCTTTTCCTTGATTTCGTCAATTACAATAAAATCATTTTCAACTCCCCACTCAAATTTTGTTTTTCCCCATCTCCAAGTGTTTGGTTTTCCAAATTTTCCACCTGAAAATAATTCTTTGCCATTAGATAATTTTATAGGATAATCACTAAGCGCACTATACGAACCTTTATAGTCCAAATCACGTAAATAATATTTTCCTCTTTTCTTCACATATTCATCAACTAATTTATACTTTTTATCAGATTCTGTATCAATAATTTCTTTAGAGATTTCTATACTTTGTTTATTTTTAGCATAAAACAACATATAATCAAATTCAATTGAAATTTCTTTGGCGTCATGTCCAGCACCAGCTTTACATTTTCTAATAAAATCACAAATGAAATTCCCTTCTCCAAACACTTCATCACAAAGCATTTTTAGTTGAGATTGTTCATTATCATCAATAGAGATAAAAATAACGCCGTTTTCATTAAGTAGTTTTTTAGCTATTTGTAGTCTTTTGCTCATAAAAGAGAGCCATTTGCTGTGTCTGTAGGTATCTTCTTTATCTACAAAAGAGTCATTATATTTAAAATCTTTGTTTCCAGTATTGTAGGGTGGGTCTATATAAATAACATCAATTTTATTTTCGTGAGTAAAAGAGAGTGCCGTAAGTGCGTGCAGGTTGTCGCCCTCTATGAGCAGGTGGTTGGGGTTATTTTGTGGTGTGGTTGGTGTATTTTCTGTTGTTGGAAAAAGGTCGTTTTTTGGTATTTGTGGGGTGTTTGTGCCTTTTATGTATTTTTCTTTTACTTCTTTGAGAATGGGAAGGTTTTGCCTTAGTAGTTCTTCTACGGCTTCAGGTTTATTTTCCCATACAAGTCCGTATTTTTTTGCG
>JAYVGJ010000368.1:0-3813 GCA_043772375.1 Raineyaceae bacterium | reverse complement strand
ACGCTTGCGCAAGCCCAAATTCTTCCTCATACGCCCAACCATAACGCCCATTATAAAAGCCGTCTGTGGCATCTTTTGTGTGTTGTGTTTCTTTTTGAGCCGCCAAATCAAAGGTAAAAAGATTACCTCCACGCTCATAACCTATTTTTGCGCCATTAGGAGAAAGTTCTGCAGTTTGTGCATCTTTTGCCAAAATTTTGAGAGATTTATCAGCAATAGAGTACAAATAATAATCAGAAATACCAGAACGTCTCCAAACTGGGCGGAAATTGCACTGAAAAAGCAAATATTTGCTATCTTTTGACCATTGATAAGAATCATACGCAAATTTTGCACCATCAGGCATTTTCACGCTTGTAGCATCAAAAATAAGTTCTTCTGTTTGTGTTTTTGGTACAAGTGCTTTGATATTTTGCCCATCAATAAAGGAAAATTTTTCTCCGTTATTTATCCAATTGATATTTCTTGGACCAAAGTCACCTACAAAATTACGCCCTGCACCAAAAGCGGCTTGTAAGTTGGTGTAAGGCTTTTGTTGTGCTTGCAAAAATTGGGATTGTATGCTAAAACATAGCAAAACAAGCAAAATAAGATTTTTTTTCATTGAAAATTAAGTTTAGATAATGATTTTAACTTTGCAAATATAACAAAAAAAGCCTTTCCAAAATTTGGAAAAGCTTTTTTGTGAAATAAAATAAATTATTTTCTATTCTATAATTATCTGATGTCTTTCCGTGTGTTCTCCTTCAGAGATTTGCACCAAATACAAACCTGCTCTTAGCTCATTGAGAGGAATAACAAACTCTTTGGCTTTACTTGTTTGTTTGGATAATACCAACATACCAAAACTATTATAAATATTTACCTCACTAAACGTAATGCCATCTTTGGAGTTGATAACTGCATTTATTGCGTTTATTTTAGGAGAATATACAGGACATACAACTTCCATAGGTCTTTCTACAGTACCTATTTTTATTTGACCAAAAGTAGCAGGATTTGGCGAAATATTGTACAGTCTTGGTGGATTATTACAAGGATCAGTAGGATTAGGGTCACCAGGATAACTTGGAATGCCACAATTAGTTATTTGGAAAGCCATTTCCTGTATATCAGTACCGCAAACGCTAGTAGAAGTTACTCGTATGTAGCCTATGCCACTACCACCAGGCGAAAGAGTAAAATAAACACTTATTGCATTTCTATAAGCAGTAGTAAGCCCACTAATTGCCGCAAAAGTAACAGAGCTACCAGAAGGAATAGTCGCAACCAAATAGCCATTACTAGTATATCCAAGGCATAAATTATTTACATAGGATACTCCACCTACTGGGTTGGAGAGATTTAAGGGTATGCTTGAACCATTATTATAAATATAATTAACCTCTAATCCTCTGCTATTTACGAAAACATTAAAGGGGGCTGTTTGATACGAACCAGCACAAGTTGTTATGGTAGCTCGTACAGTACCGCTACCAGACCCAGACGTTAAAACACTGATACTGGGCGTGAATTGCCCACTTACCAAGCTGATAGCACCTGTTACTTGCCAACTGATAGTTGCGCCAAGAGGTACTTGAGAAACACTATAAAACCCACTATTACCAGAACAAAAATTAGTTGTACCACTAATTATAGAAACTGGAGCATTGCCATATAGTACCTTTGTAACTGCTGCTTGTGCATCCACCAAACCATAACCAGTATCATTATCAAAACCTGTCGCATTTAAATCTCTGGCAGTTTGTTGTAAGGTTTCTCTTACTTGCACTTCTGTAAGGTTAGGGGCAGCTTGTAGCATAAGAGCTGCCACGCCTGCCACTTGTGGGCAAGAAGCAGATGTTCCATTAAAGTTAGACCAGTAACCATTATTCCTATCAAGTGTTACTATATCACCAGGATCTGAACCACTAGGAGCAACTAAACTCATTTCTGGACCACGAGAGCTATACCATAGAAGATTGCCTCTGTTATCAATAGCTCCTACCGCAATGACATTAGGTAAACGAGCAGGAAATATTACACCCCAAGAAGGAAATCTATAATGGTAGTTTCCAGATGAGGCAATCACCACACAACCTTTGCCATTTCTACCAAACGTTATAGCTCTCTGAATAGCATCAGAAATAAAATTACTTGGAAGTTCCATACCCCAAGAGTTATTGAGAATATCTGCATTTCCAAATGAAGGATGCCAAGCCCAGTCTATGCTTTCAGCAATTTCGCCATTTGTATATGATCTACTATATATTTGATGAAACGTGATTTTAATAGGTAAAATATCCACATTCGTAGCTACTCCTCTAATACCTATTGTATTATTATTTGCTCCAATTATACCTGCACAAGCTTGTCCGTGCCGCTCTTCATCTTGAGTAAAAGGAGCAAGTGGACGACCAGGATTTGTAGGGTTACGGATATCATAACCAATGGATAATAAATTGTTTAAATCTACGTGTGGCTCTACACCATCATCTATGACAGCCACACGAACACGAGGGGTATTGGTACAATTTTGTAGTAAAGCCCAAGCTTCTGGCGCATTGATATCAACATTGGCTACACCACCAAATTGCCCTGTATTGTTAAGATAATACTGTTGCGGATATAATGGATTTTGCAAAGAAGCTGAAATAAAATTTGGCTCTGCCCATTCTACTAAACCACTTTGGTAGATACTTTCAGTAAGTGAAAACAAATCTCGCATATCTTTTATGGTAAGCAAATATGAGCGACTAAATTGATTTTTAGTAGCTGACAAATACTGACTTCCAAACAAAGCATTGATTTGAATAATGCCGTTTTTGGATCTCGGAGAGATGATGATTTGATTGGTTGTATATACCCTTTCACCTTGATAAGTGTAAATGGGACCAAATTGGAGCGTGCTGCTTATTGCTCTTAGATTTTGCTTGGCACTTTCAACGGAAGCATTAGAGGTACTGGGTTTTACTTCTACAAGCAGACTATTAGGCGTTAGGTCTTGAACAGACTTTGCAATGGTATTGCTTAGTATAGTTTTACCCCCCCCCTCTTATAGTATTACTATTCACTATAACAAAAGCAGAGGAATCAACTTGCAGGGTAATAATTTGACCCTGATAACGAAAGAATGAGTTTTGTGCAAATGCCAATTGGGACAAGCAACACAAAAGAAGAAGTATTGATAGTTTTTTCATAGTTATTATTTACATTCAGTAGAGATATTGGTAGCATTAATACACATACCAACAGGTATGCAATATTGTTGTAGTCTAATCTCGCATATCTCTTCTGTAAAGGTTTTGAAATAAATTTTTTGGTTAAATTTAGAGAGACTTGCGTCAAGATTACGAATAACTAAACAGTTACTACCAAGGTTTCCATGTTGTACCCCAATGTTTCTGTTTTTAATCTGTACAATAGTTTCACAACTACTATATACCACCCCAGGAACTGAAGGTCCTCTTTGTATTTCCGCAATCACTACGCCCTCAATGTACTCACAGGGAGTAGGTGCAACGGGTACGGGTACTGGGTTGTTTTGCGGTGTTTTTTCACAGCTTGTGCCTACCATCAGCCCTACAAGAGCTAAGAAGCACAGTTTTTGTATCTTTTTCATAAAAAAGAGAGTTTATTATTTACTATTTGCCTAAAACGAGGCTTTAGGCTTGCCTAGCGCAAAAGTAATAAAAAATTGGAAATAAAAAAAGAAATACTTGAGTATTTCTGTGGTTAGTAAGGGTTTAAGCAAATGGAAGGATTTAAGAGGTAATAATTTCATCCTGATGACGGTAGAACGGATTTTGCGAAAATGCACCTTGGCATAAGCAA
>JAYVGJ010000367.1:0-12716 GCA_043772375.1 Raineyaceae bacterium | reverse complement strand
TGAAACTACTTTTTAGCATTCAAAAATACCAGTATTTACAAGAAAAAGTGCTTGCCATAGATGCACAAAGTGAACATCCACAATTTGAATTAGGAAATTGGGAGGTAAAATATTTTCCTGATGGTGAGCGTTATCAGCGTATTTTGAGTGAAGTTTCTGGGCGTGAGGTCGTGATTATTGGAGGTACGCCTACGGATTCTGATACCTTAGAATTGTATGATTTGGCTTGTGCCATAGAGAAATATGGCGCAAAATCTTTGGTTGTAGTTGTGCCTTATTTTGGTTATTCTACAATGGAACGTGCAGTAAAAGAGGGAGAAGTAGTAACTGCCAAGAGTAGAGCTAGGCTTTTGTCGTCTATTCCTCGTACGGGTTCTTATAATACGTTTATTTTGATGGATTTGCATACGGACGGTTTGCCACATTATTTGGAAGGAGATATTAATACCGTTCATCTGTATTGCAAAGAGGTTATTTTGGAAGGAGCGCAAGAACTTGCAGGCGGAAAAGATTTTATTTTTGCTTGTACTGATGCTGGGCGTGCCAAATGGGTGGAATCTCTTGCCAAAGATTTGGGAATAAATGCCGCCTTTGCTTTCAAAAGGCGTATTAGTGCTAGCGAAACTGCCGTAACTTCTATTAGTGCAGACGTTGAAGGCAAAGACGTAGTGATTTATGATGATATGATACGCACAGGCGGCTCACTTATTAGTGCAGCACGAGCCTACAAAAACGCAGGCGCAAGAAATATTTATGCGCTTACTACTCACGGACTTTTCAGCAATAATGCGCTTCCACGCATCAAAGAAAGCGGTTTGTTTGGAAAGATAATTAGTACAGACACGCACCCAAACACGCTAGAGCTTGCCAAAGATAGCGCAAATAGTGATGGTTTTTTGGTGGTGAAAAGCGTTGCAAAGTTACTTTATGATAAATTAGTGAAGAAATAGTGCTACATTTAATTGCCACAAATGTACAGGTGAATACAAAATGTATTTCTATCTGTGCATCTGTGGCAACTATTTTAGTAATTCCTTGTTCTTAACCCACTAATCATTGAAAGCATACTGCACAAGTTTTTCCTTTAGTTCTTTTCTTGCTATGAAAATACGGTTTTTGACTGTACCAATAGGAATATTTAGACGCAAAGCAATTTCGTGGTATTTAAATCCCTTATAATACATCATAAAAGGAATGCTATAAACTTCTTCCAGCTTTTCAATAGCCTCTGTTATTTCTTGCATAGCAAAGTTAGAGGAAGCAGCATTATGTGAAACTACACTTGTGGTAATGTAGTGTAGGTTTTCTGTCGTATCTATGAAGGTTTTTCTACGAACTTGTTTTTGGTAGTTCGTAATAAACGTGTTTTTCATTATGGTATAAAGCCACGCCTTTAAGTTTGTGCCTTCTGCAAATTTATCACGGTTGAGGTAGGCTTTCATTAGTGTTTCCTGCAACAAATCATTGGCATCATCTAAATCTTTGGTAAGTTTCATTGCAAATGGTTTCAAGGCAGTTGAAACTTCTTTGATGGACGAGGTGAATTCTGCTATTGTCATAATTGTATTTGTTTGTGTAGCTTTGCTATTTGTTGAGTATCTTTAATTCTTTCTTTCTTTTGTTTAACTTCTAACAATGCAAAGTTAAACAAAATAAAATAGCCTGCAAATTTTTGTTTAGTTATTTTTGTAAAAAGTTAAACAAAAAACAAAAAAATAGGTTTAGAGCATTTTAAAAGCCTTTTTGGAATAATAAAATTTTAGGTTATATTTGTGAAGTAAAAAAATATCCGTACTTTTTGTATTGATTAAAAAAATATAATTAAAAAAATCACAATTAAAAAAACTATGAAAGCATATATTTTTCCTGGTCAAGGTTCTCAATTTGTTGGTATGGGCAAAGATTTGTATGAGAGTTCTGATGTTGCTAAGGCACTTTTTGAGCAAGCAAATACTATTTTGGGCTTTAGAATTACTGATATTATGTTTTCTGGGACAGAAGAAGAGTTAAAACAAACCAATGTAACGCAACCTGCTATTTTCTTACATTCTGTTATTTTGGCTCTCACCACAGAAAATTTTGCGCCTGATATGGTGGCTGGTCATTCTTTGGGAGAATTTTCTGCACTTGTAGCAAACAAAACCCTCACTTTTGAGGCGGCATTGCGCCTTGTGGCTGCTCGTGCTGGTGCTATGCAACGTGCTTGTGAGCAAAATCCTTCTACAATGGCTGCCGTACTAGGCTTGGAAGATGCTATTGTGGAAAAAGTTTGTGAAGAAATTTCTTTAAATAAAGATAATTTGGTAGTTCCTGCTAATTATAATTGCCCTGGACAATTAGTTATTTCTGGTACAAATGCAGGAATTTTGATTGCTTGTGAGAAAATGAAAGAAGCAGGCGCAAAACGTGCCTTGATGCTTCCTGTGGGCGGTGCTTTTCATTCTCCACTGATGGAGCAGGCACGAGAAGAACTTAAAAATGCCATTGAAAACACGCAATTTTCTACGCCTATTTGCCCTGTTTATCAGAATGTTAGCACAAATGCCGTAAGTGATGTAGAAGAAATCAAAAAAAACCTTATTGCACAACTTACTGCACCAGTAAAATGGACACAAAGCATACAAAATATGTTTAAAGGTGGCGCAACAGAGTTTATAGAATGTGGACCAGGCAAGGTTTTGCAAGGACTTGCCAAAAAAATAGCTCCAGAAGCATCAGCAAGGTCAATTATTAATTAAAAAATATTTATTTTAGATGTAATAGACAAATAATTGAATACAAAATTTTGATAATCACTCAAAAAAATGCCACCAGAAAACCTTGCTTTATTGGCTGCTTTGACTACAAGCGTAGTTTTTGGCATAAGTGATGCCCTTTGGAAAATACCTTTGCGGATTTTCTCACCTGAAAGTTGCATTTTTATAAGAAATATTGGTACAACTTTATTTTTGGGAATAACAGCTTTTTTTGCAAAAAAAGCCGTTATTTTTAATTCTGAAGCATTTTTTTATGGTGTTTTAATTTCTTTTTTATCTTTTTTTGGATTGTACTTTTTTGGGAAGTCGCAACAGTATAGTAAAGTTAGCTTGATTGCGCCTTTGCTGATTGTTGGTAGTTTTATTACCTTTTTGATAGGCGTTTTTTATTTTGGAGAAAGTGCTAATACAACAAAATGGCTGTGTTTTTGCTTGTGTTTGGTAGGGACTTTTTTGATAAGTTTTCAAGGAAATAATTATCAGAAAAACAATGAAAATGACAAAAAAGGCATCAAATATGGGTTTTTAGCCGCTGTTTTTTGGGGTGTAAGTTATTCGTTTTTTAGAGAATCTACGCTAAAATTAGGTGTTGCTACTTTTGGCTTTATTTTGGAAGCTACAATCCTTATAATGAGCGGATTAGTAATTGGTTTCTCAAAGTTATTTTTCAAAAATCAACTAAAAAAAGAAGAAAATCAACCAGAAAATCAAGAAGAAAATCAACCTAAAACCAGCAAACAAAAAGCTCTATTTTCTTTGCTATTTATTGCGTTTTTGGGTTCTGTGGGCGTTTATTGCTCTAATTTGGGTTGTGAGGCTGTGCCTGTTTCTTCTATGGTGATTATGGGTACTTTTGGGAATATTATTCCTGTTTTTGCGGGCAAAATTTTCTATAAAGAACAGATTTCACGCCAACAATATGCAGGAATAGTGCTTCAAATAACGGCATTAGCAGTTTTTAAACTTGTTTAGGTTGATTTTTTACCACTAAGAATAAAAAGTAAGCACGAGAAAACACTAAGAAATACAAAAAATAATTTTATGAAATAACGCTTGAAAAAGAGATTTAACCAATTTATTTGAGGTAAGATTTAATGATATGATGCCAAACGCCCAAAATTTCTTTCAAATCTGTATAAATTTTGGTATCAATATAAAAAATATTGTTCTCAAAACGCATAAATTTCCACTCAATGCCATCAGTCGTGCAACCATACAAAATAGGAATATTTTGACCGTCAAGTTCGTTGTAGAGCTTTGTACCATATAATTGTGCTGCGCATTGTGCAATTCCGTAGTCCATATCATCATTTTTTGCCTCTACAAGCGAGATAATTGGAGCTTCCAAATACGGACTTCGTGGAATGAGCGTAAAGAAAAAATCACACTCACCAGAAAGATTTTCTAGGGCGTTTACCTCTAATTTTTCTCCAGAAAAAAGTGTTACTTTGTCCTTAAAAAAGTTGGCAATATCTATCAAAATAGGAGAAACAATGCGTTCTGACTTTACTTTTTCGTTGATAAGTGGCACAATTTTAGCCATTTGCAAGGTTTCTACGAGCCAACTACTTGGAAATACGTTAGGTATTGTTGGTAAAAATAAATCCTCTTGCGTGGCTGAAAGTCCAAATTTTTTGGTAACATCTTTGAGGTTTCTATATTTGCTATATCCCATAATTTTGAAGTGTTTATTTCTGCAAAGATACAAAAATAATGCTTAAAAAGGGAATTAAAAAGTGGGGATTAGCTGTTTGAAGGTTTAGAGATTATTTTTATTTTTATTTTAAATATATCAAACGAATATTTTTTGGTTTGTGGATTTCAATATTATTAAAACTCTTAAAATCTTTTGTATTTGAGGTCAAGATATGTCTACATTTGACTTTCTGACTTAGCGTATATTGCCAAACATCTTCAATATCTTGTTTGTCTAGTTGATTATAAGAGTTCTGTATGTCTTCTTTTGTAAAATCAATAATATTATATTTTCCAAGTATTTTCTGGATTTCTACAATGATATCAACATCTTTTATCTTTGCACGTTGGCAAGTAGAAACAAATTGTACCACAGAAAAACTAGCAATATAGAGTTCTGCCTTCTTTTGTTCTAGAAATAAAAGTGCGGATTAGCCATTTTGAGAAGGTTTTAGAGAGATTTTATATGTAAACTAGCTAATTTTTCAAAATCTTGAATAATTGGCTGTAGTTCTTTAAACAGTTGCAGTTGAATACTGAAATGATTTTTATGCGTTACCATATTTTCTACAATTTTCAAAGCTAATTTTTGCGCCTTATCTACTTGTTTATCAGTTTGATACGCCACTACAACAACGCTCCACACATTCATCATACAAGACAAATACCAATCACTTTTATACCAAGTTGTTGTGGGTTGATGTTGCCTGTTAAAATCTTCATAAATGGCAATAATAAGCTGACTAATTTGTTTGGTTTCTTTCACAACTCCTAGACTAGCAATAAGTTGTGCAATGGCAAATGGATGGTCATTAAAGCCTATGCAATCTGTTAGTTTTTTGACAATATCCTCCATAGCATTTGTAGAGAGGTTTTGGTTTGTTTGGTGATGCAAATAAATCAATTTTTGTGACCAAAAACGAGCATACGGTCTTATATCCTGCAAATTACCAAAATTAGCCTGCGCATCATCAATGCCATATTTGAATAAATTACAACCAATTTCGTTCATTCCTTTGTGATTTTTTTGGTTACAATAATGCTCATAAAGCAAAGAATAGGCAAATGCTTGGTCTTTTAGCTTGGTATATTTGGCTTGATTAGTGTTATTTTCGTTGATTGCAGGGAGATAATGCACTTTTAGGGCATTGAGATAAATGGGGTCTGATGTAACAAAATCTTCATAAAAATAATATTGTCCTGCTTGCGTTTGGGCAAGTGCAGGAAGCAAGGCTTTGGCGGCTTTTTTGCTTGTGAGAATAGCCTCACCAAGCAACCAGCTTACTTGCATATTTGCTTCAACAGACTGTTTTTTGCCATACGGCACATCAAGTTGGTTGATAATGTCCAAAACGCTTTTAAAATGCTCATTTTCTAGGCAAATCCTCAGACAAGGAACAACACCATTAAGAGCATTATCTTGCGTTGGAGCAGGCGCAAAAGCACTTATTTGATATGATGCACATAATTCCTCCCACGAAGAATAACCAACAAACCTACTCAAAATATTTAGCGTATCCTCACGAAAGGTAGACGTAACAGTTACTATTTCTAAAACTCTCGCTAAAGTAGGAACAGAAACGCCTATTTTGGTTTTTTCTATAATGTCTGCCAACTGGATATATTTAGGATTTGAATATCCTGTTTTCTCCAATATTTTGGACTTGATTTTGTCTTTAAGCACGTCTAAAAGGTAAGCTTCATTCATTTGGAGAGGTTTTGGGGTTAATTTAGCTTTAATAATGTCCTTTGCATTGAATAACAATAATCTCATCAGTTTCCACTTTATAGACTAGCCTATGTTCTATGTTTATTCTTCTGCTCCAAAAGCCTTTAAATTGATGTTTTAGTGCTTCTGGCTTGCCTAAACCAGTAAATGGTGTTTCTTGTATATTTTCTATTAGAATTTTGATTTTGTCAAATAATTTGGGTGTATTCTCTTGAAAATCAAGTAATTCTTCTTCCGCTTGCTTTGTAAAGATTATTTTCCTCATAAAAACGTGATTTCTTTCACTTCGCCACGCTCATATTGCGCAATAGAGTTAAGTAAAACAGTATTATTTGGTTCTTTTGACAAATAAGCCGTTGTATCTTCAAAAAGTGGAGAAAGTTGTGCTACAATATGCGTACAACCAGCCATAATATGTGCAGGAAAGAAATTTAATGTCACAATAAGCACACTTTGCTTATATAAAACTTGCAGTTCTTGTTCTTCTTGTGTGCTTAATTCGTCCAAATCTAAGTCGCTAAAATCTTGTTTGGCTAATTTTGCAAAATGTTCTTTCCAGTCGTCAGCGCAAATAAGTTGCATATATGCTGTTATTTGTGCTATTTCTTTGCTATATTTCAAAATATCTTTATTCATAAAAAATAATATTTGGTGAGTACACAAATATACAAACAAATATTTTAAGATAAAAATATTATTTTAAATTTTTTTCCAACATTCTTATTTCTTTTTTAACTTCTATTTTTACTAAAATACTGAATATCAATATTTTAATAAAAATAGATAAATAAATGATTTTTATTTTATGTATAAAAGAGGTGAATTTTTTTCTGAAAAAACCAAAATTTGAGTGGATAACTCTTTGATTATCAAGCTACACAAATTGAAGTAACTTGAAGTGGCATAGTAGATAAAAACCTTGTAATATTGTATCAGAAGAAACGGAGTTAAAAAACCTAACTAAACATCAACAGAAATATCAAAAAAACATCAAAATAAACATCAAAATGATAACAATAAAAATAAGTGGTAGAAAAACAGTAAAAACACTCAAAAAAGAGTTTAAAACTGCTTTTGATGCTACATTAAGGGTTTTTATTGATATGAATATTGCGGAAGATACTGCCACGCTTGCATCTGTACGCAAAAGCAGCACCAAAAGTGGCGAAATAATGCTTAGAGGCAATATTCTGGTCAGTAATTTTGAAAAAATAATGATAGAAGATTTTGGCATAAAAATACAAGTAGCTGACAAAAATGACGAAAACCTTGTAAATAATAGCCTTACACTCGCAAAATGTGGCATTTTGGAGTAATACAAAATAAGTAAATAAACAAACTAAGATTTTTATAAACTAAACTTTCATATTTAAAATTTCTACTATTATGGCAGACATCAAAGTAAGCGGTAAAATGCTTGTTAAAACCCTCAAAAAGAGCTTTAAAGACTCTTTTGGCTCTACGCTACGTGTGTACAATGGCAACAAAAACGCAGATGATACGGACACACTCGCCTCTATTCGTAAAGATGGCACAAGTGGCGGAGAACTTGAAGTAAGCGGTAAAATGCTTGTAGGCAATTTTGAGAAGAAAATGCTGGATAATTATGGCATACGTGTACAAGTTGCCACACCAGACGACTCAAAACTTTCAGACAACGAAATCACGCTTACCAAAAGCGGACAAGAAGAAGCAAGCGCACCTGTAGCTAAAAAAGTTGTCAAAAAAGTTGCTGCAAAAACAGCCACAAAAACAGTAAAAAAAGTAAAAGAAGTGCCTAAAACAGGCATCATCAGTAAAGTTTTAGGATTTTTCAAATAGAAATTCCACCAAAAACAGCATTTCAGTAAATCAGTTTTATATAACAAATTTCTCATTTCTAAATTATCTACCATTATGGCAGACATCAAAGTAAACGGCAAAATGCTCGTTAAAACCCTCAAAAAGAACTTTAAAGATTCTTTTGGCTCTACGTTACGTGTGTATGACGGCAAAAAATTTGCAGAAGACACAGACACTTTGTCCTCAATACGCAAAGAAGATGCGACTGGTGGCGAGTTTGAGGTAAGCGGTAAAATGCTTGTCGGAAATTTTGAAAAACGAATGCTAGACGACTATGGCATACGTGTACAAGTTGCCACGCCAGACGACTCAAAACTTTCTGACAATGAAATTACGCTCACCAAAAGCGGAAAAGAATAGTCATTTTTTGATTTTCTAAACTAAAAATAACTTCCCAAATAATTTATCATCATTTATTTTTGATATTTTGGGAAGTTATTTAAAACTCTTAAAATCTTATCCAAATGAGTACAAAAGCCTATTATCAGACCCAAATTGATGGTTATAAAAGAACAATCTCTGATTACCGTTCTAAAATAACCTCACTCAACGACAAAATCAAAGATTACAAAGAAGCCAAAACAAGCAAAAAAGAACAATATCAAGGACTTATAAAAAATTGTGCAAACGCAAGCGGAAAAGCATCATATAGAACAACTATGCAAAATGCGCTCAAAAGCATAGAAAGCGACATTGCGACCAAAAGACGTGACATAGACAGTGCCAAAACAAGCATTGCCAACACGCAAAAAAGCCTAAAATCTGCACAAGACAACAAGAAAAAAGCAAAATAAATAATTTTCAAAAAAACTCAAAATATCTCCTAAAATGTCAAAAGAACTCACCGTAAACGGCAAAAAGAAACTTTCTACTTTGCAAAAAGATTTCTCTGAAAAATTTTCTTTTTTGTTCCTTGCCTTCATTGAAACAGAAGACAAAGAAAAAACTATCAATGTGCAAAGCCTTGATACCTCAAAAACTATTATGGAAACTCGCATCAAGTTTTCAAATGAAGAAATTTCTATCAATGGGCGCACACTTGTCAAAAATATTGAAAAATACTTTTTTGAGGAATTGGGTATTGCGTGCCAAATTGCGGTACACAATTATCTAGACCAAGAGTTGTATTTTCCTTTAGGTAATTTCAATGAAATGAGCCTTACAAAGGCAAATGAATGGGCAGAAGAGAAAAATTGCACAGAAATTACTGCTAAAAAAGTAGTAGAATTTAGTGGCAAAAATGTATTCTAAATAATTGAAAATCAATCAAAAAACGACTGAAAAATGAATAAATTTGAATTTATTTGTAGGCAACTGTCAAAAGCCAGTAAAAAGACTTTTGAACATTATGTAGTAACAAGAATATGGCACTTGTTAAATGATACAGAATTGAAATTTGTCACGCAACAACATATCACAAGACCTAATGGCAGAGCTTTGACTGATATGTATTTTCCTCAATTACATATACATATTGAAATTGATGAAAAACATCACAAAAATCAAATTTCACTGGACAAAGCTAGAGAGGCGGATATTATTAATGCAACAGGGCATACCGTTTTGAGAGTGGATATAATGAAAAATGTAGTGATTGAAGGTGAAAAAATTGTGAGTTTTGATGTTGAAAATCTGGGAATTGTCAATAAAACTATTGACGAAATTGTAGCCAAAATACAACTTACTAAAATAAATACATCAAATTTTAAAGTTTGGGATTTTGAAGCAGAACAAAATCCGCAAACGTACATTACGAGAGGATTTATTGATTTGAAAGATGATGTAGCTCTTAGGCTAACTACTGACGTTGCAAGTTGTTTTGGTGGAAGTTATAAACCTAAAGGTATTTGGAAGGGAGGCATAAAGCACCCCAAAGAAGCCAGTAAGGGTATTTGGTTTCCTAAACTTTACAAAAATAAAGATTGGAATAATACAATTTCTGAAGATGATACAATCATTACAGAAAGACCTGCAGATTCTACTAAAATCCAAGAGCATATTTCTAACACTAAGCAAAATAGTCATATAAAAAGGATTGTGTTTGCACGAGTAAAAAGTCCTTTGGGTGATATTATGTACAGGTTTAGAGGTGAATTTGAATTGGATTTAGAACAAACAAATGAAAAAAATGGTGCTGTTTACAAACGAATTAACACACAAGTAAAAACGTACAGTTCAAAATAACCAAACCAAAAACTTCACGAATAGCCAGCGGCTTTCGTGAAGTTCGTTAGATAGGATAAAAATATTCCTGTTTTTCTTCTTCGTCACCAGTAACTTCACGAAAGTTTCCAACTATTCGTGAAGTTTTCAACAAAAAGTAACAAAAAAATAATCTCCAAAAAATATGCAATTCCTTTCCACGTCTATCATTGACCGCCCACGCCTTACAGGTGAAAAAGACCTTTTTGGCATTGACAAATACCAAGAAGCCTTAGTAAATTTCATCAAACAAACGGATACACCTATCACCGTAGCCATTCAGGGCGAGTGGGGAAGTGGCAAAACCTCGCTAATGAACATTATGCGCTCCAATCTGTGCGACACACCAGACGCAAAAT
The DNA here is from genome assembly GCA_043772375.1 of Raineyaceae bacterium. Lineage (GTDB taxonomy): Bacteria > Bacteroidota > Bacteroidia > Cytophagales > Thermonemataceae > JANYGM01. The sequence goes on along the minus strand of JAYVGJ010000367.1, from coordinate 2,133 downwards.
ATCACGGTATTTGGCTCAATACGTGGCAACATTCGCTGATGCGCTCACCTGAAGAAACGCTTATACGCATCATTGCAGGGCTTACGCAGGACGTAATGTCTGTCATCAACACGCAACACCCCAATAAAATGACTGATGTGGGCAAAAAAATTACGAGTGGCTTAAAATCCCTGTTTAAAGGCATTGCAAAAGCAGGCGTAAATGCCGTTGGCAACCAAATAGGCGTGGATAGTGCGGGAGATATGGTTGATGATATGTTTAGCGGAAGTGAGAAAAAAGAAGAAGGAATAGCAGCAATTAGGGCTGGTTTAGCGGAAGCCGTACAGAAATCTTTGGAACTAGAAAATGCCGCAAACTCTCCTAAACGTGGTTTTTTATTTTTTATTGATGATTTGGATAGAATTGACCCACCTGTGGCGGTGCAAATATTAGAACTTCTGAAAAATATCTTTGATATTCCTAATTGTGTTTTTCTTCTTTCTATTGATTATGATGTAGTTATCAAGGGTTTGAAACCAAAATTTGGAGAACTCACGCCCCAAAACGAAAGAGAATTTAGGTCATTTTTTGATAAAATCATTCAATTACCGTTTACTATGCCGACAGCCTCGTACCAAGTAAACCAATTTATTGCTGATTCTGTGAGTAGAATAGCCATTTTGACACCAGAAGAGCAACAAAATACAGAAATTATCAATATTATTTCTGAAATGGCAAATCTTTCTGTTGGCACTAATCCTCGTGCTTTAAAGCGACTAATGAATACGCTTTCACTTATTCAAATCCTCAATAGCACCACAGGAAAGGCACAAACACAGGTTAGTTGGGAAAAACAAATCAATTTTGGTTTAGTTTGTATGCAAATTGCATATCCGTTTATCTATGGCATACTCAATTCAGAGCCAGATTTTAAGCGTTGGACACCTGACTTGCTCAAACGCCATAAAGTAAATGCACTCTCAACAGAAGACAAGGAACAATTAGCGCAAGATGAGCTTTTTGATGAAGAATGGGAACAAATTTTGTATCAACTTTGTCAGAAAGATATTTATTTGTCAAATAGAGTATTTTTGGTTTCTACTTTGCTTAATAGATTAGCGCAATTAGTGCCTGAAAACGCTCATTTAGGGGAAACCATAGAACGTATTTTGGAACTTAGCGCAGTTACCAGCGTTGATGCCAACGACAAACCTAAAAGTGCCACTCCAAGCAACAGAGGAGAACTTAAATCAGGTTTGTGGGGGCAGATTTTGCCCTTTATTCTGCAAAATAAAGGAGATTTGGCAAATCCTGTCGTATATGGTGAAAATGGCGACAGAGCAGGCACTTGGCTAGACTTTGATAAGTCCAATAATAGTGGACAAGTTGTCGCTAATTTTTCTATTAGTTTTCTCAAAAATGCCGTAAAGGTAGCCATTAACAGCCCTCTCATTCTCACACCATACAAACAAAAAAATTTTATGGAGGTTGTAAATGGTTGGTTGGATAGCAAAGGTTTGCGAGAGAAATTCTCTCAAATAGCTGAAAATAATGGATTTAAGCCATTTGACAACGGTTTTGTAGAATGTAAAAAAGATGGCACTATTGGCGTTTATTTTTCTGTTGAAAGGCGTTTTGCTATGCCTGAGCAGTTGTCCGAGCAGGAAAATATAGAGAATTTTGGCAAAATGATAGCTGAATACGCTATTTTCAGAAAAGATTTTATCCAAAAATTGAGCAATATCAAAAATGATTTGAAAGAAGTTGGTAATTGATTCTTGTGAAGTCAGGTGTTTCCACCTGACTTCAAGAAATAGCTTTTAAGATTTTGATAGAAAAGAAATTTTGTACTTTTTTTCTGAGAATCAATATTTAACGAAGTTTTTGAAGTCAGGTGGAAACACCTGACTTCACCAAAAAGTGAGTTGTCTAACATAGAAAAATTTAATAACTTATTTTAAAATAAAAACACAAAATGTATAAAGAAATTGTAAATACTAGCACCGAGAAACCGAGCCAAAAAAATGGTTTAGAGTTATTTGAATCCAATAAAGATTAGGGCTTCCGCATCTAATTTGGCACATTTTTTGTAAAACGAGGATTTTTTGTAAATTGCGAGATGGAAATATCAAACATCTTTACAAATATTGAAGA
>JAYVGJ010000366.1:0-7351 GCA_043772375.1 Raineyaceae bacterium | reverse complement strand
GTTTCTGCATCAGTAAGATTTATGGCACCTTCCATTTGCATAATATCTTTTTTGTCATCAAAAACAAAAACATTTCCTTCATAATTGGTTTGCGTACTATCTAATTTTTTCTTATCTGTAATCTTAAATTCATCTTCTTTTGGAATATATTTAAGCACGCCTTTGGCAAGAAAAATATCATCATCACCCTGATTAGGCTTTATAGACAAAAAGGTAGGATAAATTTTGCCTTCATCTTTATTAAAATGCAGCCCGGAAGTAACGACATCAGCCTCTCCTTGCGTTTTTTCTTCTAGCTCAATATAAACATCTCCTGCATCACGTTTGTAGGGAATCCAAGTGCTATTAAATTCCTTATGTTTGGCAAGTTCCGCCTTGATATACCCATCAACTTTCAAATCTTTCTTAAAAGCAAGCATTTCTACTTTACCCTTAAAAAGAATACTTTTAGTTACAAAAAAGCGTTCAGTATCAGCCACTTCTCCATTTCCACGCGTGTAGGCAACAGAATCTGGCAAATCACGTCTGCGCTTGCGCTTACTACTATCCACACGCAACTCTCTGATAAACTCAAATTTATCAAATTTAATATTCGTTTTAGAGCTATCCACGTTGGTATATTGATAAGTGGCATCTCCTTCATATTCCAGTCTATTATGAATTTTTATTGTGCCCTCAATCAATTTATGATGTTGATTAAGTGTATCAATAACAAGTTTAGCATTTTTAAGTTCTTGTACTTCAGAGCCTTTCAAAATCTCAATTTTTCCTTTATCTGGCAGAATGCGAGAATCAGCAGAGATGATATAAGGCACGCCTGTAAGTTCCAAAATAGGATTTTCCAAATCTTTGATGTCATAAGTACCACCCATTGCCACAAATTCCAAATCTTTGGCATTGCTTCCAGTTTCTTCTTGAAACTTAGTAGAATAAAACATAGAAGAAGAATCACCTTTCATAGTAATCATTTTCTTATTTATGTCCCAAGTCGCTTGTTTGATAGACGTTTTATATTTTGCATAAGGAAACGTAATAAAGGCATATTTTGGGTCAGATTTGGCAATAGTGTCGTTTGGCGTGATTTTGGCAATGCCTTTTTTGAGGTCAAAATCAACGGCAACAGCATTTCCTTGAATAATTGGCGGGTGTTCTATATAAAGATTTGCAGAAGTTGTATCAAAAGGGTCTGCATTCATAGAATTTATTTTAAAATCTACTGTATTATCAGGCGTATTGGGCGTGAAAATCCTATCATTTGTGATTGTCATACCTTCTGGAGCAAACATAAAAAAATCTTTGCGCACAAGCATACCTGTAAGCCACAAGGCACGTGGCGTAATGGATATTTTACCATTAGCAGCAGCAGGATTATCCGCATTAAAAACAGTCATTGGTTCAGTTATCTTATTGGAAACCACCAAACTATCTTGCGCCACAAACAAAGTATCTTTCCTATAACCTGTACTCCAATGCAATTTCAAATTTTTACCAGAAACTTTTGGATAATCTGTATTTTTTACTCTTCCTTGCTTTACGTTGAGTTCTGCATTGTAAGCAAAGGCAGAATCAGGCGTAAGGACTATTTTATTTGCTTTTAGATTATATGTAAGATGATTTATTTCTGTATTTCTACCTGACGCAGTCAAAGAAGTTTTATACATCACAACAGAGTCAGCCGTAATTGTACCGTCTGTCGCATATAATTTGATTGGTTTTTTTGGTCTGTGGATAAAGCCCAACGAATATTTTTCTTCAATACCATTATAATTGGCATCAAAAATTGGCACAAGGTCTTCCTTGATTGGAGGCAACATATTAGAATAAAATGTGCCTGAAAATTTTGGCAAAGAACTCGTAAGACTATCTAATTCCAATTTAGGGATTTCAAAATACGCCTGTGGCTTATGATAAGCACTTTTTTGGCGGTAAAATTGGTCAAAATAAATTTTCCCTCCTGTTTCTACAGAAAGTTTTGGGTACATTTCATAAGTATCTCCTTTTTTCTCTGCACCAGCAATTAGCCCAGTTTTCAGCCCAGATTTGTTGTTAGGATTATTTATTTGCAGAGAACCATCATTCATACGAATTTCCGCTCCCAAATCTATGCGTTTTTTTGGGTTATCTTTGTCAGGAACAGAGAATAAAACTGTATCAATTTCGCCCATTGTGAGCTTAAATTCATCATAAGGCAGCACAAAATTTCTCCCAATAAAACGGAAATTTCCTACAGTTACCTCCCCGTGTTCCATTAAAATAGACCTATTTTCAAAGATACGGATTTCTTTTTCTCTTGGTAAAATATTGACATTCAGCTTTTTACTGATAGTAAAAGTTTCTATTCCTCTAATAATCATACCACCGCCATTGGCATCAACGGAGGCGTTGGGCATCACTTTTCCTTTTGAGCGTTTAACATTAACAAAATAGCCCTCTACTTCTGTCATTGTGTATTGTTTTGGGTTATATTTTAATCTTTCAAATTCTTCTTGAATAATAATTTTTTTATTCAAAGCAAAGTTTTTGATAATCAAAGTATCTCCAAAAGTAAGCGTTGTATCTCTCAAAATACTATCAGGTTTTGCACGGAAAGACCTTTTAGTGATTACTATAGTTTTATTTTCTAATTTACCAAAATACATTGTTTCTCTTGCAAACTTAAATTTTACTGTATCCGCTTTGCTGCTATCTTTACTTGCCTCACGTGGGGCAAGAGATTCTATGACCATATCATCAAAGTCGTGGTCTGCATATTCCTGTAAGCCTTTTGGGAGTTTCTTTTTAGGGTAATCTTTCTTTCTTTCCATAGCAATTTTATAGAAATAAGACGCATCATTATGGCTGGTTCTATTCAAAATTGTTACTTCATTTCTGCTTTCATCATAACGCAAATAGCCTTCCTGTGAGAGTGCACGCACTTGCGCCTCCAATATTTTCATATCTTTTTTATAAACATCTGCGGCTGCATCAAGTACAAAAACCATATCTCCTTGTGCATTACGAGTACCATATTTTTTAGAAACGCTTTCTAAGAGTTGCAAAGGGTGATAGTTATTCAGTCCCTGCATATCTTCATAACGTAAATCACTATAATAGCTATACGACTCAAAAAGAGCAGGACTTTTGCCACCACCACCAAGCATATAAAAATCCATACTACTTTTAACAGAATTATAAATTGCCATATCAGCCATTATATACATTTTGTGGTAGTTGTCTATAAATGGTATTTCGTGGTGAGTTTTCTCTTTGAAAAGTTTAAAAACGTGGTCTGGCATACTATCACCAGCTATTTTGCTAAGACTATAATGAAGCGTTACGTCAGAATGAGAAAGAGAATCTTGCCCAGAAATATAAAACGAAAAAGAGGCATCATTGGCAGTTATTTCATCATCTCCCAAATAAAATTCATTTGAACGAGTTTGAAATTTCTTTTGTCCTTCTTGTACCAAGTCAATAGTTGCCATATTTTTGGAAGAAGTGCCGTAAAGTTTCCAACCACGCACAGAAAAACCGCCTTGATAATGCAATTTGTGTGTTTCATCACCAACATTTTCTATTTCAGCGTTTTCAGTATAAGACCTAAATTGTGGAAACCTTGTATATTTGGTATTTTTTCGTGCTTCTGCTACGTATTTAAAGCTCCCTTTTGCAGGTTTCGTAATTTTCTTTTCGTAGGTAAGTGTTACATTTTCTGCGCTAAGTTTTTGTTCTTCAGGAATAAAGCTATATTTTTCAAAATCAGCAAAGATTTTAGGCATAGTTTTGGCATCTGGGCTGTCGCTTATGGGTGTACGCAAATTGATATTATCCCATTCAAAATGACCTTTGTTGCCTACAAACACTTTTCTGTCAAAAATATAAGCACCTTTTGTATTTTCTAATGTAATAGAATCACTTTGATTTGCCCAACAAAGACTGGTTTTATTGACCAAAATAGCCGCACCTTCCACACGAGCAAAAGGATAAGGATTTACGTTGCCATCTTTATCTGTAATGTCTGTTTCCGCCCAATCAGCCCACCAACCAGCTTTTTTGTTGGTCAAAGTATCTACAAAAACAAGTTGATAATCACTTCCAAAAGCATGAACACGCCCATAAATAGAACCATATAATTGAGATTTGACCACAAAACTATACAAAGTATTGATATAATCTATCATTTGTGGGGGAGAATAGATTGTAAAGGCTTTTTCAGTAACACTAACAATCTCGTCCATTGCACCTTTCTGTTCTAATGCACTTGTAACCGTATTTAGGAAAGTAGTAAGTTCACCCGCCACACGCAAACGCTTATCCACAATTTTCCTAATAGAAAACATCAAGCTTTGTTGTTGTTTTGCATTAAATTTATTACTATCCCAAGCACTTTTAAAGTTGCTGCTTGCTTGCATAACGGGCTCTAAACGGCTTCCTGTCATTATTTGGTCTAGCTGTACAATAAATTCTTCTGGTTTGTTTGAAAGGCTTTGTGCAAAACTTTGGCTAGCATTCAAAGAAAGTAGGCTAAAAGCTATCAAAAAAACTATACTGATAAGGTTATTTTTGATATTATCTTTAATATTATTTTTCATACGTTTGGGCGTGTTATACTTCATCTATTCAAAATTTTTGAATAATATTGTTGTTACTTTTTATGTTGCACAAAAATAACGCAAAATTTTAGGAAAGATACGGTTTTTTAGCAAAAAGACCTAAAAAAATATCTTTATTTTTTGATAAAATTGTACTCAAACATTTAAAATTTGAGAAAATTTGTTTTTAGTTAAAAAAACGTAATTTTGCGTTCATTCACCATCTAAAATTTATAATTACTAATGAAAGTAATCTTTCTTTTTGCTGCAATGCCACATTATTTGGTTGCTTTACTTAATTTGCTCAACAAAGTAGCACAGCTAGAGATTGTAGTTATTTTGCCTTCCTCAAAAAGTAAAGCAGTAGGGCAAAATGTGTATGAAGCAGACAAAAACGCATCATTTAAAATTATCAGAACAATAGAAAGCAACCTTAGCATCTTCAAAAAACCTTATTTTAAGGCACTTAGCGAGATTATCAAACAAGAAAAACCTCAAATATTAGTGCTGGGTTGGCCTTATATTATTGGTTATGTTTTTGATTGGCAGTTGCGTATTTACATGAAAAAAAATGATATAAAACTTATTTTTAGAAGTATTCCCTATCAAATACCTCTATACAAAGATGCTGCACGCTTTTTTAGAGAAGAAGGATTTTATACAGAAAGTATGAAACATATAAAAGCAAATACATTTTTTAAGAGGATAAAATACAAAATATTTACAGAATTAAGCAAGTATTACTACAATTTGGCTGATGCACACATCAATTATTCTACGGCAGCCTACGAAATACTGGAGAGTTATGGCGTTTTGAGAGAGAAAATTTTTGTTACTTATAATTCTGGAGATACTGACGAACTTTTTAAGGCAAAAGCTGAAATAGGCAAGCTAACGCCTATTTTGCCACTTTCCAAGCACAGAATAATTCACGTTGGGCGGCTTATCAAATGGAAAAAAGTGGATATGCTTGTCAATGTATTTGCTAAAATTTATGCGAAATTTCCGCAGTCGGAGCTTGTAATTGTTGGGAACGGACCTGAAGAAGAGAATCTAAAAAAGCAGGTAAAAACGCTCAATTTGGAAAAAAATGTTATTTTTGCGGGCGCAATACACGAACCTTTGCTTTTGGGACAATACCTAACGGCATCTACCGTTTCTGTTTTGGCAGGTGTTGGAGGGCTTTCTCTTAATGATGCAATGACTTTTGGAAAGCCCGTTATTTGCTCTGTGGCTGATAGTACAGAAAAAGATTTGGTTATTCCGTATGAAACAGGATTTATTTTTGAAAATGATAACGCAGAAGATTTACAAGCAAAAATAACTTATTTGTTTGAGAATCCTGAAAAATGCCAACAAATGGGTGAAAACGCAGAAAAACTTATCAGAGAAAAAATCAATATTCATACTGTTGCAGCTCGTTTTGTTGATGCTTTTAACTTTGTTAGTCAGCAAAAATTTAATTTAAAATACTTTTCTGAGTTTTGAGTTATAAGTTATGAATTATAAGTTAAAATACAAAGTACAATGTATTAAAACTCATAATTTACAACTCATAATTCATAATTCATAATTCACAACTCACTATGAAATTTATGCACGTGGTAGGCGCAAGACCTAATTTTATGAAACTTGCACCACTTTATAAAAAAATTGCAAGTTCTGTTCATTCACAAAAAATTATTCATACAGGGCAACATTATGATAGTGCAATGTCGGATATTTTTTTTGAACAACTGCAAATGCCAATGCCTGATTACCATTTAGGCGTTGGTTCTGGCTCACATACAGAGCAAACTGCAAAAATTATGCTTGGAATTGAGCAGGTTTTGCTCCAAAACAGACCTGATATAATGATTGTTTATGGTGATATAAATTCTACGTTGGCGGCAGCATTGGTATGTAGCAAAATGCAAATACCCATTGCACACGTGGAGGCGGGTCTGCGCTCTGGTGATAGAGGAATGCCTGAAGAAATTAACAGAATTTTGACGGATAGCATAGCAGATATACTTCTCACGCCTTCCCAAGACGGAAATGATAACCTTTTGAGGGAAGGTATTGCAGAAAACAAAATACATTTAGTTGGTAATATTATGATTGATACGCTCATTGATGCGTTGGAAATCATAGAAAAAAACAAGCAACTCGTACATTTTGCTGATGATATTTTATCAAAACTGAAAGGCAATGATTTTATTCTTTCTACCGTTCACCGCCCTTCTAACGTGGATAAACCAGAAAATCTAGAACTACTTTTCAAAACACTTGCTACTATTTCTGAGCAAACTGAGGTTATTTTGCCTTTGCACCCACGTACACATAAGCAACTAACAGACGCAAATATTCTAAAAAAATTACCTGATTCTTTGCATATTGTTGCGCCTTTGGGTTATTTTGATTTTATATACCTGCAAAAAAACGCTTTTTGTATCCTGACGGATTCTGGGGGAATACAAGAAGAAAGTTCGTATTTGCAAACACCATGTTTTACGCTCCGCAAAAATACAGAACGCCCAATAACCATTACATTAGGCACAAATGAGCTAATTGGAGATGATTATGGTTTGTTATTGAGGAAAATAATGGAATTAAAAGCAAAAAAATCCCAAAAAGAAATCAGTAGCACTACGGCTATTCCTTTTTGGGACGGAAATACAGCTACAAGAATACTAAAAGTATTAGAGTTTATGAATAATTCTATTTTTAACCACCCCTAACCCCTCCTTAGGAAGTAGGGGGACTTTTCAAAGACATTTTTGAGTTATTCATAAACTCTA
>JAYVGJ010000365.1:0-3427 GCA_043772375.1 Raineyaceae bacterium | reverse complement strand
TAAATAATGTGCTATTGTACTACCTCATTGTTGTTTGTGAAGGCACAAACAACGGCATTTTTATATAAATATTTATAAATATCAAATCATTACAAGTATGGCACTACCATCAAATCTTTGTTTTTAAACCAATAAATCAGCAGTTTCTTGCCCAATAATGCTTCCTATGGCTACACCCATACCATTCAGACACACACCCAATGCAACATTAGGGGTATGTAGGCGCACAATAGGCGTTTTTTCTGTGTTAAAAGCCATAATTCCAGCCCAAGTTTGCGCTATTTCAAATGTTTGATTAGGCAAAATAATAGTAGAAAGTTTTTCTACTAACTCATTGATAATCTTATCAGTAGTGGCAAAAGTAGTAGTGTTTTCTCCTTTAAAATCCAGATTGCGCCCTCCACCAAAAAGCACACGTTCACCATCTACATCTCTAAAATAATAATAACCCTCATCAAAATGAAAATTACCTCTAAAAGGAAGATTTTTAATAGGTTTTGTGATAAGTACTTGTCCTCGTCCAGCATTGATATTAAGTCCTGAAAACATTTCAGAAGCGAAGGCATTAGTACAAATAGCTACTTTTGAGGCTTCAAAGTGTATATTTTGAGAATTTTGAAAGTTGTTTTTAATTTTAAGATGTACTTTAGAATCACTATCTTTTATCTCTTCCACTTCAGTATTATTAAGGACGACCACACCTTGTTTTTGAACGTGTAAAAGTAGTTTTTGCATCATTTTGCCAGTATTGATGCTATTTTCTTGAGGAATAGAAATAAGTTCTTTAAAATAATTAGAAAAACCCATTTTTGAAATATAACCTAATGTGGGTTTTATGTACTTGAAAAGTTCTTTATTATTGTTTGTAAGATGTTTTTTTGCGGTTTGGTTGAGATACGAAATTTTATCCAAAACGTACATTTCTTTTTCTGAAAGTAGTTCATAACCACCAGCATTTCCTTTTGAAAAAATACCATTTCCAAGCCTTTTTCTAAGCAATGCCAAGCCATTGATACGTTTTTGAATAAGTTGAAAGGCTTTTTGTTCACCCATCAAATTTATATCAGAAAGCACCTCTGATGGGCTACCAATACAGGCAAAACCAGCATTTTTGGTAGATGCACCAGTCGGAAAAATTCCACGCTCTAATACTAAAATAGTCGCTTTTTTATTGATTTCTTTCAGATGGGCAGCCGTAGAAAGCCCTACAATGCCACTACCAACAATCACATAATCATATTTAAGAAACGACTGATGTTCCCAAAAACTAAGCGGAGAATACAAATGAGCATGATTCATGAGTAGTTTCTAAATTTTTTAATAAAGTGTCTTTAAAACTGCACAAGATAGCAATTATTCTACTTTTTATTACCCAATCATTTTCTCAATAGGAATAACCAAAATACCTTCTGCGCCTGCGTTTTTGAGGTTTTCTATAATATCCCAAAAATCATCTTCATTGATAACCGAATGCAAAGAACTCCACCCATCAACGGCAAGTGGCAAAATAGTAGGGCTTTTGATGCCTGGCAAAATCTGTACTATTTCGTCTATTTGAGAGTTGGGTGCATTAAGCAAAATATATTTGTTTTTTTGCGCAGATTGTACTGCTCTAATGCGGAAAAGCAGTTTTTCTAAGATTTTTTGTTTTTCTGTGGGCAAATTATCAGCACTAATCATTACGGCTTCAGAGCGGAAAACAACATCTACTTCTTTTAATCCATTACTCAAAAGTGTGCTTCCAGAACTTACAATATCACAAATGCCATAAGCAAGTCCAATACTTGGCGCAATCTCTACAGAACCGCTTATTTCGTGGATTTTGGCAGAAACATTGTTTTCTTTTAAGTAATTTTGCAATAGTTTTGGATAAGAAGTAGCAATATCTTTGCCTTCAAAATCAGTTAAATTTGTATAAATTTCGCCTTTGGGAATGGCAAGCGACAAACGACACTTAGAAAATCCTAATCTATACACAATATTAGTATTTGGGGACTTTTCTATGGCTACATTTTCACCTACAATACCAATATCAGCCACACCATCAGCCACATAACCAGGAATATCATCATCTCTCAAAAAAAGTATTTCCGCAGGAAAATTACTTGCTTCTGCCTTCAGCCTGCCTGTACCTGTACCGCCAAAATCTATACCACACTCTTTGATGAGGGCTAAAGAGGCTTCACTAAGCCTACCAGATTTTTGTACTGCTATTCTTATTTTACTTGTCATTAGTGTTTCTTTGTAATGATGAATTTTAAATTTTTCACAAAATTAAGAAAAAAACTCAAATATACACCTCAGAAAGTAATTTTGGAATAAAAATTTATGTAATTTATTTTGCAAACCATTTTTCTAAAAACGCCTTTTTTAACATTTGGAAATGCTTTTATGTTAGAAATTTATATTGCAATTAGGTAATAACTTCTTAATTCTACTTTTTTCATTAGTAGAAAAAAGTATATCATCTAAATACAAATACTCTAGACTTCTTAATTTTCCAATATCTTTGGGCAAATAGTGTATTTTTGTACCTTTCAAATGCAAGTCCATTAAGTTTTTTAATTCTGTGATTTCTTTGGGCAAAATGGCAATATTATTATTTTCTAAATTTAAACGTATAAGTTTTTTTAATTTCCCAATTTCTTTGGGCAAGAATGTAAGATTATTATTAACAATATCCAAATATAGTAAATTTTCAAAGTTGCCAATTTCTTTAGGCAAAACTTTCACCTTGTTATTATTTAAGTTTAAGTATTTTAAATATTTTAAGTTCCAGACTTCTTTAGGTAAAATAGCAAAACTATTATCATTTAAAATTATTTCTTTTAAATTTTTCCATTGACTGATTTCTCTTGGCAAAAATGTTAGCTTGTTGTTGCTTAAATCAATTTCTCTTAAATTTTTCCATTGACTGATTTCTTTTGGCAAAAATGTTAGCTTGTTGTTGCTTAAATCTATTTCTTCCAACTCCTTCCATTGATTTATTTCTTTTGGCAAAAATGTTAGTTTGTTACCATAAAAACTCAAAATTTTCATTTTTTTTAGTCTCCCTATTTCTTTTGGTAGAGAAATAAGTTGGTTATTAATAAAACACAAATCCATCAAATCTTTTAATTTTCCTATTTCTTTTGGTAAAAAACCAATTTGATTGTTACTTAAATCTAAATATTTCAAATTTTTATATTGAAATACCTTCATTGGTATTTTAGTTAAATTTTTATGTGATAAATCCAAACTATCTATTTTATTTGTCATTTCTTCCAAACTTCTGGCAACCTGTGCTTGTGCGTAAGCCACTACGCATATAAGGGAAATAAGCAAAAGTATTTGGTAGTGCTATGCTTGTAATGATTTTTAAATTGTGACATAATGGTTGTTTGTGTCTTCACAAACAACCATTATGTCACAATAATGTACTTTCTGT
>JAYVGJ010000364.1:0-5925 GCA_043772375.1 Raineyaceae bacterium | reverse complement strand
TCAGAAATATCCAATTAGCACCATTCACCTCGCAACCATAAAGCGGTTTTCCATCATCATTATTTTTTTGAGCTATCAAAAAAGCCTCCAAAAGTTGCGCCATAGAGTCGCCCGTTGGATTTTTATCAGGTTTATATTCCTGAAAATGGAAATAAGGTTTTTGCATAAAATCCATTAAACCACTCCCAATTACAAAATCAGCTTTTACGGAAAGTTGATAGCCTTGTACTTCTGCAGTAAGTTTTTTATCAAAAAAAGACACAAATTTAGTATCAGTCATTACGTTTCCTAATTTCAAAACGGGACTAATAAAGTGCATTTTAAGGTCTTCTTCACTCCACGTACTAATAAGATTTTGCCCTATTTCGTAGGTATCATCAAAAAGATACTGCTCACCCACAGAAAAAACGGGCTTTTCCACGTTCATCCATTCTATCATTTTTGGAGTGAGCGGTTTGATAATCTTAGTGAGGCTAAATGCAAGTACTATTTCACCCTCACGCCATTCTTTTTTCTTTGCCATTTTACAAGATGTTTAACGCTTTATTTTATGCAAAGATAGCACTTTTTAGCCTTTTTGAGAGAAATAAAATGAGTAAAAATAAGGATTTAATACAAAAAATGTCTTAAATCCTCTAATTTTATAATCTTAAAAATCCTAGTCCAAACCTTTATTTTTATCTTAACCTCCTTGGTTTGTGTCCCCACCAAACCAACAATTACGACAAAAAAAATATTTCCTATCATAAGAAATGGGTGGTTATGCTACCTCATTCTGGTTTGTGGGGACACAAACCAGGGCGTTTTTAAACTGCGTACGGTAGCGAAATCTTAAAAATCCTAGTCCAAACCTTTATTTTTATCTTACCAAAAAGAAAAATTAACTGTTATTTGTCCTGTGTAGCCACGCAAAGCGTCTGCATTAGTATTTGGAAACACATAACCTCCGTGAATATTCACAAATATATTAGGTTTTGCTACTACGTGTAAGCCTGCAACAGGTGTAATTTGAAAAGAAGCACTAAGCTGTTTTTGGGTAATACTACCAATTTCTGCGCCAAAATAAGGAATTAGAAAATCACGTTTGGGCATTCTTTCAAACGAAAAAGTAACACCAGCAGAATAGGTGAGCATTGTAGCAATATTTTTCTTAGAACTATTCAATACACCTAATTTGCCATAAAAACGCACGTGACTTGGTCCTCTCCTATTATTTTGGTTGATTTTTGAGAAAAATAAAAAATCAATATTTCCACCAGAAAAAACGCCTAATGTATCCTCTGAAGGTGCATAAACAGTAAATCCAGCACCAGGCATAAAATACAAATCTTCATCATTTGTATAATTTTTTGTTTTCTTTTTGAGCGGAAGGTCGTCTCCGTTGTCTGTACCTGATTGTGCCTGTAGCGTGCTTATAAGCCCAAAAGATGCTATTAAGCAAATTAAGAAAGTTGAAATTATTTTTTTTGTCAAAATTTCCATAAAAAAGTGTTTAAATCATTTAGAACGAGTTTAGTTAATTGAATCAGTCAAAATTGCGTTACAATTTTCAAATCCAATAGCAAAACGAGTGCCAAACCCAAATAGTATAAAATTTAATAAAAAAAGCGGTTGAATTGTTTATACAATTCAACCGCTTTTAAAAAATCTGTTTCTTAGGGAACGGAAATTAAATAACTTAATTTTTTAGTTTTTATAATAACTTAATAATCAAAGTTTTAAATTCGTATTTCGCACTTCTTATTTCGCACTTATTCCTATGCTAATTGTATTTCAAATTGTGCCAAATCAATAAATTCTTGCACTCGTGAATTTACGTCATCTTGCGAAAGGTCTAAAAGGCGTTCTGTGCCAAATTTTTCTACACAAAGTGAAGCCATTGCAGAGCCATAAATCAAAGCACGTTTCATATTGTCAAAAGAAACATCTTTTGTTTTTGCAATAAAACCAATAAAACCGCCTGCAAATGTATCTCCTGCGCCTGTTGGGTCAAAAACTTCTTCTAGTGGAAGTGCTGGTGCAAAGAATATTTGGTCTTTGTGGAAAAGCAACGCTCCGTGTTCTCCTTTCTTGATAATGAGCGTTTTAACGCCTAATTCCATAATTTTTTTAGCTGCTTTCACCAGAGAATATTCTCTAGAAAGTTGCCTAGCTTCTTCATCATTGATAGAAAGCACATCAACTAATTTGATAGTTTCTAGCAAATCACTCATTGCAATTTCCATCCAAAAATTCATTGTATCCATTACAATAAGTTTAGGGCGTTTTTTTAGGCGTTCTATGACAGTTTTCTGCACAGCGGGTGCCAAATTTCCAAGCATCAAATACTCACAATCTTGGTAGCTTTCAGGGATAATTGGGTCAAAAGTTCCTAAAACATTGAGTTCTGTAACGAGTGTATCACGGCTGTTCATATCATTATGGTACTTTCCAGACCAGAAAAATGATTTTTCATTTTCCTTAATCTGCAAACCTTCCGTATTGACACCGTGCTTTTGTAGCATTTCAATATCTGATTTGGCAAAATCTCCGCCTACAACCGCCACCAATTTAACATTTTTGGTGAAGTAAGAAGAAGAAAGAGAAATGTAAGTAGCTGCGCCACCAATAATTTTGTCTGTTTTGCCAAAAGGCGTTTCTATGGCATCAAAAGCAACAGAACCCACAACAAGTAAACTCATATTTTATTATTTTAATTATTTTTAAAGTTTTAAAACGCAAAAGTACGCTAATAAGTCCACTTTTCCAAATGTTAAAATTATGTAATCAATGCCTTGTATTCATTCACAATTCATAATTCACAATTCATAATTATTACCTATTTATCACCAAAAACACAAACAAATAAACCCACAAACCGCCCAAAAAGTGCCAATAAATGGTACTCATTTGTATTCTTGTGGTTGCCTGTGAGTGGACTTCGTATTTAAAAACAGCTATTCCTACCAAAAACAAGAAAATAATTCCTGTAATGAGGTGCATTGCGTGCAAAAATAACAATACATAAACAAATGACCCAGAAGGATTTACGGCATTATTTGCCCTATCCACGCCACCAAAATAAATATTATTTTCTATCATCTCGCCACACGCTACTACCTGCAACACCAAAAAAGCTACACCAAGCACCATAGTAAGCCCCATAGCAATTTTCATATTTTTGGTATTGTCTTTTTTAGCAGCATTGTACGCCCATTGTGCCGTAAAACTACTGACAATAATCACCACCGTACTTGCCCACAAGGCATCAGGAAGGGCAAATTGTAGCCAATCTCCTTCTGACTGACGCACAATGTAGGCGGAAGTCATAGAGGCAAAAATCATTACAATACTCACAATAAAAAGCCATAACATAAACTTTTTTGGGTGCATTGAAAACGTAGCTTCTGGCTCTTCATAAAAGTCTATTGCTTCATTAAAATTACTATTGAGGTCAAAATTAGCCTTAAGAGGCATATCTTGTAGCTTTAGTGTATCTTTTACTTCTGATTTTATTTCTTTTATTTCTGACATAATATTTTAATGATATTTTTAGAATTTCGTACAAATTTACAACTTATTTATCAAACTGAAACAATAAGGCAAAAGTTTTGATAAATTTAATAGCCTAAAATCTATTCCACATCATTTGTTTTGTGCCAAAACACCATTTGATAAATCAAATGGCTACGTTTTGCAAAATAGTTAATTATCACAACTTTGTGTTCATTCACAATTCATAATTCACAATTACCTCAAAGTCTTATACCAAAAAATATTCTTGTTTGTGTAAGGGCGTAGTTGTGGTAACTTTTACTATCCAAATCATCTAAGAAAAACAAATTTTCTACCCTAATACCTGTAAAAATATGCTTGTCATTATACCCTAACGACATTTGTGCCTCATTATGAAAGCCAATTTTTATGGCTTGCCTTTCTGTTGTTTTATCCACAAATTTAACCCTAGTCTGTTGCACACCAAAGGCAGGAAACAAACTAGCATTAACAAATATCTTTTTCTTTGCAAATATGAATGTATGCGCATATCCTCCCTGCACAAATACAGATAATGCTCCAATTTTCGTAATATCATCTTTACTTTCTTGTTTGGGATTTAGTCTGATAACGCTAGAATCCCCGCGTGTGTAGTTGCGCATAAAAGCCATTCCTACTGCCCACGAACCTGCACTTTTCATCTGCCTATCCACCATATAAAGTGCTGCCAAATGAGAGTATTTACGTTTATTGAAAGCATAAAGCACGTTAAAATAAGCTTGTTGCGAATAAACATCTTCTCTAAAACGAGTATTATTTTCAGCAAAAACATCATCAAAAGTTATTTCAGTTTTGTTCATTCCTCTAAATTCTTTCCAAAAACCTTTTATCCAAAAGCGTTTGCCTGTAAGCCCACCACGAAAAGTACGTTGCCACGTTGGGCGTTCATCAAAAGGCAATTTGAAAGAATATTCAAGCGCAAGCCATTTGTAGTCTATAGCCAAAGCATAACCTGCAGGCAAAGCACTACTATAGTTATTGCCACTTTTAGTGTTTTCTGGGTGCGTAAGGCTGATTTCATAGAAACGTGAAACAAAAAAATTGGTAATAGTTAGTTTGTGATAATAACTTCTGACATAGTTAGTGTCTTGTATTATTTTCTTATATTTAAATATTTTCTTGAATTGTGCTTGTGAAAGGGAGCTATTTGCACCTAAAACCCATAAAAACAAGATGAAAAATTTAAGATTAGTTACTTTTTTTATCATAAAATGATTTTTTTTGTAAATTTAATAATTATTTATTACAAATTCCTCTAAATTCAATGTAAGTTTTTATTTTGATAATATTCACAAAAAACTAAGTAACTGAAACAAAAGAACATATATTTGCGTAAAACAGAATAGTAAATCCAATCCAAAAGAGTTTAATCCAAAAATCAACAAAAAATTCAAACAACATCTTATGAAAAATTTATTTTTATCTATGCTCGTAGCAAGTGGCATTTTTGCATGTAAATCTAAGTCAGACCCAACACCAGACCCAATTATCAGTACACCTGTAACGCTTGTTTGTGCTGCTCCGCCCACTCTGGATATGGCAGGCGCAAGTAATTGGGGAGATGGCACGCCTGCAAGTTGCACACAAACCGCCCTTCAAACCCTCATTACGGCAGGTGGAAAAATCAACTGTAATTGTGGTTCTGCGCCTTTTACACTCACACTTACAAGCTCGTTAGATGTACCTGCACGCAAAGAAGTGATTATTGATGGAAAGGATATTTTGACCATTAGTGGCAATAATTCTGTACGTATTTTTGATAAACAAGCTCCTGCTAATCAAGGAGAAGGCACTTTATTTGCCATCCAAAATATGAAACTTATCAATGGAAAAGCTAGCAATGAACTAGGTGGAGCAGCTATTTTGGGGAGATTTTTTGGTAGTTTGAAAGTTCTCAATGTTACTTTTAACAACAATGAAAGCCAACTTTCTAACGCTGATGCTTGTGGTGCAGTGCATACAGGTGGCTACAAAGAGGTTTTATTTGCTAATTGTATTTTTAGCAATAATAAAGCGGCAAATGGCGGCGCAGTCGGCACTATTGGTAGTTCTCAAACTTTTATCAACTGTAAATTTGAAAATAATGAAGCGACAGGAACTGGAGGCACTTTTGACAAAGGAGGAAGTGGTGGCGCAATTTATGTTGATGGTGTTGATCAAAATGGCATCAATAATACAATGTCTATGTGCGGTTGTACTTTCATCAATAATAAGGCACAATACCAAGCAGGCGCACTAAATGTTATTTTTTATGCTAACAAAGGAAGTGCCTTGACTATGGATAAATGCTCGTTTGAAGGTAATAGTTGCACGCCAGATAAAGGTGGCGCATTTTATTTTATGAATGGTAGTCTAAATCTTACTAATTCTACTTTTGCTGATAACACAACT
>JAYVGJ010000363.1:0-6646 GCA_043772375.1 Raineyaceae bacterium | reverse complement strand
TAATTACAGGTGCTTGCAAGGCTGCCAAACACGACAAAATCAAATTAAGTAAAATAAATGGGTATGGGTCAAAGCCTTTGTCATTAAAAACGAAAATATTGATATTTATCCAAACAATAATAATCATCATAAATAAAATAATAAACGTCCAACTTCCGCCAAAAGCAGCTACTTTATCAGCTATACGTTGCCCAAATGTACTATTTTCGTCATCATCATCTTTGAGTGGAATACTTGCTTTATTTTCATATTTAGCAACTGCCTCCAACAGTTTTTTATCTAAAGTGATTATTTCTTCTTTTTCTTGCTTCAAAATCTGCAAAATATATTCATTTCTGATGATATTCAAACCTTCAGGAGAAACGCCTTCTGTATTTTGCCACGCAGGATTTTTCTGTTTGATGATTTCTTGAAGGGCTGTTTTGATAAACACAGGGTTTATTTCTGTACTAGCAGCATATTTTTGTTGTGTAATTGGACAAATTTTTTCCATTATTTTTATTTTAATAAATATTTTTAATACATTATTACCACGTTCCGTAAGTACGACTTACGGCTATTATTATTAAATCCTTTCAGGATTTTAATACAAATAAAAAAAATGAAATGAGGTTTTTTTATCAATATCGTTATCTAAATTAAATCAAAATCCGCATTAGTTTCTCCAAATCAGCTATTTCGTTTCTTTCTCCTAGTTGCTCAAAAGAAAGCATTAGGTTTCTTAGCACTCTTTTGACAATATCCAAATTGGTGCAAGGCTCATAAAACATCTCTTTTTGAGGAAGATGAAGTTGTGCAATGTAGCTATCTATCTCACTACGAGAGAAAATAAGCCCACGTGAAAAAGCATTGATGTAAAAAGTTTTGTCTGGGCTTTTATAGGTTAGAACGAACAAATTAGGCAAATTCACGCCAAAAACGGGCATTCCTAGCTTTTGTGCAATAAGCATATACACAATACAAAGCGCAATAGGATTACCCTTTCTACTTTTTAAAACAACATTTATCATACTATTGCCAGGAGAATGAAAATTTTGGTTATTTGCACCAAACTGCAAATCTCCAAAAATAATGGCATTTAGCATACGAACCTCGTCACTAGGAGCTAAATCAGGTTGAAATTTGCGCCAAACTTCGTAATAAATTTGCTCAAAATCTTTGCGCAAATCCTCCAAAGAAAGTGTTGGATATTGATAACTTGCAATAGCCCACATTCCACGCAAAAGGTCATTTTGGTAGTTGTCCACCCACTCTTGCAGGCGCAAACTGACGGCATCTAATTGCAGTCGCTTAATAAGAGATTCTATCCTATTTTGCAGTTTTGGATTAAGGTTGCTTGCCCACTCGTCTTCAAGCATTGGAATAACCGTTTCTCCAAGTGCGCCCAATCTTTCTTCTACATGTGTAAGTATCTCATTATCATCATCTTCAAGAAGAGAAATAAGTGCTTTTATTTCTTGATTTGTCATATTTTATGTATGATATTATGAAGTGTGAAGTGTGATGTGTTTTTTGATGATAAACAATGTATTTACATCATATATCACACATTATATATCACACATCTCTTCAAAGTCCCCAATTTTCTTTTTCTTGTTCGCTCCAAAGTTCTGGAAAATAAATACGTTTTTGATGTCTTGGTGGCAGATATTTAGTCCAGTTAGTGCCTCCTGTGGCAGGAACAGCAACTGCTGCTTCACCTGCTTTTTTTTGTTGTGTCAAATATTTTCCTGCGGAGCGCAAATGCGCCATTGTCCATTGAATATTGACAAGATTATCATATTTGCGGTATAATTCTTTTAGTAAACTAAAATTTTCATCTTCTGGTTTAATTTCTGAAAACTTTTGCCAAAGATTTTTATTTTTGTAATCATTTGCCAAATGCTGCAAACTAAGGGCATATTTTGTTTCAAAATGCTCTAGCGTAATGGTACGTTTGCCTGTGGCGGTTTCTGTTGCGCCTTGTTTCCAATAAACGTGTTCATACATTTCTTGAAGTGTCGTATTTTCATTGATATTTGCTCTAAATTCCTTATTAACAAGGTTTTTAAAATCTGTAGAACAAACTTCTATCATTCTGAATTGTGCCGACTGAAAGCCACTAGCAGGCAAAAGTGCCATTCTAAATTGCTTAAATTGCTCTACGTCCATTCCATCAACCATTACATCAAAAGATTTTACTAGTAGCTCCATATAGCGGCAAATACGTTGCATTTTATCCACCAAATAGGGACTTTTTATGTCTTTTTGGTTAGCAATTTGCTCCATTTCCCACAATATCAGCCTAAAATAAAGTTCTGTAATTTGGTGATACCCAATAAAAATAAACTCGTCAGGTATATTTGTACGAGGTTTTTGTAGCGTGAGAAGTGTATCTACGTGTATATAATCCCAATAACGCAAATAATCAGCGTGCAAAAGTCCTTCCAAATTAGCGGAAAGGTCTTGCCCTGTGAGCGAATATTTTTCGTCTAGGGATTTTAGTTGAGCAGTTATTTTGTCGTTTTCCATTAATTTTTTAAGTTATTTTTCATAATTTTCTTTCATTTTTTTCACCACATAGGCACAGGGAAGACATAGAAATACACTTTTTGATACTTTACAACCTTTTTGGTAATTTATTCCAAACATCATAATATTGTAGTAATATTTTAGCCTTTTCATCATTAGGCTCGTAAGATATTACCTCTAATAAAACCTTAAAATACTCACCTAAAGCTGTTTGAGTAGCATTATACCAATCATTTTTATTGATTATAATATCTTTAAAATAAGGATTTCTACGTGTTTTTATTTTTCTTTCTTCCAACAAAGTAAACGACAAATTGATATTATTCTCATCAACATTCTGAATTCTCAATAACTCGTTATTATACACAATTACAACATCATAAGGATAATTATCATTTGTATCAAACCATTCATCACACTTTTCATTTCTTAGCCAGTACAAAGAATGTGTTAAAAAGCAGACAGGATACAATAAAACATAATAATTTGTAGAATAAAAAATATTGATATATTTATCAAAATAAATACAAATTCCGCCTCCTGCATTCAAAAAACCAGAAGGATTTTGATGCTCAATATCCATACCAGGAAGAGACGCTTCAAATAAATCATTCCTACCTTCATTTGAAGAGTATATCACAAATATATCCAAATTAGAATATTTTATCATATTTTTACTTGGTGTTTTTTAATTGTATCATAACGGTTATTTTGTTGTTGCTTTTGCTTGATAAATTTTCTAGGGTTTTTAATTTCAAAGTAAAAAACCGCCAAAAAATAATTCAGTTGTGGATAGCGCAAATCAGTTAAAATACGCTTTTCCCATACATTTTGAATAGTTTTCTTATCAAAAAAAACAAATAAATCATTCAAAAACGGCATATCCGCATAAAGCAATGTATGTTCTATGACAATTTCATCAGGTAAAAGTTTATTTTTGTCATACGACCAAAAAATGCCTTGTTCCTGCAATTCTTTCACAAAATCCTTACAATTTTTCATAATTTTTCAAATTTATTGCTTGTGAAGACACAAACAACGGCTTTAGAAATACATTGTTTATTGTCAAAAATTGTATTCCATTCACAATTCCTAATTCACAATTCCTAATTCCTTAAGATATTCTAGCCAATCTTCTAGTATTTTCCCTTTCATCACACGAGGGAATTTATTCTGTCCGCCTTCTTTGCCTCTTTTGCGCATCCAACCCGCAAAAACATCATCAGCAAGCACTGTAACAAATATTTCTTTGAGTGCGGCAGTGCGTTCTGTGCGGTAGTCATCATTCAACTCCGCTAATTTTTTATCAATTTTTTCCTTCAAAATAACGGCATCAACGGCATCATCTGTGCCAATGTACCAATGATGTGCAAACAAATTTTTATAACTAATACCTGCTACTGTAAACTCATTTATATCAATTTTTAGTTCTTCTGAAACACTTCTAACGGCTCTGTTCATATTATCAACAGAAAGATGTTCTCCGCACAAGCTCAAAAAGTGCTTTGTACGTCCAGAAATAATGATTTCAGAGCGTTGCCTGTCCACGAGCCTAATGGTGTCGCCTATAAGGTAACGCCACGCACCAGCGCAGGTAGAAAGCAAAAGAGCATAATCTTTATTTTCCTCAATTTCATCTATCATAAAAGTTTGTGCATTCTCTCTCATTTCGCCATTGTCATCAAAATTTTCTTCATTAAAAGGCACAAACTCGTGGAAAATACCATTATTTAAGACAATTTGCATTGTGGCAGTTTCATTTGTTGGATTTGGACGAGTTTGGTAGGCAATAAATCCTTCAGAAGCTAGATAAGTTTCCAAATAAATAAGCGGATGTGCCACCAGTTTACTAAAACTGCTTTTATAAGGCTCAAATGCCACGCCACCGTGTGCGTAGATGCTTAGGTTAGGCCAAATTTCGTGAATATTTTTGACCTTATAATGTGCTATAATTTGCTCCAGAAGCATTTGTATCCACGCAGGCACACCCGCAATAAAGCCAATATCCCATTTGGGAGCTTGCAAAACTATTTCGTGTAGTTTGTCGTTCCAATCAGAATTTTTAGCAATTTTCTTGCCTGGTTTATAAAATCTTTGCGCCCAAAAAGGCAGTTGTCCTGTCGTAATCCCACTTAAATCACCTTCATACGAGATACCGTTATATTTTAGGTTTGTACTTCCGCCCAACATCAATGTACCCGCCTCATAGACATTGCTAGGCATTTCTGGGAAATTGATAAGGCTCAAAACCTGCCTCAAACCTGTTTTGCGCATAGCTTTAAGCATATTTTTGGTAACAGGAATGTATTTTGATGCTGCTTCTGATGTCCCAGAACTCAAGGCAAAATATTTTACTTTCCCTCGCCAACAAACATTACTTTCCCCTGCTTTTGCCCTATGCCACCAATTTTTGAACATACTATTATAGTTGTGCGTAGGCACAAGTTTTTTGTAGGCTTCGTAAAACTTACGGCTATTTTTTGGCTCTGTTTGTATAAGTCTTATAACTTGCTCAAAGTCGTAAGTAGTTCCAAAATCTGTATCTTTTGCGTGTGTGAGTAGGCGCAAAAGTTCAGTTTTTTGTAGTGTAAATGGTGATAATTTTGCTTGTGCCTTAAATTTGCGTAATTTTATACCTTCTTTAAGTATTCTTCCAAGTAATGCCATATTATGAAAAAATATATTTTATTGTAATTTTTCTTAGTTACCTTGATATTGAGATGCTTTATTCTCAAATTTTCATCAATATTGATAAAAATTTTGTTCTTTTCAAAGAAAATACGCTAAAAAATATCATTTACTTGAAAAGTTATATAAAATATTGAAATAATGCAATTTTTGTTTTTGACGTAAAAAACCTAAAAATTATATAACTATTTGATTATTAGCATTTTGCATTTAATTCACAATTTCTAATTCACAATTCCTTAAACGCCATTGATTTCATTTGGTAAAGGTATATTTTCTTCCAAAAATTCATAAAAACAATGTGCTAAATAAGGTGCGAGAGAAACCCCTTTACTTCCCAAACCATTAAAAACGCCAATAAGTGCGTTTTTGTGATGCAAACCCACTATTGGGCGGCGGTTTTTGGTTGCAGGACGCACACCAGCCACTTGCCCAACTACCTCAAATGGCACAGAAAGTATTTGAGCGGCTTTTTCTGTAAGTTCTTGTGTGGCTTTTGCGCTTATTTCCCAATCTAGCGGTTGCCAACTATACGTAGAAGCTACTCTAATGGTTTGGTTTTGCTGAATAGGAACAAGAGAAACGCCCAAATTGATGATATTAGGGCTATAATTGATGTTTTTATTGTTGTCTTGTAAAAGTTTTATTTCTAAAATTTCTCCTTTCACGGGTGAAAATGGCAAATGTTCTAAAAATGGATTTTTAGTAGCTTTTACGCCTTCACAAAAGATAATTTTCTTTGCTGAAAATTCCTTCCAAATCACCTTATCAGCCTCAAAAATGACATCTTCATACAAAAAATTTGTATTGATGTAAGCATTTTTTTCTACTAAAAAAGTCTTATAAGCACGCAAAAGCGTAGGCAAATCAACGTAACCTGCTTGTTTTGTGGCTATTCCACCAAACGGATTTTTGATATAGTTTTGATAACTATCATTTTGATAGTTATTATTTTGATTATCAGGATTGTTGTCTAAATAATGTTCATATTCAGGCAAACTAGCACGCAAAAGCCATTCATTTTGCTCGTCTATACCTCTGAAAGGTCTATAAATAGCTTTTTTATGAAAAAATTTAGTATTTAGTTTCTTTTCTAAATCAGTATAAAATTTCTCCAAAAAAGGGAACAAACTGTCCGCAAGCCACGTTTTATGCAGTTTTTTGCCTGTTAGCGGATTGAAAATGCCTGCTGCTACTTGTGAGCTACTAAATCCTGTTTCATCATTGACGACAAGCACCGTTTTTTGGTGATTTAAGAGGGTTTCTGCAAGTGTAGTTCCTGCAATTCCTTGTCCTATAATAAGATAATCTAACATTTTTGATTGTTTTTTGAAAAGAAATAATATAGTAGAGTTTATGAATAATTCTATTTTTAACCACCCCTAACCCCTCCTTAGGAAGTAGGGGGACTTTTCAAAGACATTTTTGAGTTATTCATAAACGCTAT
>JAYVGJ010000362.1:0-14988 GCA_043772375.1 Raineyaceae bacterium | reverse complement strand
CCTTGTGGTCGCCCAAACAAGCGAAAGCAACTCGACGAGCAAATACGCAAAATAAAGTACAAAGTCAGATTTTAAACCTATTCAAACAGGGCGACCACAAGGGTCGCACCCTACATAATTCATTGATTATCAAGACATAAAAATTCTAATTTATGAATAACTCAAAAATGTCTTTGAAAAGTCCCCCTACTTCCTAAGGAGGGGTTAGGGGTGGTTGAAAATAGAATTATTCATAAACTCTACTACTACAACAAAAAATATTCACCTAACTAAACTAATTTTCAAAAAAATCTAATAACTACTTTCAGTAGAATGAAAACCAATCAAAAAAAACAATCAAAAAACATATTAAAAAATTCATTGAAAAAATATTTTAGTGTCTTCTTTTTAGGCTTATTTTTATCTCAAATGCTTCCCAATATAGCATTTTGCCAAAACAAAATAGACAGAGAAAAATACCAACTCAAAGCGCAAAAAACAACTGAAAATATCAATATTGATGGAATAGCAGACGAGAAAGCGTGGCAGAATGCGGAAATAGCTAAAGATTTTTTTCAAAATTTTCCTTTTGATACCGCTTTCGCAACTACAAAAACAGAAGTCAAAATGCTTTTTGATGATAATTTTGTTTATGTTTCTGCAGTTTGCAAAAATCAAAAACCAGAGGATTATGTCGTCACCTCGCTCAAAAGAGATTTTAATGCGCCAAGTAGTGATTTTTTTCTTTTCGTTTTTGATTCTTTTTTAGATGAAACCAATGGCTTTGCTTTTACAGTAAATCCGCTGGGAGTGCAACGTGAGGGGCTTGTTGCTAATGGGGGCGGACAAGGCTCTGATGCTGACTGGGACAATAAATGGTACTCCAAAACAGCGCAATATGAAGACTATTGGACTGTTGAAATGGCTATTCCCTTCAAATCCATACGCTATAAAAATGGCTCAAATGAATGGTTTGTAAATTTTGGGCGTAGCACACGTAAAATAAACGAATTTTCTTCGTGGGTGCCTGTTAATAGAAATTTTGGACTTTCTAATCTTGGTTTTACAGGTAAACTACTATTTTCTGAACCTCTCCCAAAACCTACCAGAAATATCTCTCTAATTCCTTATATTACAACAACTTACAACAAAAATCAAGAAAAAAATACCTCCGCAAAATTAGGTGCAAACATAGGTGGAGATGCCAAAATTGCTGTTACACCTTCCCTCAATCTTGACCTTACTTTTAACCCAGACTTTGCGCAGGTAGAAGTAGATGCGCAAGTTACCAATTTGGACAGGTTTGAGATTTTTTTTCCTGAAAGAAGACAGTTTTTTATTGAAAATTCAGACTTGTTTGCACGCTCTGGTTTTAGTCAAATACGCCCTTTTTTCTCTCGTAGAATAGGTATTGGGCGAGATACAAGTACAGGACTTATTGTCCAAAATCCTATTCTTTATGGCGCAAGACTAAGCGGAAAACTCAATAAAGATTGGCGTATTGGTGCGCTTAATATGCAAACAGGAACGGACAAGGACAAAGGCATTTTAGCTACAAATTATAGCGTAGCAACATTTCAAAGGCGTATTTTTACACGTTCCAATATTGCAGGGATTTTTGTTAATAGGCAACGTACCACAGATGCAAATGGAAATTTTGAACTCAATAACCAAAATTATACACGTATCATAGGGTTAGATTATAATATGTTTTCTGCTAATAACCGTTGGGTGGGGAAGTTTTTTTATCATAAACTCCTCACAGACAAACAACTAACAGATACTTACACACACGCCTCGTATTTGGGTTATACAGTACAAAAATTCAATTTTAATTGGAATCACGAATATGTTGGCACAAACTACAATCCCAATGACATTGGATTTGTGCGTAGGCTTGGGCATTGGCGTTTAGAGCCCTCTGCTGCCTTTAATTTTTTCCCCAAACCAAATACAAATTCTAATCTAAATAGGCAACAACTCACGTTTTATAGTAATTTTTATTGGACTTTATTTGATATTGCAAACGTAGTAAAACCTTTGGATTTGACTGATAGAACGCACGCTGTTGGCTACAATGCAAGTTTTAAAAATACAAGTGGCATAAATTTTAGTTTTTTTAATAATTTTGTCAAACTTTTTAGAGATTTTGACCCAAGCAACACAGGGCAACCAACAAAGCTGAAAGCAGGTACTTCTTATGAGATGTATGGCTGGAATTTTGGTTATAATTCTGATGGGCGTAAGTTGTTTACCTATGGCATTAATCAATCTTATCAGAACTATTATGATGGGAATTTATTTAATTTGGGTGGGAGTTTTGGCTACCGTTTGCAGCCGCTGGGGACTTTCTCTCTAGCTGCTAATTTTAACAGAGTTATCTCACTAGGGACGACCAGCAACCTGTTTTTGATAAGTCCAAGAGTTGATTTATCTTTTACAAAAAGCCTGTTTCTTACAACGGTTTTGCAGTATAACAGTCAGATAGAAAATATGAATTTTAATGCACGCCTTCAATGGCGTTTTAAGCCTGTTTCTGATTTATTTGTGGTTTATACAGATAATTATTTTACAGAGGATTTCAAAATTCGTAACCGTTCAATTGTGCTTAAACTCACTTATTGGCTGAATATTTAAGTTGTTATCTTGATGAGAATATTTGCCTATTATTTGGCTGCTGCCCTGCGCAATCTGTCGTTTATGGCACGTCCAAGCCCTACTTCTGGTAAAAGTTCTGCTATAATCACATCTATATTCATTGTATCTAGCTGGCGCATCATAGCAAATAAATTTTTGGTTGCTTCTGCATAATCTCCTGATTTTGAAAGAATTAACTGATTTTCTTTTGACAAACTTGGTTCATTTTCACTAAAAAAAAGTCCTCCAATTTTATCAATGGAATACTTTTCTAAGATTTCGTGAAGATTTTGTGAAGGAAGTTTCCTGAAATCTTCCAAAAGAAGTGGCTTTTTAGGTGCATAATGGCTTTCTAACATTCCTGGTGCGTGCATTCCTACTAGCGTAGATGCGTGTGTTTGTTTTGGATTA
Organism: Raineyaceae bacterium; assembly: GCA_043772375.1. GTDB lineage: Bacteria > Bacteroidota > Bacteroidia > Cytophagales > Thermonemataceae > JANYGM01. The sequence continues at coordinate 11,961 of JAYVGJ010000362.1, read as the reverse complement.
GAAGAAGAGGCTCTTACTTCTACTTTTCCTATGATTTTCTCTATTTCTTCCACAGAAATACCCCCCAAACGGTAAATAATAGCTTTTTCACCTTCAAAACCAATAATAGTGGATTCTATACCCACCTCACAAGCTCCACCATCAAGAATAAGGGATATTTTTGCACCCAACTGATTTTCAACGTGTTGTGCTGTTGTCGGACTAATATAACCAAACGGATTAGCACTTGGTGCAGCCAGAGGGAACTCCAAACGTGCCAAAAGTGCCAACGTGAGCGGGTGCGCAGGTATGCGTATAGCGACTGTGTCCATACCTGACGTAACGAGGTCGGGTATGATATTTTTTTTAGGCAAAAGTAGTGTCAATGCGCCTGCCCAAAAGTGCTTTGCTAGCGTTTCCGCCAGTTTTTGTGCTATTTCTGGCAAATCAAGAACAAAACTTTTGACTTTTTCTAAAGTATCCGTATGGATAATAAGTGGGTCAAATGTTGGGCGGTTTTTTGCTTCAAAAATCTTAGTAACAGCAGAAGTATCAAGGGCATTAGCAGCCAGTCCATAAACAGTTTCCGTTGGAATAGCCACAAGTTCCCCAGCTCGTAAAAGTTTCTCTGCTAAATCCAAATCCTTAGAAATCATTTTGATGTATGATGTGTGATGTGTGATATATGATGTGTGATGTATGTATATGACGTTTTTTGACGACAAATAATGTATTTACATCATATATCATACATCACACATCAATCTATGTTTAATTTTAGGATATTAAAATTACCTTTGTATTTTTCTTGTTGCGTTTGTGTCCAAGTAGCACGTTTTTCTTTTGCACCATAATGCTCAAAAACGTGTATTTCCAAGCCACTGTCCAAATTTGTTTTTGGGTGTGTAAAGTCAAACTCTGATTTGATGTCTTTTTTGCGTTTTTTGCTTGTAAACCCACTTTCGTTTTTGTGATGTGGCGCAAGTGGTGTAAGATGCACAATAATTGTCTGTGAGTAATCAAATTCTTTATGTTGTTTGATTACTAGGCGCAACGGATAAAACCCAATATGTTCTATCAAAATCTCATCATTTTTTCCCAAAAAAACTGTAACTGTACCATTTTTTTCTGTGTGTTGCTTGCCTCCAGCATCTATGTGCGAGTGTACAACTGCCTGCGGAATAGGCGCAAAATCTTCTGCATCAAGCACCAAAAAAGTTGCTTTTTGGGCATAATTAGCAAAAGAAATCATAGAAAATAGAATTAAAAAGGCTATTTTTTTCATAATTAATAATTTAAAATATTAGAGTTTTTTAGGTTTTGATAGATTGCATTTAACTCACAATTCATAACTCAAAACTTATAATTATTTACATGTTTTCACTGTAATTTTTGGTTGTAATTTTCCAACTTTTCATAGCACTATAACCGTTTGGTTTGCGTGCATAATAGCCTGTGCCGTCATAAGGGCGTTTTTGTGCGTGCATTTGGCAAGCAACAGAGCAAGCACCTTCTAGTGTCCAACCACAATTTTCGCAAATAGGCAAATGGCTATTACAGGCTGCATTGGCACAATTTACCATACGTGAGCAAGACGTACCACACACATAACAAGTAGATGCCACACTCGGATTAACGGAATTTACATCAACGGCAATACGGTTGTCAAAAACATAACATTTTCCTTCAAAATCTTCACCTCCAGCCTCTATTCCATATTTTATGATGCCACCGTGCAACTGATAAACATTCTCAAAACCTTGTTCTAACAAAAATGCACTTGCTTTTTCACATTTTATGCCACCTGTGCAATAAGTAATGATTTTTTTGTCTTTTAAATGAGATAATTCTGCTACTTTTTCAGGAAATTCTCTAAAATTTTCCATATCAAGCGTAACTGCATTTTTAAATTTGCCTAATTTATGTTCATAATTAGAACGTACATCTAAAATCACTACATCTTGCTCATCTTTCATTTTCTTAAAATCATTTGGAGCTAAATGAATGCCAGTTTTTTCATTTGGATTGATGTCTGCAAGGCTAGAATATACTATTTCATCTTTTAGACGAACATTTATTTTCTCAAAAGTATGCGTGTCGTGTGTTTCTATTTTGAAATCAATAGTAGAAAAATCAGCAAAAACTGCTTCATTTTTCAAATGTTCTATATACAAAGCACAGTCAGCGTGAAGACCTGAAACAGTGCCGTTTAGTCCTTCTTTTGCGACAATAATGCGCCCACGAATATTATTTTGAATACAAAAAAGATGGTGTGCTTCCCTAAATTTTTCTGCCTCCGTGATAGTTGTATAGCAATAATACAACAAAATTGAATAGTTTTTTTGTGTCATAACGGCTCAAATGTAAGTTGAGTGTAATTTTTCTTGTTTTATTCTATTTCATAAAACATCACAAAAATACCAAAAAAATACCAAAAATCAAAAATAAGATTATTATAAATACTATCTTATGAAAAAAAACACTATTTTAAATCTTCTGCCAAAAGTGTCTTCTTATAACAAATAATAGGCAATAAAATAGTATAATACAACACAAAAACCAAAGAGCCAAAGATAATAAACAACTTAATAACCATAGACATATCAGCATAACGAGTGATAAAACTTTCTATAAATGCCGCTAAAAAGAAGAATGGTATCATTCCTAAGATGATTTTGACACCGTTTTTTGCCCCTTTTAAGAATGAGGCATAACGAGTGTAGGTTTGTGGAAATAAAATACTATTTCCTATCAAAATACCTGCCGCTCCCGCTATTACAATAGCCCAAATCTCTACCACACCGTGCAACCATATCACAGAGGCAGACTCTACAAAAAGGTTTTTTTGATAAAAGAAAAATTGGAAGCTCCCAAGCATCACACCATTGGTAAATAACCTATATGCAGTCCCAACAGACAGTAATGCAAACAGAGGAAACATTGACGTACCACCAAGTACATAAACAGTTTCTAGCCCTCCCCAAATAAATACCCAAAATGACACTCGTATATTATTAAAAAATATACTAAAAAACATACTTATTTCGTTTTGGTCTTGGTAAACGCCCATAGGATTGCCCTTTTCAATGTTGCGGAGTGTCATATCTACATAACCATCTCCCAAAATTAAGCGTACAAAGCTATCATCATAAGCACAGGAGAAAACTCCAATCAATGCAGCCCCAAAAAATATAATAGTGGACATCAAAATTTCTTTACGGGCGTGGTAAAACACTAGCGGAAGCTCCTCTGTCCAGAAAGTAATAAAACGACTACCTTTTTCTTTCCTATTTTTGTAGATAGCCTGATGCACTTTTACTGCTAAAGCGTTAAGATACGTTGTTGTAGGGCTTTTAGGGTGATTAGTGCGTGAGTGCGACAAATCATCTGTTAGCTCTATAAACAAATCAGACAGCTTATCTGGGTGAACTTTGGAGATATTTTGACTTTCTTTCTCCATTTCTAACCATTTATCTCTATTTCTTTTCAAAAAAACGCCTTCTTTCATTTGTATAAGCAAGTTAAAAATAAATATTAGTACAGTTTTTATTTGTTATTTGTAGAATATTAAATGTAAATTGTAGAATAATTAAAATTATTTGGGTATTTATTTTAATTATTTGTAGAATTATTTTAATTTAGGGGGTAATAATTTTAATTAGGTGTAGAATAATTTTAATTACGTGTGGAATTACATTTATTATCTTACAATAAACAAATAAACACTGTTAAATTATTAAAGTTCTTCGTGGCTACGGTAAAGTCTAGTGTAGATACCGTTTTCATTTGCCATAAGTTCGTTGTGTGTACCACGCTCTACTATCTCTCCACGCTGCAAAACAATGATTTCATCTGCGTTTTGTATTGTCGTGAGGCGGTGCGCTATTACTAAGGAAGTCCTATCTTTCATCAAATTGTCTAATGCTTGTTGTACGAGCTTCTCTACTTTATTATCAAGGGCAGATGTGGCTTCATCAAGTATCAAAATAGGAGGATTACGCAAGATAGCACGAGCAATACTTACCCTTTGCCTTTGTCCACCAGAAAGCATTGCACCTCTGTCGCCAATATTAGTTTGATAGCCGTCAGGTTTTTCCATAATAAACTCGTGCATATTAGCTATTTTTGCGGCTGCAACTACTTGTTCTTGCGTTGCAAAAATGCCAAAGGCAATATTATTAAAGATAGTATCATTAAACAATACGGGTTCTTGGGTAACAATCCCTAATTGCGCCCTCAAACTATCTAAATCACAAGCTGTTAAATCAATATTGTCAATAGTAATGTTTCCTTTGGTAGGGTCGTAGAAGCGGGGCAGCAAATCTGCAATAGTGGACTTGCCTCCGCCTGATGTACCCACAAGCGCAATAGTTTTTCCTTTAGGTATTTTAAAACTAATGCCCTTTAACACTTCTTCACCTTCATTATAATGAAAGAATACATCATTAAAGGCTATTTCTTTTTGAAATTCTACTATTTTATGGGCATTTTTTGGACTAGTGATGAGAGGTTTTGTATCCATTAGCGCAAAAACTCTTTCTGCAGACACCAAACTGATTTGAGTTTGCCCAAAAGTATTCGTAATTTCTTTGATAGGTTGTGTTACTTGGGAAAACATTGCTATAAAACCAAAGAATTGTTCAGCACTAAGGTTACTTTCTCCTTTTAATATGAGCAAACCTCCATAAATAATGATGCCTATAATAATCATTACACCCATTACTTCAGAGAAAGGGGAAGAAAGTTCTCTGCGGTAGGCTATTCTCTTTGTTGTATTGGCATAAAATGTGTTTTCATCAGAGAATTTCTTGTTGATATAGTTGGTAGCGTTAAATCCTTTGACAATTTTAAGTCCTCCTAGCATTTCATCAAGAATACTATTGAGCTTTCCTAGTGAGTCTTGCCCCAAATTGGAGTGTTTACGCAACTTACTCACTAATAATGCCACAAATCCGCCTGAAATAGGGATAAATATCAAAGAAAATAGGGAGAGTTCTGGAGAAATATTGTACAATATCATAAAGTAAATAATAAGAGTAACGCTTTCTTTAAAAACTGCTTTAAAAGCACTTACAATGGTAACTTCTATGTTAAAGATGTCGCCCATAATACGTGAAATAATATCTCCTTTTCTTTGGGTGGAGAAGTAGCCAAGATGCAAATTAGTTGTTTTTTCAAAGACTTCCTTACGTAAGCGTGTAACTAAACGCATTTTAAGGAACTCTGTCAAACAAGTGGTTGCGTATCTAAACATATTAGAGAGAATAACAGACACCATTACCACACTAGTAACAAAATAAAGCGGACCTACTTTGCCGTATTGACTAAAAGTAGTAAGCATATAGTAGTTAAAATTCTTTTTGATGAAATCTATAGACAAGCTAAACTCAGGTTTTAAAGGGATTTTCGTAACATCTACTTTGCCAAAGAGAACTTCCAGCAAGGGAATAAAAAGCGTAAGATTTATTGCGCCAAAAACGGCAGCACCAACGGAGCAGAAAATGAATAAAAACGCAGGTTTTGCAATAGGTTGCAGGTATCCAAAGAGACGAATAAAAGTTTTCAAGAGATATTTTGAGGATTTTTAAGTTATAATGAAGATTAAAGGCTTAAATTTTCTCAAAAATAAGAATTTTGTTTGGATATTTTCTAGGTATATTATATTTTTCTTTGTTTACAAGATTTTATAATACAGTTTCAACTCAAAAGTAGGGATAATATTCGTATTTCTCAGGGCATTGTAGCCTATTCCAGGAATATATCTGACAGGCAAACTTCTAAAGTTATCTTTATTAGCCTCAGCAAAAACACACCTAATGCCTGCATAAACTTGTATTTTAGTTTCCATAGCGTATAAATAGCCCACACGTGTTTCTAAACCAAAAACATTCATATTTCTATCTATCTTTCCTACATAATCAGCAAAAGAATTGCCTTTAAAATTATAATCCATAGACTCTGATACCCTGCTGAAAATAGCACTAACACCACCACACCAAAGCCCTTTTGTACCCTTGTTCCATGTGAAGATGTGGTCAACTCCTGCGTTAAGATAAAAACCTGCACTTTTATAATTAGTGCCACTTTTAGCTACAGAATCAGAGTGAAAATTTACGTATCCCCAAGAAAGAACAGCAACAGTTCTATCTGAAGTAGCATAACGCAACGTAAGTGGCACAGCTCGTAATTTAGCAACAGCAAGTACACCTACATCTATGCCTACAATTAACTGTTTGCTTCCAAATCTGGTTATAGTAGCAGCATCTTGCGCTTTTGACTGTTTAGGGACAATAAATAACCCTATAAAAACCATTGAGAAAAATAGTATTTGTTTCATTTTATTTTAATGTTTTTGGTGATAGGATTTTTTAGTAGCGTACAGTCATCTCAAAACTTGCTTCATAAGGTGCGTCAAGAAAAAAGGGTTGCGGTCTTGATCCTGGAGGTCTATATTCTACTTCTACATCTTTAAAGCTACTTTTTTCTGGGATAAGGCGCATATTTGTGAGAATGAAAGTCAAACCGCATTTTGAAGTATAGTTGGTTTGCAGGTCGTAGGCTATGGTAATACTATCTACTCGTGTATCACTTTCAATAATATATTTGGTTGTTTTCGCATTCATATTGATAGGTAAAATAGCTTCTTCATATTCTAAAGTTCTTGATGGAATGGCTTCAAAAGCAATTTTTGGAGTGCCTATGGCATACATTTTTTTGAATTTGAGGGTAGAATTACCATAAAATCTCGTATTAAGTTTTGGCTCTTCACTTGGCTCACAAGGTTTTCCGCAACTTATTAAGGAAAAGAGAAAAAGACTCATTAGGAGCGTTTTGAAAGTGTTTTTTAGGAGAAATCTGTACATAAAAAAGTTGTTTTTGGTGGAAAAGATAAGATTTAGTAAAAAATATTATCCAAAAATCAGCAAAAATGATGCTAAAAATTAAAATATTCTCAAATAACATAAGAATATGTCAAATATTTTCCCTGTCAATATGGCAGTTTTTAGTGGATAAATAACTTTTGGCAAAAAAATTGTGTTATAGGTTTTATAAAATTACTAAGCAATTTGCGCACATTTATCCAAAGTCTTAAAAACCTATTTTTTATGAACGAAAATACAGACCAAACGCCAAAAACAGACATTCCTACGGAAAAATCTGATAATATTTCTACAGAAAATACTACCAATTCTACGGAAAACATAGAAACTTTAGAAACGGAAGAAGTGCCAAATGTCACAGACGAAGCTGATAATCAGAATGATACTAAGAATTTTGAAGCAAGTAATGGCATTACTGACAATGTTACCGCAGAAGAAATAGCTGCTGAACATACACCTGAAGGCATTTCTAATAAAATATTGCAAGAACTTGCAGACCAAAAAGATAAATATTTGCGCTTATTAGCTGATTTTGAGAATTTTAGACGTAGAACCGCCAAAGAAAAAATTGACTTTTTGGAACAAGCAAATGCAAAACTTATCCTAGAACTTTTGCCTGTTTTAGATGACTTTGAGCGTGCCGCAAAATCTATGGATGCACCAGAAACAAGCATTGAGTCTGTCAAAAATGGCATTACGCTAGTGTATGGCAAGTTTTTGAAATCTTTGGAAAGACAAGGACTTATGCCAATTCATTCTAACGGTGAAGTTTTTGATGTTGAAAAGCACGAGGCTATCACTCAAATACCAGCCCCAACAGAAGATATGAAAGGTAAAATTGTAGATACAGTAGAAAAAGGCTACACACTTGGCGAGAAAGTTGTCAGGTTTGCAAAAGTAGTCATAGGACAATAAATTAGTTTTGAGTTTTCAGTTGTGAGTTGTGAGTTAGAATACATTATTAAGTTGTATTTTAGTTTATAACTCACAACTCGCAACTCATAATTCATAACTCAAATTAAAATTATGGCAAAAAGAGACTATTATGAGATTTTGGAAGTTTCAAAAAATGCGTCAGCAGATGAAATAAAGAAAGCCTACAAAAAAGCAGCTATCAAATATCACCCAGACAAAAACCCTGGCGACCACGCAGCAGAAGAGAAATTTAAAGAAGCCGCAGAGGCTTATGGCGTACTTAGTGATGCCAATAAAAAACAACGCTACGACCAATACGGACACGCTGGTATGAGTGGTGCAGGCGGTGGTGGGCAGGATTTTAGCGGTGGTTTTGAAGATATTTTGTCTCAATTTGGAGATATTTTTGGTAGTGGTTTTGGAGAATCTTTTGGCGGCTCACGTGGTCGTCAGAGAGTCAAAGGCTCAAATTTGCGCATCAAACTCAAAATAAATTTACAAGAGATTTCTGGTGGTGTTGAGAAAAAAGTCAAAGTAAAACGCCACGTTGCCTGCAAATCTTGCGGTGGAAATGGCGCAAAAAGTGGCTCTCACCTGCAAAATTGTAGCACTTGTAGCGGAACGGGACAAGTCCGCAGGACGGTCAATACAATGATGGGACAAATGGTTACGGCTGCAGCTTGCCCAACTTGTAGCGGTTCTGGTCAGATGATTACCCAAAAATGTGTGCCTTGCAACGGTGAAGGAAAAACATTAGAAGAAGAAGTTATTAGCCTCAATATACCCGCAGGCGTGATTGGCGGTATGCAACTCACTATGCAAGGAAAGGGAAATTATCCTACACGTGGCGGAGAATATGGTGATTTGTTGATAGTTATTGAGGAAGAAGAAGACGAGAAACTTAAAAGAGAAGGACAAAATGTTATTTTTGACCTTTATATCAGTTTTACTGATGCTGTTTTGGGTGCGTCTGTGGAAGTACCAACTATTGATGGAGCAGTAAAAATAAAAATTGAGCCAGGCACGCAAAGCGGGCGTATTTTGCGCTTGAAAGGTAAGGGAATTAAAGAAATAAATAGTTATAGTCGTGGCGACCAATTGATTTATGTCAATGTTTGGACACCACAAAAACTCTCACCAGAAGAGAAAACTATGTTAGAAAAACTGCAACATTCCAAAAACTTCATTCCTAATCCTGGAAAAGAAGAAAAAGGCTTTTTTGATAAAATGAAAGAGTTTTTTCATTAATATTTTGCGTTTTTTCTTTAACACTAAGGGCATAAAGTAAGCATAAGTAAGCACTAAGAAAAAGGTGTAGGACAAGTTTAAAAATGTATTAAAATGTAGGGGCTGGGCTTGCCCCTGCCCAACTTGCGAAAGCCATTTGCGAAAGCAACACGACAAATAAAACAGATAAGTAATTCTCTGCGTGTTGCTTTCGCATGTGGGCAGGGGCAAGCCCAGCCCCTACAAACACAACTTGTCCTACACCCCTAAGAAATACAAGAAAGGAAAAGAAGAAAAAATATAAAAACCCACTTATAAATCTTATAAGCGGGTTTTTTATTTGTATTTTTCGTGCTTCGTACTTCAAACTTTGTACTTCAAAATGCTTATTTGTCGTAAGGGAAATTACGAGCAATTTGGCGCATCATAGTTTCCACCAAAGCATCAGTAGAGCTACCCAAACCACCGCTTACTGTACGGTCATAACGCCACAAAAGTTCTCCATCAGCTGCATTATGGATAGTCATTGTAGTTTTTGCTTCATTAGATTTTCCACCAAAACCAAACAAAAATGCTTTCGCAATGGCTGCACCTTCAGAAATAGGCTTATCCGTAACAATAGTTCCACCAATAACGGCATCAACTTCTAGCAATTTTGCCAACTCGTCCATAGTTTTTTCTCCAATATTTTCGTCAGTAACACCTGCTTTTTTAAGCAAAACATTTGTTTTAGAAACGTCTTGAAAGCTAACTGTATATTTTTTTGATTTGCGTAAAAGGTACGTATAAACACTATTTTGAATGTTTGTTGCTTCTGCTTTTTGTTGTTTGATGATGTCGTCTTGCGTTGTTCCTTTTGGTAATTTTACCATTTTGATAGTTACGTTGAAAGGCAAAATTGCTACAATTTTGTGTGTAGGTGCAAGAGCTTTCATTTTTGGATTTTCGTAGATTTTCTTTTGCGCAAACGCATTAGCGTTCATCATAAGGACAATCAAGCATACAAATAATGCTTTTACAGAGAAATTTTTAGAATACATAGAACTGATTTTGAAAAAATGATAACAACTTTAATTGTGGTGCAAAGGTAAATGTTTATTTTCATTTAAACAAAAAATAAATGATTTTATTTTCTATTAAAAATTCTATACAAATAAAAACCGCTTATAAGAACTTATAAGCGGTTTTTTCGTTTCGTATTTCAATTTTCGTACTTCAAACTTCGTCCTTCAAAATTATTATTTTTTCAAAATCTTCATCATTTTGGCTTTGTCTTTGAAAAGTTTGAGAGCTTCTTGTACTTCTTGGTCTTCACCAAAACTAGCTTCTATTACACCTCTTTCTTGGTAATATCTCGCTACAATTTCTTCTTCTAAACGCCTTTTAATCTCTTTTTTGTGGGTAAGAATGTCGTTTGCTTTATTCTGAGAGATTTGTTGTTTGAGATTATTAATTGTTGTTTGAAGATTAGCGTTATTTTTATCTTTTTTGATAATCTCCGAAAGTTGCTCAACTTGTTTGTCTAGTGGCGTTTGATAATCATATTTTTTACCTTTTAGCCACGTTGCAAATGCTTGATATTCAGCATCAGACAACGAAAATTCTAGTGCAGGTTTGATAGTTTTGTTATCTGTTGCATAAATATTGGCATAATCAAAAAAGTGATTTTGCCCAGTCAGACTAGCAATCACAGGCAAATTATCAGTTGCTTCCAATAAAATATCAGGCTCAAGCCCTGCGCCATCATAAACAGTGCGCCCACCTTTTGTTTTGAAGGCTCTACGCAAAGAATCAGCCGTTTTTCCTGCCACACCATCTTCCGACTTATGAGAATAATCTAACGCTTGAATGCATCTTCCACTAGGAATATAGTATTTAGATGTCGTAACTTTCACTTGTGTATTATAAGGAAGCCTAAATGTAGCCTGCACAAGCCCTTTTCCGAAAGTTCTTTGTCCAATAAGTATGGCTCTATCATAATCTTGCAAAACTCCAGACACAATTTCTGCGGCAGATGCGCTACGCCCATTGGCAAGCACAATCAGCGGAATTTCTGTGTCTGTGGCAGCATTAAGGGCTTTGTAAGCTCTATTCCATTGCGGATTTTTGCCTTTAGTTTGTACAACTTCCAAATCTCTATCAATAAAAAGATTACAAATATTAACAGATTCGTTCAAAAGTCCACCAGGATTGCCACGTACATCAAGAATGATATTTTTTGCGCCTTTCTTTTTAAGGTCTTCTAGGGCATTTTTTACTTCTACACTAGCCGACTGATTAAAGTCATCTAAACTAATATAACCTACATCATTTGTTATCATTCCAAAATAGGTTACATTGTCAATTTTAATGCTTCCACGCTCCACATTGACATATTCAGGGGTAGTTTTGTTATATTTTTTGACAAAAATTTTGACAGTTGTGCCTGCTTGCCCTTTGAGAAGTTTGGAAATATCAGCATCTTTTTTTCCTGCTACTTTTTTGCCATCAATTTCCAAAATTTCATCACCAGCACGCAAGCCAGCCTTGTAAGCAGGATATTTTTCTTGTGGCATACTCACAAGTACACGCCCGTTGCGTGTGGCTATGGTTGCGCCTATGCCTCCGTACTCGCCTGTGGTCATTATGCGGTAGTCTTCTGCTTGGTCTTCTGTATAAAAAACCGTATAAGGGTCTAGGCTTTTGAGCATAGCATCAGAGGCGGTTTTCATCATTTTGTTGGGGTTTAGCTCATCAACATAATAGGTGTTTACTTCTTTGTAGAGAGAGGCAAAAGTTTCTATATTTTTGGCTATTTCAAAAGGATTATCAAGCGGTTTGAGTGCCACAAAACCGCCTAAAACCATTGTGAAAATAGCTATTTTGGCAGTTTTAGGATATTTTTTATATAAATTCATTGTGATATGTTTAGAAAGGAATTATTTGCAAATTTGCTGATTAGCAATATAACGCTTTTTTT
>JAYVGJ010000361.1:0-12911 GCA_043772375.1 Raineyaceae bacterium | reverse complement strand
AGTGAGTTTGAGAACACAAAGTTACTATATTATTGCGCTGTTTCATAGAATATTTAGTTTTTTACCACAAACTCAAAAACTGTGTACGGTAGCAAAAATCTTCAATACTATGGATAGTTTTCTGGGATAAATTTTGAAAAACCACTTAGGGTGACTGTTTTGTGAACCAAAATAATCACCCTAAGTGCTATGAAAAAATTAGTGATTTTCAGTAGAATACTAGAAAAAATGGAAAACATATCCAAACCATTTTCTAAATTTTTATAAAGGTTTCTACAATTAGTTTATGTTATTCAAATTTTTGATAAAAATGGCAAAAGTGCTGCTTATATGTTCACAAGCAACAAAAATATTAAAATGCTTTGGTGATTGCTTGTAAAGACACAAACAACGGCGGCTGATTTTTCAATAACATAAACTAATTAGTAAAGCCTACTTAAGTGTGAAATGAATCCCTATTATGACGAAAAAAATGCTATTTCAAATAGTTTCAAGGACAAAAATTAGACTTAAAATAGTAGTTATCAAAAATAAAGAAACATTATTTTTTTGATAAATTTTTTAGATTTTTTGATTACTTTTGTATCAGAATTTTATCAAAAACAAAACTATTGTCATAATTATGTTATTCCAGCTAATAAAAACCAATTTTATAAGTCATCTTACGAACTTTTTCCCACAAGAAGACACAAAAACACTTTCAGATGTTGATGTGATGGAAGAAGAAATAGAAGAACGTGGTCTTATTGTCTTCAATGACGACCATAATAGCTTTGAATACGTCATTGATACACTTATTGAAGTCTGCAAACATGGAGAATTGCAGGCAGAACAATGTACGCTGATTATTCACCACAAAGGCAAATGTATTGTAAAATATGGCAGCTACGAAACCCTAGAGCCTATGTGTACCGCTATTTGTGATAGAGGTATTTCTGCAGAAATTGCTTAAAAACATGTTTAAAGGTTGTTTGTGAAGACACAAACAACGACTTTAAAAAAGTTATTTGTGAAGACATAAACAATGGCTTTAACAATAACTTGATAATCAAATTTTCACATTCGTATTTCGTACCTCTTACTTCGTACTTGTTCCTTAGCTTTATGGCAAATAAAAATCAGCTTATAAGATACCTTAGTATAGATGAAATGTTGCGCAATAGACAAAAAAATTTCCCTACAAAAGCTGCCATTATTGCCATTATTGAAGAACGCACAGACAAAGAATATTCTGCCTCTTCTTTGGAAAAAGATTTGAGAGCAATGAGAGATGGTTTTTTTGCCCCAATAGAATTTAATAATGTAGAAAGAGGCTATTTTTATGGAACAAAAAACAAAGGAAAAGATAGAAAAATAACTTATGAACTTGATTTAGAATACCGTTTTTTGTCCATTAGTTTATCAAAAAATGATGTTTTTGCGCTTAATTTAGCAGAGTCCGTTTTGCAAGGTTTCAAAGATGTAGGCATTTTGAGTGGTTTTTCTGATGCTGTGGATAAGGTAATGGACGCAGTAGAAATCCGTAAGCAACTAGGAAATGACCAAAAGAAAAACGCCATTGTGCAACTCTCTACACCTACCTACACAAAAGGGCGTGAACTCCTTTCTGACCTTGTGAGGGCAATAAATGAAGGTAAACAAGTGAATTTTATTTACTATAAATTTGCTAATCAAGCTAATTTACAAGCGGAAAATCAGCCACAAAACCAAGCAGAAAATCAAGCTGAAAAACAAGAAAATGAGTTATTGCGTGTGGCTCACCCTTATTTACTGAAAGAATTTAAAGGGCGTTGGTACATGATAGCTTATACAGATGCTAGAAAAACTATACAAACTTTTGGTTTGGATAGAATAAGTGATTTGCTTATTTCTCAAAAAAGTGCTATTCCGCCTGAAAAACACAACTTTTCTCCAGAAAATTATTATGAAAATTGCTTTGGTGTAACACGCAAAGCTGATGAACGTATTGAAAAAATTATATTGTCTTTTAATACTTTTCGTGGAAATTATATCAAAACGCAACCCATTCATCACTCGCAACAAGAAATTATCAATGATGCCCAAGAATACCGTATTTCTTTGGATTTAATGATAAATTTTGATTTGATAATGGAAATTTTAAGCTACGGAGATGACGTAAAAGTCTTAGAACCAATGCGTTTGGTAGATGAAATGAAAAACATATTACAAAAAACACTTAATAAGTATATAGTGAGTAGTGAGTAGTAAAATAGTGTGTAGTGAAATACAAAGAGCAATGTATTTTTACTACACACTACTCACTATTTCACTACTCACTCCTCAAATTCCTTCTAAAATAATCTTACAATTTGGGTGTTTCTTCTTGAAATCTGCTAGTTCTTTTTCTAGTTCTGGCTTGCTCAAAGGCAAGTTTTCACAATATAATCTTTTCAGATTTCTAAGGTTTTTAAGCGGTGCGAGGCTCGTGATTTGCGTGTTAGAAATCCCCAAACTATCAAGTTTGCTCATACCAGAAATAGCTTCTAACGAATTTATTGGCGTATTTTGGAGATAAAGTTCTTCTAAATTTTTGATTTTTTTGAGAGGTTTCAAATCTTCTACCTTTGTTTTTTGGATATTTAAGACCTGCAATCTTGTGGCATTTTCTAGCGGATTTAGGTCTGATATTTGACTTGATGCCGCAAAAATATTTTCTAATCTTTTCATATTGCGCAACGCAAAAATATCCTCAACAGGTGTTTCTCCAAACGCAATAGACTGAATATTAGGCAAATACGAAAGAAATTCTAAACTATTTACTTTCGTATTCTGAAAATAAATCTCGTGCAAATTTCGCAAATCTTGCAGAGGCTCTAAACTGCTCACATTTGTATTGATAAAATCAATATGAGAAAGGTTTTTGAGAGATGATACTTCCGCCAAATCAGCAATTTTTGTGTCTGCCATTACCAGCGTTTCTAGCTGCGTAAGTACCTCCACAGGCGCAATACTGCTTATATTTTCATTTCTACAAATAAAATACGTAAGCTGGCTAAGTTGTTGAAGTTGGTTTTTATCAGGGTTTTCTTCTGTTTTCAGGACTTCACGAAAAGCCGCTCTCCAATGTTTGTCCAGCTTGTCCCACCATTTTACCAAAAACCAACCCTTAAAAAACTCGTCCCAAACGTCTGCATAAAGCGTTAAATCTATCTGAACAGCGGTTTTTTGCCCTTTGCCGTTAATAACATAATTGATGCCTTCCATAAATAAGTAATTGTGAATTTTAAATTGTGAATTGTGAATGAATACAAAAATTTGATAATCAGATGATTATGTAGTTTTTTGGATAAATCAAAACATAAACTAATTATACAAATCTACTTAAATATAATTACTTAGATGTAAAAAATAATGCTCAAAATTAAAAAAAAATAGCATAAAACACTAAATTTATTTTCTTTGATTTTTGATTTTCACACTTAATTTACAGAAAAACAAATTTCATTCTAAAAATAAAAAAAACTACTCAAATGCCTATTTTTCAGAAAAAATAACTATTTTTGAGTTGAATTATCTTTAAAATCAACTCAAAATAAATTATAATCAGTTAAATTCTAATGCTTAAAAAAAACAGACTAACTATTTCTATCATTTTGGCTATGATAGCAGGTATTTTTGTAGGATATATTGTTCACCTCAATACTTCAAAAGAATTTATTGAGGCTTTTTCTAAAAATATCAAACTTTTAAGTGCTATTTTTATCCGTTTGGTACAGATGATTATTGCGCCTTTGGTGTTTAGTACGCTTGTGGTGGGTATTGCCAAACTAGGTGATTTGAAAGCCGTTGGGCGTGT
Organism: Raineyaceae bacterium; assembly: GCA_043772375.1. Taxonomy (GTDB): domain Bacteria; phylum Bacteroidota; class Bacteroidia; order Cytophagales; family Thermonemataceae; genus JANYGM01. The sequence goes on along the minus strand of JAYVGJ010000361.1, from coordinate 9,094 downwards.
GGGCGGAAAATCTTTGCTGTGGTTTGTTTCTGCTAGTTTGATGTCACTTTTGATAGGAATGATACTTGTAAATCTCTTAGAACCAGGCAAATATATTGATTTGAGCCAGGCTGATAATGAATCTTTAAAGGATTTGATGGCTAAAAAAGAATCTTTTTCTTTACAAAAATTTGTGGAACATATCTTCCCTAAAAGTATCATAGATGCAATGGCAACCAACGAAATACTGCAAATTGTGGTTTTTAGTATCTTTTTTGGTGTGGCTGCTGCAAGTATGGGCGAGAAAGCAAAACCAATCATCAAAGCCCTAGACAGTTTTAGCCATATTATCCTAAAAATTGTCGGTTATGTGATGAATTTCGCACCTATTGGCGTTTTTGGGGCGTTGTGTGCGGTGGTTGCTGCAAAAGGTTTAGGAATTTTCCAGTTTTATATTATTTATTTCTTATATTTTTTGATAGGAATAGCCATTTTATGGATGATACTTGTGGGAGTTGGTTATCTTATTTTAGGAAACCGTATGACAACCTTACTCAAAGCTATCAGTAACCCACTTTTGATAGCATTTAGCACCACAAGTAGCGAGGCGGTTTTCCCAAAACTAACGGAAGAACTAGAAAAATTTGGTTGCAAAGATAAAATAGTGGCTTTTGTGCTTCCTTTGGGCTATTCTTTCAATTTGGACGGCAGTATGATGTATATGACTTTTGCTAGTCTTGCCATTGCGCAGGCGTATGGCATAGAGTTGCCTATTGCGACACAGCTCACAATGCTCCTCGTGCTGATGCTCACAAGTAAAGGCATTGCAGGCGTGCCTAGAGCATCTTTGGTGGTGGTTTTGGCTACTTGTAGTATGTTTGGTATTCCGCCAGAGGGCGTGGCGTTGATTTTGCCTATTGACCATTTTTGTGATATGTTTAGAAGTATGACAAACGTGGTAGGAAATGCCCTAGCAACCACCGTAGTAAGTAAATGGGAAGGAGAACTTGCGCCAGATTCACAGGTTTAGCAACTTTTTAATACATTGTTACCACGTTTTGTGAACACGCCAAGGCGGAGCGTATGACAAGCTGAAAAAATATGTTAAAGTGTAGGGGCTGGGCTTGCCCCTGCCCAACTTGCGAAAGCCAACTTGCGAAAGCAACACGGCAGATAAAACAGTTAAATAATGTTCTTCGTGTTGCTTTCGCATCTGGGCAGGGGCAAGCCCAGCCCCTACAAATACAACTTGTCCACCACCAAGCGTGTTCCAAGACCTATACAAAATTTTGTATTGTTGTTATTTGTCCCTCATAACTCATAACTCACAACTTACAACTCAACTATGCCTTTATTTCAAAAAACCGTCCTCAAAGATTTTGTCAGTAGGCAAAATCAAAACAACATAAAAACTGCTTATGATGCTTTTCAGGCACATTTTGGTAATATTTCTATTCAGGAAAATATCAAAAATGCCAAAGAAGAGCAATACCAAGAAGGGTTTTTAAAAGATTTGTTTGTGGATATTTTGGGCTACACCGCAAATCCTCAACCTGATTTTAATCTTATCACAGAGCAAAAAAACGAAAAAGATAGCAAAAAAGCTGATGCCGCTATTTTGGGTGATTTGAGCGGTTTAGCCAATGAAAAACAAGTAATTGCTATCATAGAACTGAAATCTGCAAAAACTATACTTCTTCAAAATATTGAATATCAAGCATTTGGCTATAAAAACCATCACCAAAATTGCAAATATGTCGTTACCTCTAATTTTACCAAATTGCGGTTTTATTTGGATAATGCCATAGAATTTGAAGAATTTGACTTGTTTAATCTTACAATAGAGCGTTTTGCGGTGCTTTATACGCTTTTGCACGCCAAAAATTTGCTCACAGGTTTGCCCATAAACCTCAAACAACAATCTTTGCAGAAAGAAGAAGAGCTAACACTTGCATTTTATAATGATTATCAAGACTTTAAGGATAGGCTTTTTCTGGATATTGCTGCAAAAAATAGAGATATAGACAAATTTACGCTATTTCAGAAAACGCAAAAATTTTTGAATAGAATTGTCTTTATTTGCTTTGCAGAAGACAAACAAATGCTTCCTACCAACCTGATTAGCAACATTATAGCACAATGGAAGTTTTTACAAGAAAATGATGAATACAAACCGCTTTACCAAGTTTTTCTAAAACATTTTAATTATATCAACAAAGGTTTTAAGAGCAAAATCTATGATATTTTTGGCTATAACGGTGGGCTTTTTGCGGAAGATGAAATAATGGAAAAACTGCAAATAGCTGATAATCTGTTAGTTAATCAATGTACAAGGATTAGTAGTTATGATTTTGATTCTGATATTGATGTCAATGTTTTGGGGCATATTTTTGAGCATAGCCTCAACCAAATGGACGAAAAAAGGGCAGAACTCATAGAAACAGCACAAAAAATAGAACTTGGAGAAAAACCAAAAGAAACAGGAAAACGCAAAGTTGATGGCATTTTCTATACGCCTGCCTACGTTACGGCATATATGGTGCGTGAAACAGTAGGAAAATTGTGTCAAGATAAAAAAACGGAATTAGGGCTTTTTTTAGTTGAAAATGAAAATATAGAAACATCAACGCAAACCGCAACAGAACAAGAAACAAATAAACTGCAAAATTATGAACATTGGCTTACTACGGTCAAGGTTTTAGACCCTGCCTGTGGTTCTGGGGCGTTTTTGAACCAAGTTTTGACTTTTTTTATTGCAGAATATAGCTGGCTTACGACTGCAAAAAATGCACTTTTGCCAATAAAACTGGAAGAAAAAACACCGCAAAATCAAAAAGAAAATAATCAGCCAAAAACAATTAATTTAAGTATTTTTGATAATATTGCTGCGCCAACTCACCTAGAAAGCAATATTGAAGAAGATACATCAGAAAAAACGGAAAAAAATATTATTCATCAGATTTTGGAAAATAATATTTTTGGTGTTGATTTGAACGAGGAAAGCGTGGAAATAACTAAACTTTCTTTGTGGCTAAAAACCGCTCAAATGCGCCAAAAACTTAATAATTTGACTGATAATATAAAATGTGGTGATTCTCTAATTGATGATGAAACATTTTATACAGAAAATGTTTTTGATTGGAAAAGGCACTTTGATTGGAAAAAAGAATTTCCAAAAGTGTTTTCAAGTATATCTACAACCACCCCCAGCCCCTCCTTCAAAGGAGGGGCGCAGAATACAACCGTAATAATTCCCACGTCAAAAGAAGGGGAGCAAAAAACTCCCCTCCTTCCTAAGGAGGAGCTGGGGGTGGTTGCAAACAAACCTAATGACGAAGGTTTTACTATAATTGTGGGCAATCCGCCTTACGTGAGGCAAGAACTCCTAAAACCTAAGCAAAAAAAATACCTTGAAAAACGCTACCCAAACGTATATAGTGGCGTGGCTGATTTGTATGTGTATTTTTATGCCAAAGCATTTGAAATATTGCAGCCAAATGGCACATTAGCCTTCATTACGCCTAATAAATGGTTTAAAACTAAATACGGCTTAGAACTTAGAAAACTTCTCAAAAACTATGATATTCAGCATATTGTGGACTTTTTTGAGATAAAAATCTTTGATGCAAGCACAGAACCGCAAATTATTATTCTCAAAAATACGCAAACCGACAATGATTTTGACTACTTCCCCGTAACCAAAAAACTGCTGGGAGAGGAAGGAATAGAGAAATTTGCCGACAAACTCACCCAAAAATTTACTATAAAAAAACAAAATCTCACAAATAGTGAATGGACTTTCTCCAATAATGCCAACCAGATTGTTTTGGATAAGATTTTAGGCAAAAATGAACAGAATAACCCAAACAACCTTACCATTATCTCGCTTAAAGAATATTCAAATGATGGAATTTTGTATGGCGTTAAAACAGGTTTAAATAAAGCTTTTATCATTGATAAAGCCACCAAAGAGCAACTCATAGCAAAAGATGCTAAAAGTGCGGATTTGATAAAGCCTTATGCACAATCAACTGACATCAAACGCTGGCAAATTGAAAATAAAAATGATAGTTTCTTTCTAAATACTGGATTTGATATAGAAATTTCATCAGAAAACTATTTTGCTATTTATGATTATCTCAAACAATTTGATGCAGAATTAGCAGCAAGGCAAGATAAAGGCAAAACACCTTATAATTTGCGTTCTTGTGCATATTATTCAAATTTTGACAAGCCAAAGATTTTATATATTCATACGGCAGTAAATCATCATTTTTATTATGATGAAGAAGGATTTTACGTGAATAATTCTTGTTATTTCATTTGCAATGCGGACATGTTTTTAGCAAGTTTTCTTAATTCAAAAGTGTTCAATTTCTATAAAAAATTGCATTTTGTGGCTTATGGCAACGCAGAAGACAAAGGACGCAATAAGTTGGATTATAACAAAATGGTCAATGTGCCTGTTCCCTTGCTTAGTGAGGCACAAAAGCAACCATTTATCCAAAAAGCCACAGAAATTTTGTTGTTGAACAAACAGTTTAAGGGTTTGCAAAGTAATCTTATACAAGTTTTTGAGGATAATTTTAAGAAAAAATTATCCAAAAAAAGCCTAAATTGGGCTAAAATGGAATGGTCAGGGTTTTTAGACGAACTTAAAAAAGCAAAAATTGATATTCCGCTAAGGGAGCAAATGAAGTGGAAAGGTTTTTTTGTGGAAGAAAAAACGCAAACCACATCAGTTTTAGAAAAAACAAAACGTCTTGAAGATGAAATAAATACTATGATTTATGCGCTGTATGATTTGAGCGCAGAGGAAATAAAAATGGTGGAGCAATAAAAGTCCCCTTTGCGGATTTAGGAGATTTTTCTTAAATGTAAAAATCAATATTTGGCATCATTTTTCTTAGTTTTTTCTCTTGTGATCTGAAATTACTTGATAATTTTACTGTTTTGAGTGTAATATTTTTTTTCAAAAATGTAGGAAATTCTGTAAAATTATCAGATTGCAACCACAATGTTTCCAAAGGCAAACCAGCAATGCAAGCAGGAATTTGGTCAAAACTACCGCTCAAAACAAGTTTTTTTAGCTTTATAAATTTACTCAAATTATCAGAAATAACACCTAAAAACCTTGACTCAAAAGTAAATTCTTCCAAATCAGTAGGGCAAACTGCAATTACGTCCTCCAAACAAGCATTATGCAAAGTAGTATTTGTGCTTGTTGTTTGTATTGTATTCAGACTAAATTTTTTGAGTTTTGTGAGCGGTTTAAGCGGTTTTTTGAACGTAAAAGCAATAGTTTTGAGATCCATTTCTTCCAGATTTTCTATCTCAAAAAGTAGCTCTACGTTTATCTCTTCAGCAATGCTAAAAATACTGACTATTTTTAGCTTCTTAAAATCAGTTATCCACGCGGGAATAATAGCTAGCTTTTTCGTAAAAAATCTTATGTTTTCCAAGTTTTTCCAAGACGAAAAAACATCAGGAATAGCATTTATTTCATCATTACTAAGGGCTAATTGTTTTATTTGTGTGAGTTTTGAGAGAGTTTTAGGGAAATTTTGAATGCCAATATTGAGTCCTATTTTTTCCAAAGATTTCATATTTCCAATGTCTTCGTGCAAAAAATCTTCTCTGAAATAATCAAAAGCAATTTCTTTGATGTTTTTAATGCTAAAAAGCACTTTTTGCACTTCTGGGAGCGGATTATGGCACACAAGGCTCGTACAATCCGCAGGAAAGTACGTCACAAAATCTGGATGAAGCCTTTCAATATCCAACGGGATTTCTATGTTGCTGCTCAAATATTGTAGTGATTCTATGGCTTTGGGCATCATTTCGCCACCAAGTTGCAGAATATCCTGAAAGCCAAATTTTTCCCAATCATACTTATTTTCCCCCGCCAAAAGTGCTATTTCTGCAAAAGTCAAAATATCTATTTCGGGCAAATTTTTGATAATTTGATAAGTTTCTTTTTCGTTTCCACGCCTATTATGTTTCTTATATTCAGTTAGAAGGCTGCTAGATAGGTTTTTTTCAATAAATTTCTTTGTTTTTTCTCTCAAATTTTTATTTTCCGTAAAAAGTGCTATTCCCAAAAGGCAAGCATCTATTTGTGGGCTAGACGTATAAGCGTTGGTGAGCAAATCTATTCCAAGTGCTTGATTTTCAAACTCTTCACTTTTTAGTAGAAGTAACAAATTAGTGTTCATATTTTCGTCAAAACGCTCAAAACCCGTTTTTTCTTCCGCCCACGCAAACAAATAAGTATCAGAAACGGCTTTTTTTGCATCAAAATCAATACTTGCGCTTGCACCTGCACTGCTCACACCTGCACTGTTTGCACCTGTATTGCTTGCACCTGCAAAACCACGAGAAACCACAATACAATCAGCGTTTTCGCTGTTTTTGGTAGCTTTCCATCCCAAAGATTTCAGTATTTTGCGCAAATCAAGGCTTCTAGTAGATTTTCCTAGCAAAAAATACGTTTTTACGTTTTCTAATGAAACTAAAAGTTCTTTTTCTAAGCGTTTTTCTAAAATAATCCACGTAAAGTTGTCTATTTGGGCTTTTTTGATATGTAAAATATCTAATAAATCTTCTGTGGCGTATTTATCAGTATTATTTTTGGTGATAACATCAGCTATCAGCGCAGCTTTATTTGTCGTTACATATTTATCTGTATCAATTTTTGTAATGATATTATTCTCCAAAGGCATTTGTTTAAAAATCTCGTGCAAATCTGTCAAAACTTTTGTATTCCCACTTTTAGGCAAGTCGTTGAGTTCTAAGTGTTTAATTTGTGGCAAAAGTCTAAAAAAATCATCAGAAACACTGATAAAAGATTTTATATGTTTTTTCCAAGAAAAATTAAAAGTGATTGTATGCAAATTTTTCAATTCTTTTGTGAGGTGCAAATGCGTTAGTTTGACATCTTGCAAATGCAGTTCTTCCAAACTTGTCATCTCGTTTATGTCCTCTGAAAAATTGATGCTGGTGGTGGATAATTCTAGTTTTTTGATATTTTTCAGCTTTCCAAAGTGGTAGTTTTCCATCTTTCCAATGTCTATTTTGAGCTTTTGAAGGCTTTTTATATCAGCAATAGCATTAAAAGCATCAGAAGAAATATCATCTATTTCATTATACTTAAAATCAATGCTAAGTTCTTCTAAATCAGGTAATTGATTGAGTTGTTTGGCAAAATTTTCAAAAGAAATTCCTTTATTTGTATTATGACTTGTAAAAAAGTAACGAGTATCACGGCTAAGTTCCAAAGAAACAAGTTGCTTTATGGGCGTAATATCTGCAGGAAAATTAGGAAAACAAGCTAAATGAAGGTGTTTTATTTGTGGATTCTGACTAATTTGTAAGACAAATTTAGCCCAGTTTTCTGCATTCATTTGCTCATTTCCAAAAGCAATAGTATTAAGTTTTGGAAGGCTAAAAACCTCCTCTGGAAGCTCTGTAAAGTGATTATGATAGGCTAAATCCAAAATTTCTACATTGTTATATTCTGAAATTTTAGCTTTATTAAAAGAGGTAGTAGTTGTTAGCATTTTTTTTTTGATATATAATTTTAAGCAAAAACTGTATTTAAAAACCCTGAAAGGGTTTAACAATAATAGCCGTAAGTCGTACTTACGGAAACCCGTAACAACAACCACAAATAAGAATGAGATTTTAATACAACTGTTACCACGTTCCGTAAGCACGGCTTACGGCTATGAATATTTAACCCTTTTAGGGTTTTAATACAAAAAATGCAAATATAAAACTTTGGCTAAGGTTTTTTCTCTAAAATCCTCATAAAGCTAGGCACGCCCCAACCGTATTGTTTATCTGGATTATCTGCTTGATTGGCACTTTTTCTAATCATTTCTTTGATTTCTTTTGCTGATAAATGCGGATATGCTTGCCACACACAAGCCACAAAACCCGCCACCAAAGGCGCAGCAAAAGATGTGCCTTGCGTGATTGTGGTGGCATTGTTGGCGTGTGTAACAATAACGCCTTGCCCTTGTGCGACCAAATCAGGCTTGATTTGTGCGCTATTTGGTGCGCCTGTGGAGCTAAAACTACAAATATCACCACGACTATTCACTGCCCCAACCGCTAAAACTGAAGGCGCATCAGCAGGAAAAGCAATGTATTTCCACGAATTATTACCTTCATTTCCTGCCGCCACGACCACAATTATGCCTTTTTCTGTCGCAATTTCTGCCGCCTGTGAGATAATAGCCGTTTTTCCGTTCAAATCTTTGATATTATAATTCATATCTGCCTCATCAAAAAAACTATAACAAACAGACGAGTTAATAATATCCGTACCGCAACTATCTGCAAATTCTGCAGCACGCAACCAATTATACTCTTCTAAACGTGTTTCTGTGGCTACATCTTCAGTGCGTACCAACAAAAAACTAGCTTCTGGTGCAGTTCCAATGATTTTGGTAGGCTCGTAGGCGGCTATGCACGAAAGCACCTCACGCCCGTGAGGATTATCCTCAAAAACATCATTATTACCTCTCACAACGTCATAAGTAGCTATTATTTTTTTATTAGTGAAAAGATGTTTTAGTGAATTTACTTCATTTACTTCCCCAAAACCACCATCAAAAACTGCTATCAAAACGCCTCTTCCCGTAAAACCTTGCTTGTGCATTTGGTCAGTTTCTAACATTTTTATTTGGTTGATAGCGTTGCCATAAGTGATAGTTCTATCAAATTTAAGGCGTTTTAAAGTATCAATTTCATTGTTTTCTCTAATCTTTAAAATTTCTTTTTGAGTTTCTTTTGGAATTTCTTTTGAAGATTTTTCTGCTGATTTTTCTGCTAATTTTTCTGTTGACTTTTTTGTTGTAATTTCTTCATAATCAGGACTTCTTTTGATTATTTGAAGATTTTTCACAAAAGACAAACCTTTTATTTTATCTTGATGCGCTACATTTAGAGAAATAACTGCCCCATTTAGCCATTTTGAAGGATAATGTACTTTTGCGCCATATTTTTCTAATTCACGCAAATACTCGGCACGCACAGGCAAATCTTGTTCTAAGATGGCTATTTTTTGTTTTTCACGTCTTTTTATGGCACGTTTTGAAAGAAATTCTTG
>JAYVGJ010000360.1:0-6977 GCA_043772375.1 Raineyaceae bacterium | reverse complement strand
TAGTAAGATTTAATAGTGCTACTGCCGTTACAAATGCGTTAGGAACAGTAACAATTACTAATAATGCTAATACAAGTTATGTAGTTAATCTTTCTGCTAATGCAACTGCGCCACCAACGCCAAGTATTGCTATCACGCAAGGCGCAACTGCAATACCAACCGCAAACTCTCCTGCTTTTGCTATGGGAAGTATTGTTACAGGAAGCAATTTAGATGTTACTTTTACAATCACCAACGCTGGTACTGCATCACTTACACTCACAACGCCAATAGCTATTACAGGAACTGGTTACTCAATCTTAACACAACCAATTTCACCCGTAGCAAACGGCGCAGGAAATACTACAACTTTTGTAGTGAGATTTAATAGTGCCACAGTAGTAACGGGCGCACTTGGAACAGTAACAATTACTAATAATGCCAATACAAGTTATGTAGTTAATCTTTCTGCTAATACAACTGCACCAGTAGTAGGTGGAACTGATTACGAGCCATTTTTACAAGCATCTGGGTCTGCTGTTTCTGCAGGTGGTTGGATAACGCATAGTGGAACTGCTGGGCAGCTAGTGATAGCTACTCCTACGCTTGTTTATTCTACACTTGCCACACCAACAGGAAATAAAACGGCTATTGTTGCAGGCAACTCTGAAGATATTAACAAAGCTACAAGTTCACCACTTACAACTGATGCTTATTATTCTGTTTTAGTGAATGTACAAAATACAACTGCTTTAGCAATAAATACTGCTAATGGTGAGTATTTTATGAATTTTGGAAGCGTTGCAGGTGCAACAACTTCAAGCACAGGAAACGCATTACCTGCACGACTTTTTATTCGTCAGGGAGCAACTGCAGGTACATTTAACTTAGGAGTTTTAAATAATTCTGGCGCACCTGCTCTGCCTACATTTGCTACAACAGATTATGCTACCTCAACTACTTATTTTGTAGTAGTTAAATACGTGATTGCAACAAATACGGCATCTTTGTGGATAAATCCTGCAACTGGGCTTACCACAGAGCCAACAACAACAATTACTAATAATTCTGGAGTTACTGTTACAGCACCAGCCACACTGAATACTATTTGCATTCGTCAAGGTGGCTCACTTACACCAGTAGCTCCCGCAACCACGCCAAGTTCAACGGGAAATATAGAAATAGACGAAATTCGTGTGGGTGCTACGTGGGCATCTGTAACGCCTGCTGGTCCAGTTGTTGTGTTGCCTCCTTCACTTACAGCAACACCTACTACACTTTCATTTGGTAATGTGATTGTTGGTGCAACACCTGCAGCATTAAGTTATTCACTTTCAGGTGCTAACCTTACAAATCCTGTAACAGTTACTTCTCCTGCTGCTTTCCAAATTGCAACTTCTGCAACTGGTACTTTTGGTGCAACCCTTACATTTACAGTAGCACAAATGGCAACAGCACAAACTATATTTGTAAAGCCAACTTCTACGGCAACATTGGTCGTATTGTCAGGTAATATCACACACGCAAGTACAGGAGTAACGGCTGCACCAAGTGTAGCAGTTTCTGGGACAATCATCAACTCAAGTAGTATCATTACGGCAGTGCTTAGTGTGGCTGATTTTGGAGTGGTGAACACAGGCGCAGTATCAACTGTAAAAACTTTTGCAGTACAAGGCACAAACCTAACGGCTGATTTGGTGGTAACAGCACCTACTAACTTCCAAGTTTCAAAAGATGGTTTAACATTTGGTACATCTGTTACTTTTACTGCAGTAGAAGTTGCGCCTATTGATGGCAAAAACGTATTTGTACGTTTTGCACCAACTTCTGGCGTGAGTGGTTTGAAAGATGTAGTTATTACAAGTGCAAGCGCAGGCGCAGTATCAAAAACAACTAGCGTAAAAGGAACGGAAAGTAGCCCTACAACAGCATTAGACAATAGTTTTGCTAAAGAAGTGGTTATTTATCCAAATCCTGCACAAACTTCTTTCCAAATAAAACTACCAACAACGAGCAAAAACTATGTAGTTGAAATAGTAGATATTTCTGGAAAAGTGATTTTGACAAAAAAATCTGATGAGATTATTTCAGTGGAAAACTTACAAAAAGGTTTCTATTTTGTGAAATTTAGCAATGCTGAACGTACATTTACGAAAAAAATCAGCATCAACTAAAAAAAAGTAAAACAATTAGTAGCCAAGTTCATAGAATTTGGCTACTTTTGTACTAAAATATGCCCCAATATTTAGGGGCAAAAAGACAATAACAAACATTCATTTCAAAACAACAATGAAAAAAAATTATCTAAAAATGTTTTTAGTATGTATTAGCTTACTTTTGGTGGCTAATACTTATTTGAGTGCGCAAAGTTCAATAGTTTTGACGACTATTAAAGAGGCTCGTACAAAAGGAATAAATGTAAAAGTACGAGTGCGAGGTATGGTTACAGTTACACCTGCAACTGATAGTCGCAACCAACAACGTGCTTTACAAGACCCTACAGGCGGGTTAAATATTTTTGCAGTAGGGCTTGCATCTTTGCAAACACTTACAAAAGGAGATTCAGTAGAAATAGTGGGGCAAGTAGCGGTGCAGTCAGGTATATATGTAGGTTTTAATAATCTTTACCAATTAGTACCAATCCCTGCTACTATACCTGTAGACCCAACCGCAGAGCCTTTTATCAGAGTAATTTCAAGTGGAAACCCACTTCCTGCACCAAAATTGCTGACACTTGCACAACTGCATCAACCTGTCGTTGCGCCTGCAACAGAGCCTTTTGTGGAGCAATTTGAAAGTATGTTGGTGCGTGTAGAAGGCGTTGTATTAGTAAATAATACAAATACTGTATTTAGTGGTGGTACTAATGGGAGAAGTTATTATATGAATGATGATACAAATCCTGTTATATTTACGCTTAATGGTTCAACTCCTAACTTACCCGTATTTCGTATAAGCCCTGGAAATAGTATGAATGGACAAAATACTCCAACGGGCTCTTTTTCTTGTGTGGGTGTTTTAGGGCAATTTAAAGTACCAGGGGTAGCTGGTGCTTATGAATCCTACCAAATCACGCCCAATGGTTTTTCTGATTTGGAGGTTGGCTTTTCTTTGTCTAATTTTAAGCAAACAGCAATTACAAATACTTCTCTAAATCTTGCTTGGAACACAAATATTGATGCAAAAGCTACCATTAGAATTGGACTTGCACCTGTGGATATTACAAATACAGTTTATACAAGTACAATTGTACAAGATAATTTTACAAAAAATGGTAGCATAGCACTTACAAGCCTTTTGCCTGCCACATTATATACAGTTGAAATAAAATCTCAAACGGCAACAGGAAAGACTATTGTTATTAGAGATATTTTTGTGACGACATCAGAATCAACAGGAGAGATAAAAATATTTTTCAATTCAACAACGCCAACGGGAACTTGCAATGGTACAAACATAGTTAGCCCTACTAATCTTTCTACTGGTTTGAATGGTATGCCTAATACTGATGAAGTAATAGCTTCTTATATTGATAAAGCGTTATTTACCATAGAAATAGCCGTTTATAATAGTAGTAGTGCAGGTTCTCCTAAAATTATTGCTGCACTTAATGCCGCAGGCGCAAGAGGCGTACAAGTCCGTTATATTTATGATTCTTCTAATGCCAATACGGCACTTGGCGCACTTCTCACCACTGTCAATATTAAGAAAATGGCTGATAGAACTGGGGCAACTTCTCGTAGTGGCATTATGCACAATAAATTCGTTGTTATTGATGCTGGTACAAGGCTTAATTCTTGGGTGGTAACAGGCTCTGGAAATCATACAGATAATAGTTTGAATAGAGCTGCTGGTAGCCCTTCTGTTGCTAATGCAGGAACAGACCCAAATAATTATTTGTTTATACAAGACCAAGCATTAGCTCGTGCATACACACAAGAATTTAATGAAATGTGGGGAATAGGACCAGATGCAAGCAATTTGCCACAAGCAGCCTCTAAATTTGGTGCAAACAAAACAAAAAATACTCCTACTAGCTTTGTTATCAATCAGAAAAATATTGATATACATTTCTCTCCTACTGATGCCGTAAGCAATAATATTCGTAAAAATCTTTATACAACTAATAATGATTTGCGTTTTTCTTTGCTTTTGATTACTGATACTAATTTGGGAAATACTATTGATTCTTTGCAAAATACAGGCATTAGAACTGGCTCTGCTATTGATGTAAAAGGAATTGTTGATGATGAGTGGGTGTCTTCTGCTACTGGGCTTGTGCCTTCTTTGCGTGCTAGAGGCGTAAATGTACAAACATATCTTAATGCTGATAAAATATTTCACCATAAATATGCTATCATTGATGCTAAACGCAATGACTCTGACCCAATAGTGATTACTGGTTCTCATAATTGGAGCAATGGCGCAGACACAAACAATGACGAAAATACACTTGTTATTCACGACGGCGCAATTGCTCGTGAGTATTTGGCAGAGTTTGGTTCTCGCTGGTTTGAGGCGACTGGGCTTTGTGATGCTTATCTTACTGCTATTGATAACAATACAAAAACAGGAAGCGTAGTAGCTTATCCAAATCCTAATAACGGTAAATTTAGCATTCGTTTTGAAGAAATGATAGGCAAAACTGCTACTATCACGCTGAAAAACTTAAATGGTAAAACAATGTTTTCTAGCAAAACGACAGGAGAAGCAATTACAGAACTTGATGCACAAAACCTTGCAACTGGTATGTATCTCCTTGAAATTGAGCTAAATGGAGTGCGTACAATGAAGAAAATCATTGTCAATAAATAATTTTGTATTCCACCCTTAGGGTGCAAACTTTTGGTGTCCAAAATTCTAACCAACTTACACCCTAAGGGTGGAATACACTAAAAAAATAATTTAAAATAAAACATAGAATAAAACATAAACTAAAATGAAAAAAGTTCTTTTTGTCCTAATGATGGCGTTTGTAGCGGTTGCCTGCAAAAAAGCGGAAGTGCTAGAAGCTCCACGTACAGTTGATACCATCAACAGAGTTTGGAAAATATCAACACTCAATGTTACTGAAAATGGTATCCCTGAAACTGATTATTCTGCTTATACGGGCTTTAGGTTGTCTTTTTCTGGAAAAGATTTTCTTGCTACTAATGGTGGTGATGCTTTCCCTGCTAATGCAACTGGCACTTTGTCAGGTACTTGGGGCTTTGATAATATTGCAGAAACTCAAATTACATTAAGTGATGGCACGGTTATTGCTGTTTCTAAACTCAATGCAAGTCAGTTTAATTTTAGCTTTACACGTGCAGGCAACGTAAGGAGTGGCTTTACTGGAAATGACAATGTTGATGGCACAGACGGCAACCCCGCAGGCATTGATAACATCAATCCAACTCGTGTATTTACCTTTGAGCTAGTGCCAGCAGAGTAATTTTTAAAGAAAAGTAAATTATTTCGTGGTTTTTTAAAAAAAAGTTTGCAAAAATTTTTTTTATTCAAAAAAGAGTGCTATATTTACAACGTAATAAACAAGATATACAAATATGTCTGCATTATTACATCAATTTTGTATCCTAATCAACTTCAATATATAAGTCTAATCAACTTAAAAACCAACAAACCCAAAATTTCTATGAAAAATAGACTCTCAACATTTCTAATGGTATTATTGACCGTTTTTATGGTCACGTGTAAAAGCTGCAAACCAGAAACAGCTGCTCCTGTAGTGTCTGGTACTTGGACAGTAGTAAGTGTAACAAGTTCTCTTGGTGCAAGTGCTGTTCAGCCTAAATTTGGTACTGCGGTAGGTGGTACTTTTGAAATCCCAGCTGGTTCAGGTACTTATAACTTGAAAACTTCTGCTGGCGCAGTAACAACTGGTGGTACTGGTAATGCCGTGGTTACAACTACTGATGCTACTTCAGGTAACGTAGTTCTTGATACAAAAGTAACGCTTGGTTACAGTAATCTTACTGCAACAAGTGCAACACTTTCTGGCGACGTGACTGCTGGTACAGGTAAATCAACTCAAAATTTTCATACTATTGTATTATCAAGACCATAGTATTTAATTTGAATTTAAGAGCCAAACACTCAACAGTGTTTGGCTTTTTTTATTTAATTTTTATTTAAAATATGAAAATTATTAGCTTTTTATTGGTTTTTTTGATGGGCTTTTGGGCGGATAATCCGCTTACCTCTGTTACAAGGCGCAACAAACTAAAGCTTGTGAGTGAAGAGGTATTAGATAAAAAAGATTATCAGCGTTTGGTGGCTATTTATAAGCAGTTGGAAGATAGTATTTCAGAAACACAATCTGTTCTGAACCTTGCTCACGCTTACTTTCAGGCGGAAATGTATGAAGAAGCAGAAAAACAATACCTCAAAGCAACCCAAATATTACAGCAACCCATACTCGCCTCTGATGCTTTTCAGCAATTAGGGAATTTGCAGGCAAAGCAAGGAAATCTGGAGCAAAGTTTGATTTTCTACAAGAATGCACTTCAAAAAGATGCCAGCAATGAAGTAGCACGCTATAATTATGAGCTTGTTTTTCAGCAATTAAAGCAAAATACTCCTGTCCAACTTCCACAAAATCAACAAGAAAATTCTTCAAAAAACACAAAAAAACGACAAGAAAAAACTTCTACTAATACCAATAATCAGCAAGAAACAGGAAATGAAACCTCACGAGAAGTAAATAAAGAAAATGCTAATATGCTTTTGGAGGCTTTTGAGGAAACAGAAAGAAATTACGCTGGGCAAAAACGCCCCATAAAAACCGCTCCAAGACAAAAAGGTTTACCTGATTGGTAGTTCTGATGTATGATATATGATGTAAATACATTATTTATCGTCAAAAAACACATCACACATCATATATCACACATCAAAAGTATAGGGCTTCCGCATCTAATTTGACACTTTTAAGACTTTTTATCCAATTTAATTGGGAAAATTAGATATTAAATTTATAAAAAGTGGTTTTGGTGCGA
>JAYVGJ010000359.1:0-3678 GCA_043772375.1 Raineyaceae bacterium | reverse complement strand
AAGTAATGTTATCAAAAATAAATACATAGACGAATTTTGTCATATTCATTTTACAAATGAAGAGTTTTTGTATCAAGCAAACCTTCAAAAAATGAAAAGAATAACACTCTATCTTACCTCACACGACAAATGGGAGGGAATATTGGCGTACCCTGCGCAAAATAAATTTTTCAAAGTGATTGCTATTAGCATTCCTGAAAAAAATGAAATTGTTTTTATACATATCAGCTCCTACAAAGCTACTAATAATCATACAACTACCAATAATTCAAAAAGTATAAATATTCCTTCACTTTTTGAATTTTCTCCAATGCCTATACAAGTATTTGATAATGAGGGATATATATGCTTTGCTAATGCAGCTTGGGAAAATATGATGGGAACGAAACTCTCTATTATTGAAAAAGATTACTGTATTCTGAAAGATACGCAAATAGCACGTGCCAAACAACAGCACCTCGTTAAACGTGCTTTTGAAGGAGAAACAGTACAAATTCCCACTTCAAAATACCATATCAAAACAAGTGC
Source organism: Raineyaceae bacterium (assembly GCA_043772375.1). Classification (GTDB taxonomy): domain Bacteria; phylum Bacteroidota; class Bacteroidia; order Cytophagales; family Thermonemataceae; genus JANYGM01. The sequence continues at coordinate 3,150 of JAYVGJ010000359.1, read as the reverse complement.
AGGAAGGAAACTTATTTGGGCAAAAACAACCCTTTATAGCATCAAAAATGAGCTTGGGAAGGTGATTTATGTTGTTGCTTTTCAAGAAGATATGACACCAACAGTGGAACTAGAACAAGAAATCCAGAAAGTAACACAAACACTAGACCATACACAAGAATTTGCCCGTTTGGGTAGTTGGTACGTGGATTATGACCTAAATAAAGTCTATTGGGATAAGCAAAACTACGCCCTTTTTGGCTTAGAAAAACAGGAAAATGCACCCTCTGAAAGTGAAATAAATGCTGACCTAATACACCCAGAAGATATGGTTGAAATCACCAAAAAGGTGCAAGAATCTATTAATGCCAAGGGAAATTATGAAATGGAAATTAGGCAAAAACAACCTAACGGCTCGTATAAATGGGTGCTTACGCGTGGCAGACCAATCTACACAAAGCGTGGGCGTTTATGTGGCTTTTCTGGTGTAAGTATAGACATCAACGACAAGAAAATCAGTGAGTTAAAGCTCATAGAAAATGAAATAAAATTGGTTTCTATCAATAATAATCTTTCTCACGTAGCTATTTATCAGGTTTGTATTGATGTAAATCAAAAATATTTTTTTCAATATGCAAGCAAAAATATTGCGGATTTATTGGGTATTTCAGCGGAAGATTTGCAAAATGATTTTAGGCTAATGTATGACAATATACATCAAGAAGACCTCAAATACCTCCAACGTGAAGAAAGGCGTTCTTTTGAAGATTTGAAGGTTTTTGAGTTTGAAACTCGCTATTATAAGCCTTCTGACCAAGAAAAAACCAATATGCGTTGGTTGCATTTCAGGTCTGTGCCACAGCGCAAAGAAAATGGCGACACGCTTTATGTAGGTGCTTGTACAGACATTACGGAGCGCAAAAAAGCAGAAAATAATTTGCGTGATATTCTTAGTGAACAAGAAAATCTTAACATTATTCTTGCAAAAAGAGAAGAGCAACTTGCGCATAATGAAGAAGAACTTACACAAATAAATGAAAACCTGTCTAACCTCAACAATGAGCTTACCAAAACTAATGCGGAGCTGGATAGATTTGTATATAGTGCCTCTCACGACTTACGTGCGCCTATTTCTTCAATGCTTGGTTTGCTTAATCTTTGTACTTATACAGAAAATATAACAGAATTAAGAGAATATTTGACACTTTTGGAGAAGAGTGTGCGCCGTTTAGACAAATTCATACAGGATATTTTGGACTATTCCCGCAATACTCGTATAGAAACCAAAAGAGAAGAAATCAATTTTAGGAGAATGTTTGATGAGATTTTTGAGCATCATAGTTATATGGATAATGCTAAAAAAATAAAAAAAATTATTCATATTGAGCGCAAAAATGCTTTCTTTTCTGATATGAGCAGGCTTAGTATTATTTTTAATAACCTCATTTCTAATGCTATACGTTACGCTGACCATACAAAGAAAAATTCTTATATTGAAGTAGCTATCTTGATAGAAAAAACCACTACTTCCATAGAAATTAAAGATAATGGCTTAGGAATTGAGAAAGAGCATTTGCCACGCATTTATGAGATGTTTTATAGAGGAAATGAACAACTAAATGGCTCTGGTTTAGGGCTTTATATTGTCAAAGAAACTGTTGATAAACTAGGCGGAACTATCAATATAACATCTAAGGCAAATACAGGAACAACTATCAATATTGTTATTCCCAATTTGGTGTAAATCATTGGGAGTTATGAATTATGAATGAATATAAATCATTGATAGCTATTTTTTTGTATTTCTATGTCTTCTATGTGCCTATGTAGTGAAAACAAATAAAACAAACAAAAAATGGAAAATCAACATAAAAATCAGAGAAAAAACAAAATGGTTTTTGTTGCAGAGGCAGGCAACAATTCTTTTGATTTTGACAATGATAGTACCCATTTTATTTTGGCAGCTATCATTATTGAAAAAGAGAAAAAAGCACAATTAACGCTAGAAATAGACGAAGTTAGAAAAAAATACTTTCAAAAAAAGCCCCAAAGTGAAATAAAATCAGCAAAAGTAGGGCAAGATGACGACTTGAGAAAACGTATTTTAACGGATTTACTAGCGTTGGATTTTCAAATTTACGCTGTTGTCATTGATAAACAACGCCTTTATGGTGAGGGATTTCAGTATAAAAAATCTTTTTATAAGTTTTTGTCTGGGCTACTTTATAAAGAACTTTACCGCACCGCAGATGTAGAGGTATGTGCCAACCAACACAGTAGCAACCCTTTTATGAAAGAATTCACAAAATATCTGCATGCAAATCATATTAAGCCTGATTTATTTTCTGATGCTAATGCAAGTTTTCAGTTTGCGAGTAGTAAAACTTCTAATATTTTGCAAGTGGCTGATTTCGTGGCTGGTACGCTTGCTTGCATACACGACAAACACCAAAAAAGCACTGATTTTCAAGAATTTGAGAAATTACTAGCAAAAAAACTTATAGGTACAAAGTTTTTCCCAGACGACAAACCAATCCTAGAATATGCACCAACCCAAAAAGAAGAAAACTACGACCCAGATATTGCCTACGCTGCTTTAAAGCTCATTTCTACCTACATCAACGACAAAAAAACTTCTACAATAGAGGAGGAAAAGCAACAATTAGCGTTTTTAAATTTGTTGTTGTTTAATTTAAGAATTGATTTGCATAAATCTGTTTCTACCAAAGAAATAATCAGCCATTTAGCGCAAGAAAGCGACATTAGTGAGCATTTTTTCCGCTCCAATGTTATTGCTAAACTAAGAGATGAAGGAATACTGATAGCGAGTAGCCAAAAAGGCTATAAAATTCCTGTTTGTGAAAAAGATGTTTATCAGTTCCTAAATCATAGTAATAGTATCATTATCAATATGTTGAGGCGTGTAGAGAAAGCAAGAGAAATGATAGCACTCGCCACAGGAAACAAATTAGATATTTTGGATAAAGAAGAATACCACAAACTGAAAAACTTGTTAGATGCAAAATAAAGTACTGAAGTTACACAAGATGCTATTATTTCTCGCTAATTCACTAAGTAATGTCTTGTAAATAAAGTTCTAATTTAACCGCAAAGGCGCAAAGTTTAAATACACGCAAAGAACACAAGGTGGTAGTACGTTTTTTGTATTTC
>JAYVGJ010000358.1:0-12994 GCA_043772375.1 Raineyaceae bacterium | reverse complement strand
ATTATTGACCCAAATAATAATGGTAATCCGTCAAATACAGGAGAAAATACGCCAACGCCTATTACATTCCCACGTATTGGACTTGCAAAAGCAGTAGGAACGCCAGTATTACAAGGAAATGGTAGTTATAATGTGCCATTTAGTATTGTTGTTACTAATTATGGTAATGAAGCAATCAATAACGTACAAGTTGTAGATAATTTGAGTGCATCATTTCCCGCTCCGGCAGTACCAAGTGTATTAGCAGCTGCAGTAAGTGTAACAGGTGGCACGCCAAATGCTACATATACGGGAGTAGGTGGAACAGCAACAGCAAATAATTTACTTTCTGGAACGGATAATTTAGCAATAGGCGGAACAATGACTATTACATTTACGGTGAATGTTGTAACAAACGGTTCTTCTAGTTTTACCAATAGTGCAGTAGCAAGTGGAACAGGTGCAACAAGCACAGTTCCTACAACTGATACTTCAAATAGTGGTGCAAACCCTGACCCTAACGGCAACGGAAATCCTAATGAACCAACTGAAAACGTGCCAACGCCAATATCAATAGGAACGCCTATTATTGGTCTTGCTAAGTCAGTAGGAACTTTGGTACAACAAACAAATGGTAGCTTTAATGTTCCTTTTGTAATAACTGTAAAAAATCTTGGAACAGAGATTTTAAATAGTGTTCAAGTAGTTGAAAACCTTGCACTTGCATTCCCAGCACCAGCAATATTTACGCTAGTGGGTACGCCAGTTGCAACAGGTGGTCTAACGCTTGCGACAGGTTACACAGGTACGGGAGCAAACATCAATTTGTTAGGAACTGGAAACACGCTTGCGGTAGGTGCAACAGCAACTATTACTATTGTGGTCAATGTTAATCCAAGAGGTGCAACAACAGCGTTTACGAATACTGCGGTAGGAACTGGAATAGGCGCAAACAGCAATTTGCCTACAACAGATAATTCTAATAATGGTGGTGCTACGGCTATTGATACTGATGGTGATAATGAACCAAATGAGCCAATAGACAACGTGCCAACGCCTATCAACTTGCCAATTATTGGGGTAGCCAAAAATCTAGTAACTTCTACTTTGCAAGCAAACGGAACGTACCGTTTAGATTTTGCCGTAATTGTGAAAAATATGGGTACAGAAACATTGAATAATGTTCAGTTGATAGAAAACTTAAGCCTTGCGTTCCCAGCACCATTGACATTTGCTTTGTCAGGCGTGCCAGTAGCAGCAGGTGCAGGTTTAGCAGTAAATGCAACATTTACAGGAGCAGGCGCAAATACTAACTTGCTTGCAGGTACAAGTACACTTGCGGCAGGCGTACAAGGAACGGTTACTTTCTCTGTAATTGTTACTTTGAATAATGCAACAGCATTTAATTTCACTAATACGGTTGTAGGAAATGGTACTGGTGCAACAAGTGGCGCAAATACTACAGACAATTCTGCATCAGGAACGAATGTTGATACAGACGGAGATGGTCTTCCAAATGAAGGCACGCCAACGCCAATTAGTTTGCCAAAACCAAGAGCAGTTATTGGGGTAAGCAAAATTGCAGGTACGCCCGTTATTCAGCCACAAGGCGGATTTAACGTAACTTATACTATCAAAGTGAAAAATCTAGGTAATGTTTCTTTATCAAATGTTAATGTAAAAGAAAATTTAGATGTTACTTTTGGTGATATTGATAGAGTGGCAGGTTATGAAGTGCTTTCTAATACAGTTACAGTGTTAGCTCCAAGCGTAATGATAGCAAATACAGCATTTAATGGTAAAGGAAGTGCTGCAACTGGTGGAGATATCAATTTGCTAACTGCAACAGGAAATACGCTTGTGGTAGGCGCAGAAGCAACTATTACGCTTGCGGTTTATGTGCGTGGATTTGGTCGGTTCTCTAACCAAGTAACTGCACAGGGAACTGGTTTAGCTGGTGGTATTGCGGTTGATACTTCTGGAAATAATACAAATGTAGATGAAAATGGCAACGGAATTGCTGATGAGCCTGCTGAAAATCAGCCTACTGTAATAGATGCAAATCCAATTCCTGTGGCTACTGATATATTTATCCCTCAAGGTTTCTCTCCAAATGCTGATGGTCGTAATGATGTGTTTGTGATAAATGGTTTGAATGGTAGAGGCGCAGATGTCAAAATCTACAACAGATGGGGTAATTTGGTGTTTGAAAACAATGATTATAAAAATGATTGGGCAGGAACAGCAAATGTAGGTTTGCAGGTAGGAACGGATTTGCCAGATGCAACATATTTCTATATTGTAAAACTCACAGATGGTAGTAGTTTTGCTAAATACGTGATTATCAAACGTTAATAAAACCGCCCCTAAATACCCGAAGGGGACTTTAATACATCTTTTGTGTGAAGTCAGGTGTTTCCACCTGACTTCAATAAATGACTTTTTTCTTTGTTGTAGCTCTTGGTTTCTTTTTGAAAATTAGGATTCAAAAGCGCATTTGTTGTCAGGTGGAAACACCTGACAACACAAGAAAATGTATTTGTATTGCTCCCCTTTGGGGCTGGGGGCTGTTTGTATTGCTCCCCTTTGGGGCTGGGGGCTATTTTCACAATTAAACATTCACAATTATTTATATATTTATGAAAAATAATATTCGTTTTATCACAACTTTTGGAATAGCTTTTTGTGCTATTTTGCTTACCAATACAAAAGTATTGGCACAGCAAGACCCACAATATACGCAATATATGTTCAATTCTTTGGCTCTTAATCCTGCTTATGCGGGTAGTGGCGAGGTAACGAGTTTTACGTTTTTGGGTAGAAAACAATGGGTAGGAATAGATGGAGGACCTACAACGGGGACGCTCTCTTTTGATGCGCCTTTCCGTAGCAACACAATGGGCGTAGGCGTTAATTTGGTCGTTGATAAAATTGGCGTAGAGAGAAATATCACGCTAAATGCTTCTTATGCTTACCGTATCAAAATCTCTGAAAAGGGTAAACTTGCCTTGGGCATTCAAGGTGGTTTTACGCAGTTTGCAGGAGATTATAAAAGTGTCCTTCATTCACCTGATAAAAGTGTACCAGATGCCGCATTTATGGATAATGTAAGCAAAATTGCCCCAAATGTCGGTGCAGGGATTTGGTACAATGATGCTCGTTTTTATGCAGGGATTTCTGCGCCACGCCTGATAAATTGGCAACTTTCTACTGATGCGGCGGTGGGTGCAAATGGAAATTCTTTTGCAGGTGAGCGTGCTAGGCAATTTCGTCATTATTTCCTTACTGCTGGTTATGTTTTTGATTTGAAAGGGGGAGATTTGAAACTGAAACCATCTATTTTGGTGAAAGCGGTACAAGCAGCACCTATTGCCATTGACATCAATGCTAATCTTTGGTTTTATGAAAAATTTGGGGTTGGTCTTTCGTATAGAACGGCATCTATCACCAATACAGGCAGGACAGGAGATTCTATTGATTTGCTTTTGGAGGCTATTGTTAGTCCTAATTTGCGTTTTGGATATGCTTATGATTATTCTTTGACAGATTTGCGCAATTATAACTCTGGTAGCCACGAAATAATGCTTAGATACGAATTTACACGTGATATCAACAAAATTCTTTCTCCTCGTTACTTTTAGTAATTGGTGGATTTACAAACATTTGCTTTGTAAATGAGGGTAAATTCACCTTTATTACAGCCAAAATATGCAGGAAAATACATTGTTCTGCGTAAAAAATATTTTGTTATTAATAAAATATTTAGACACTTTTGTAAAAAAATCAATTTTATGTACAAAAAACACACAGATTTATCACCAGGTACGCCTCACCTTGAAGGACTTTTAGAAAATTTACCTGATACACTTGAAGATGACGAAGTAATGATTGCTTGTTATGCTCATCAAGAAGGACAAATAATGGTAGTAGGTTATTACAAAACAAAAGGATATTATGAAGGTAGAATAGCATATCCTGATGGTTTTAGAGGGGATATTTCAGTTTCTGATTGCGTATATTCACTCAAAGCAAAAGAAGTATGCAAGCGTGATGATTGTTGGGCAGGAGGTGATACAGGAGATTTTTATTACAATCCTAAGGTTATTGCCCACCCAACAAATGCCAATGAACTAAACATAATTACGGCTTTCTTTGAAGCATTGAAAATAGAATTTGAAGTAGGCGAATAATAAGTATATTTTGTGGTTTCATCATTTTTATTTTAAATTGTTCCTTAGTTGGTATGCATTTTCTGCCGTTGTTGAGTGTTTTAGCGTTAGCGACACCGACAACGCACTACGTAGCGCAATGTGTTTGATCACTTCTATAAGCAAAAACCACCGTATTAGGGTGGTTTTTGTGGTTTTGTAGCGTGTTGTATGGGTCAATAACTTGCAAACCTTCTATATTTTTAAAATCAGAAACATTACGAGAAATTATCACCAAATCATAAACAAGAGCTGTAGCGGCTATGATAGCATCACCAAGCGCAATCTTTTTAGCCTGTCTTATGGTAATTGTTTTCTCAATTACAGCATCATTTATGGGCAATATATGAGCTATTTCCATAAAGTCATATAATGGTTGTAGTTGTTTTTTGCTTGCATTTATCCAACCTAAAACTTCAATTTTAGTAATTGCTGAAACAGTCAAATCTATTGAATAAAGTAATATTTTAGCTTTTTTCTGGTAGTTTATTCCCAAAATTATCAATAATTACGTTGGTATCAATTAAATATCTCTGTTCCATTCTTTGCGTGCTTGTTCTGTGTGTGATTTCAAAGATTGATAATCATTTTCTGAAAGAATACCACTAAAGTCCGCCATTGTTTTTTTGGGCTTTATTTCTTGTTCCAACTCATCTTTTGCATAAAGAAGTACCTCAATTTCTCTACCTATATAATTGTCTGGTATTGTAAAATTTAGGCTATTATTTTGCGGAATAATGGTTGTTTTTATCATATTTTTGTGATTTTACTTCGTTTGTTTTACAAATATACAGAATTTTTGGTAAATTGGAAAGCATATTTTGGAACGTTTTTTGTTGCTAAAACACTAAATTTTATATCTCAAAAAATTATCACTATGAAAAAAAGTAACTATTCTATCCAGATAGACAATCCTTGTGCGGAAAATTGGAATACAATGACCAAAACGGACAAAGGTAAGTTTTGCGCTATGTGTGAGAAAACCGTAATAGATTTCAGTAAACTAACTGATAATGAAATACTTAAAATAATACAAGGAAATAATAAAAACCTTTGTGGACGTTTTACCCAAACGCAACTAAATAGGGTTTTGATAGATACAAGTCCGCAAATTAGCCCAAAATTATATCAGTTTTTGGCTGGGCTTTTATTGTTTTCTGCTAACACAAGTGCTGATGCTAACGCTATTACTGAAAAACCTAAAATAACCAGTTTTGAAACAGAAACCAAAAATCCAATTATTTCGGAAAAAGATACTATTCCTAAAGCGAAAAACCAAACTGATTTTACCATTACAGGAAAGATAACTGATTCAAAAAAAGAGGCAATTCCTGGCGCAATTATAGCATTAAAAGGTAGTCCTACTATTGCAACTGTTGCAAATGATAATGGAGAATTTAGCTTGAGAGTTCCTAGTGATTTAGTTGAAGGGACTATTACTTTGATAATTGAGGCAGCTACTTTTGAAGATACAACCTTTATGATTTCTAAAAAAGATATTGAAAGTAAAAAAGTGTTCTTAGTGGAAATGCAAGAAATACAAGAAATGGGAACAGTTACGACAACTGGAGCATACTATATTAAACCTCGCAAATGGTGGCAATTTTGGAAGCGCAGAAGATAGCAAAATTGTATTTTTTACTTTGTTATTTCTATTATTCAACGGGTAAAAATGAATATTCAGCTTTCAAAAATAGTTGTTTACCTAGATAAACAACTATTTCAACGGCTAAAAACTAACATTCACCTAAAATATATCCAACGAAAAACAACTTTTTAGTATATTTGTTTTAGTAAAAAGGTTAAAAACTTTTCATAAAAGATAGTTTTTAGTGGTGTTAACGTAGTCCGTTGACTACATAAAAAGGCTAGTGTATTGCACTAGCCTTTTTTTATGTATTTTTTTGAAAATATTCTATGTACTTTGAATTTTGAAGTAAAAATAAATAAAAAACTCAAATAATATCTAAACGGTGAGTGACTAGAAATTGCATCATTCTAATACAACCAACAAAAAATGTTATTCAGCGAGTAATTTAAAATACTCACCTAAAAACACAAAAAAGCATCTCTAAATGTAAGATATTTGTATTAGAAATAAGGCAAAGGAAATAAGAAAGAAAGTTTAGTTTTTATAAAGGTAGATTTTAGTGGTGTTTTAGTAGTCCGTTGATTACAATAAAAGGGCTAATATGATGTATTAGCCTTTTTTAAATGAATGTTTTAATATATCCAGTAAAATTTATCATTCAACGAGGAATTTTAAGCATTCAAATAAAACTAAAATATATAAATTTTTAATGTAAGATATTTGTACCAGAATTAACGACAAAAGATAAATTAGTAATCAAAAAAATAAAATAACAAAGGAATAACAAAGGAATAATAACAAATAAATAACATATAGAAATAATTTTACAAAGATAGTTTTTAGTGGTGTTTTAGTGGTCCGTTGACTACAACAAAAGGGCTAATGCGTTGCGTTAGCCTTTTTTAATTTTCATTTAAACGCTAAATTTGTTGTATATTTGCAGAAATACTCACTGTATTTGCTTCATACTTCATACCTCATACTTCATACCTCAAAATGCAACCTTCTGAACTTATCAAACAAAATATCCCCTATACGCTTACCACAGAACAAGATGAACTTTTGTTACTGCTTGATACTTTCATAACTGCCAAAAATACCCAAAGAAGTGCCTTTCTTATCAAAGGTTATGCAGGTACAGGTAAAACAATGATTATCAGTGAGTTAGTGCAGGTTGTTAAAAATTTTGGTTATAAAACTGCTCTCGTTGCGCCTACGGGGCGTGCCGCAAAAGTGCTTGCCAGTTATTCAAAAAAGCGTGCCTACACTATCCATAAGAAGATTTATAGGCAAACTGATATAAGTGGCGGTGGGCTTGTATTCCAACGTATGCCCAACGTGGCTGAAAACACTATTTTTATTGTTGATGAGGCTTCTATGATTTCTGATAAGGCGGAATTTGGCAAAAAAAGCCTGCTAGAAGACTTGATTAGCTTTGTTTTTTCTAATATTTATGCTAATAATAAAATATTGTTTATAGGTGATAATGCCCAGTTGCCACCTGTCGGAGAAACAGAAAGTCCTGCGCTACAAGAAGATTTTTTGAGGACAAGTTATGGTTTAGATATTACGTTTAAACAGCTTACGCAGGTGATGCGACAAGAAAAAGAAAGCGGAATTTTGCATAATGCCACACAATTACGAGAAAATATTGCCCAAGAAAATTACAAACTTAACTTCAAAACCAAAGGCTTTAAAGATTTTTACAAAATGACTGCTGAACGTCTGGAAGATGGTTTGGTGTATGCCTACAACAAATACGGTGCAAAAAATACTATTGTCGTTTGCCGTTCCAATAAAACTGCAAATCAGTATAATCAATATATCAGAAAGATGATTAGGGGAGCGGAGGAGGAGATAGAGTTGGGGGATTTGCTGATGATTGTCAAAAATAATTATTCTGTTTTGCAAAATGAAGATGATAGCATAGGTTTTTTGGCAAATGGGGATTTTGTGGAGATAATAAAAGCAGGAAATGTGGAGGAAAAATATAATTTGCGCTTCGTAACGCTTACTTTGCGCCTTTTGGATTATCCTGATTCTGAGCCATTTGAGGCAAAAGTAATGCTTGACACGCTTTACACAAATACGCCCTCTTTGCCACAAGAAGACTATCAAAAGTTAATGGAAGCCGTTAAAGCGGATTATGCAGACATTACGCAAGTAAAAAAGCGCAATGAAGCACTTAAAGCGGATTTATATATGAATGCTTTGCAGGTGAAGTTTGCCTATGCGCTCACTTGTCATAAGTCGCAGGGTGGGCAATGGGACGCTATTTTTGTGGAACAAGGCTATCTTACTGATGATAATTTGAATTTAGAATTTTTGCGCTGGCTCTATACAGGCATTACACGTGCTACAAAGGAGGTTTTTTTGGTGAATTTCCACGAGAGATTTTTTGATAACGCTTGATGAGGTGTGAGGTGTGAGGTGTGAAGTGTTTAACATAAAAAATCCAGAACATTATTTTTACGGATTTTTATTTTGAAATTTGTGAATAGTGAAATGTATTAAACTTCACACTTCACACCTCACACTTCACACCTCACAAGCTACCAACCAAATTTTTCTACTAAAATCAGAAAAGTAGCCACAAAAGGCGCAGCAATCAAAAGTCCATCAAATCTATCTAAAAGCCCTCCGTGACCAGGAATAAGGCTTCCAGAGTCTTTGACATTGATACTACGTTTTAGCATAGATTCCACTAAGTCGCCGAGTGAGCCAATAATCACCATAATTAGGCTAATAATTAGCCATTCCCACAAACGTAAATCTTTGAAAAACAACGAAATAACATAAGCAACCGCCAAAGAAAGCACCGCTCCACCAATAGTTCCTTCCCAAGTTTTTTTAGGAGAAATGCGCTCAAAAAGTTTGGTTTTGCCGAAATTTTTACCTGCAAAATATGCGCCTGTATCACTTGCCCAAAGCAAAAAAAGCACTCCTAAAACCACTTCATAATGGTATTTGTGATGTATCAGACCTGTTTGCTCATTATGATTAGCAGAAAAAGCAATAACAATCATCATACAATAAGGCAATGCCACATAAAAAATCCCCAAAAATGTGTAAGCAATACTTTGGAAAGGGTTTGGGTCGTTTTTGTCGTACAATTTGATGATAAAAGTAAGCATCAAAATAGGCAATAAAACAAACTCCACACTAAGCATATCAGAAAAGAAAATCCCTGCAAAAAGTCCTGCACCTATGACCGTACCATATATACGCATAGGTTTTGCGCCTGCGCCCAAAAGCAAGCCATAAAATTCCCACAGACTTAATACATTGATAATAAAGAAGATAGCAAAAAAACTCCACTGACCAGCATAAATGCCACCAATAAGGAGTGCGCCACCTATTACGCCTGCAATGATGCGCTGGGTAAGGTTGGAAGAGTTAGCTAAAATTGACATTGTCGTTGATTATTTGTGTGGCAATTTCTGTATCTACATCATTTATATAGACTTCATACTCGCCAAAGTGATAAGATGTATCTTGTTTGTTGATAATTGTAGCAAAAACCCCTTCTCCCACGAGTACCATTTTGACTATTTCTGCCTCGTGTTGTAGGCTAGACGCATATATTTTTGTCCATTTAACCATTTTTTTGATATTTTTTGATGATAAAAAACCCTTAGGGTGTAATTTGGTTAAGACTTTGAATTTCAAAAGATTACACCCTAAGGGTTTAATACAAGTATTATTAAACCAGTTGTTCCAACGCAATAGTAAAGCCTGTGGCTGCTATTTGTGTTTTTGCATTGCTTTTATGATGAACTTTGACAAGCGCATTTTTGATGGTATTAGAAATATCACTAAAAATCCCTGCGTCAGTAAGTTGTATTTTATCTTCTGTCATCAAATAGGCAAAAGTACGAGCCATTCCGCAGTTAGCAATAAAATCAGGAATAAGTGCCACACGCTCATCTACAGACTTTGCAATGCTTCCAAAAAATATTTCTGGGTCAGCAAATGGCACATTTGCACCGCAAGAAATTACTTCTAAACCATTTTTTATCATAGCATCAGCTTGCGCCTGCGTGACGAGGCGTGAGGCAGCAGCAGGAACAAAAATCTCTGCACCCATAGACCAAACTTTTTCTTGCATTTGTTCGTTTGAAAGCATATTGTCGGCTATCAAAAAGTTGGTTGTACGGTCAGAAAACAACTTTTTCATTTCGTCCATAGAATAACCTTCAGGTTTTAGAAGTCCGCCATCTTTGTCAATAATTCCTACGACTTTTGCGCCCATTTTGGTCAGATAAAGTGCGGCAGTTGCGCCTACATTGCCCCAACCTTGAATAATCACACGTTTTCCTATGATATTATTGATGTTTCCAGTCCAAATTTCGTAATAATGCCCAATAGCTTCAGCCACACCATAGCCAGTAATCATATCCGCTACAACGTACTTTTTAGCACCGTCTGGCACATAATTAGCATCTTCAATGACTTTCAAAACGCCTTGCCTTAGTTGTCCTATTTTGCGGATTTTTGCAGGTTTTTCTGGATTAAAATGTCCATTTACCACGCCTTCTTGTGGATGCCAAAGTCCGTAAGCCTCCGTAATTGGGATAACTTCGTGAATTTCATCAACATTAAGGTCGCCGCCTGTGCCATAATAATTTTTGAGAAGTGGATAAACGGCTTTGTACCAACGCTTTAAAACGCCTTCTTTTCGTGGGTCTTTTGGGTCAAAATTGATACCAGATTTTGCGCCCCCAATAGCAGGACCAGATACCGTAAACTTCACTTCCATTGTCTTAGCGAGAGATTCTACTTCACGCATATTCAAGCCCGCACGCATACGAGTACCACCGCCAGCCGCACCGCCACGCAAAGAATTGATAACAACCCAGCCTTCCGCTTCCGTTTCAGAGTCGTGCCATTCAAAGATAATTTCAGGCTTTTTATTTTCAAATTTTTTCAGTAATTCTTGCATATTATAGAGATTTCAGGTTGATTTTTTGAGTTGATTTTTTATAATAAAATTTATTTTAAAATCTTTGTGCGCAATTTAGATTTTTTTTCTGAAAATAAAAATAAAAAAGCCATTCTGTAATAGAATGGCTTTTTTATTTAGGAATTATGAAAAATACATTGTACTGCATTACATTTGATAAATCAAATGACAAGAAATTAAGTATTCGTTTACAACTTATTACACATATTCTCCTAATTTTTCCAGTATTTTTTCCAGTGATTTATTTTCATTCTTAAAACCTACACTAACACTCCCAATGGCAGGGAAAATAGGATTTTCACTATTGATGTCAAATTTTTCGTTGTGATAAGAAAAAGTTTCCTCTTTTTCGTTAGGAAAAAGCACAAATAAGCCCAATGGAGAGAATAAACCGCCATTTTCGTAGCCAATGCCGTGCAAATATTTAAGTGCTATGAGCGGATAATCATATTTTTCAATAGTTTTGTATTCCTTGTATTTTGCATCAAAAATAAGGTATTTATAAGTGAGTTTTTCTGCCTCTTTTTCTTCATTTTCTTGCTCCAAATGATGCTGTGAAAAGTATTCTACTTCATTTTGTATTTGATATTCAATAATAAAATCAGGTTTTAGTTGCCCGCTTGTGAGTACAGAGGTAAGATTTTTAGGCATTACTTCATAATAAACCGTAATTTTATTTTTATTGAGGTGCGTAAAATGAATTATTTTAGGAATATTCTCTTTATCTGTGTCCAAAATACTGTATGTATAGCCCTGCAACGCAAAACTATCAATAATTTTATACAAACAACCCAACTCAAACAAATTATCCACACGCCTAACACCTCCAAAAACTTTCTGTTCTGATTCAAAAACAATGTCTTTTTTATTCAGCCACTCCAACAAATGCCTATAAACGAAAAAATAATGCTCTTTTGACTCAAATTTATAGCTATTTAGTAGTTCTGTTGTTTCTGTTGAAACAAATAAATGCTCGTCCAAATATCTTTTAATAGTATGAATCAAAGGCAAAATACTTTTAATGCAACTATTGGTCTTTTCTAAATTATGAAACTCAATTTTATTCTTAAAATTAAGCAAGTTCAAATGATGTTGTTGCTCTTCTATATGTTTTTCTTTCAATATAAAATAATTAGCTAATTCTGACATAAAACCGTGTATAAGGCGGTTTTCGTAAATATCTGTACTTTCAACTAACTCTTCTGCAAGCATTTCTTCTGGTACAAAAAGGCGGTTTTGCACCAAAATTTTATCTTGCTGATAAATGTTGGTGGGCTGTAATGTATCCAAGTTTTCCAGCAACCAATCTATTGAATTTTCCGAAATACTTACATCTTCAGAAAACAACGTAACGAAATTATTAGGCACTAAACTATAAATTTTATCATAACAAAAATGCATCAAATGCTTGTTCTTGAATTCTATCAAAAAATCTTTAAAGTGCGTAATCATCATCAAAAAACTACCATTTTGTATGGCATTTGTCGTGTCGTTGCGCAGAAGTGAAGATTTTGACCAAACAGAAATATTTTTATTTGCCACATATTCCACCAAACTAATAAACTCTTCTTGGCTAATTTTGCTTGAATGAATATTGATATTCATTTGTTGCAGTTGTTTTTCTTCATTTAATAAAGAAATTTCGCAAATTCCTTCAGGATAATTAAGGAATAATTTTGAAAATCTTACTTTTGCACCAACTTTAGTAACATAAAATTCTCTGCTATAATCTTTTGCATCAAAATCTCTAAACGAAAAATAACCATTAATATCTGTTGCGTGTAATTCATACCAAAAATCTAGCTTATTGATAGTCAAAAGGCTTATTTCAAAAGGAATATCAGATAAAAACATAGAAAACTCACTGGTTTCTATGCGTTCATTGGTTTGCAAAAGCAGGCAAAAATAGTCACTTTCATCAACATTTTGGTTGTTGCTAACGGCTACACTTGTGGTATAATTGCTTTCTTTACTGTATTTAAAACAATGTATTCTCATATTTTTGATTGTGAGTTAGTTTGTTGTGAGGTGGGAGATTTTTCAAATCTTTAAGATTTGAAAAATCTATGTAAATGTCAAAATTACTAAAAAAAAACTGAAAACAAAAGTAATAAGTCAGAAGGGGTGTAGAACAAGTTTAAAAATGTGTTAAAATGTAGGGGCTGGGCTTGCCCCTGCCCACATGCGAAAGCAACACGCAGAGCATTATTTATCTGTTTTATTTGTCGTGTTGCTTTCGCAAATGGCTTTCGC
>JAYVGJ010000357.1:0-1570 GCA_043772375.1 Raineyaceae bacterium | reverse complement strand
GTGCCACGTATTACGGTCATCACACGCAAGGCTTATGGTGGTGCGTATGATGTGATGAATTCCAAACATATTGGTGCAGATATGAACTACGCCTGGCCTACCGCAGAAATTGCCGTTATGGGCGCAAAAGGTGCAGCAGAAATTATTTTTAAAGCAGAAATTTCTAGTGCAGAAAATCCTGCAGAAAAACTAAACGAAAAAGTAGAAGAATACGAAAGGAAATTTGCAAATCCCTATCGTGCTGCTTACAGGGGCTATATTGATGAGGTGATTATGCCTAGTGAAACTCGTCAGAAACTTATCAAAGCCTTCAAAATGCTTGAAAATAAAGTAGTGGTTGCGCCACGCAAAAAACACGGAAATATTCCACTTTAGTGAGGAGTGTGTAGTGAAATAGTGTGTAGTGAGTAGTGAAATACATTGTACTACGACTTTTATACTACACACAACTCATAACTCACAATTCATAACTCAAAAAAAGATGATAAAATTTATTTTACAAAGATTAGGTTATGGTTTTTTGGTCATTTTGGGCGTGGTAATGGTGGTTTTTATGCTATTTTTTACTGTACCTGGTGACCCTGTTTCTATGATGGTAGACCAACAAGCAGACAAAACCATTAGAGATGCCATACGCAAAGATTTGGGACTTGATAAACCCTTGCATACGCAACTGTATATGTATATGCGTGATTTGTCGCCTGTTTCTGTTCACCCAGACACACCAAAAGAAAAGGAAAAATACGGTTTTGCTAGGCTTATTCCGTTGGGTGAGCGTGTTTTTGTGTTGAAATATCCTTATTTAGGGCGTTCTTTTCAGACCAACCAAAAAGTAAGTGATATTGTGGCGCAACGTGTGAGCCTAACCATTATTTTGGCACTTGCAGCTATGTTTTTTGCAACTGTGGTAGGCATCACTTTGGGGATTTTGGCAGCACTCAAACAAAACACTTTTTGGGACGGGTTTATCTCTGTAGTGTCTGTTTTTGGGATTTCTACACCGTCTTTTGTAGCTGCAAGCATTATTTCATTGGTTTTTGGCTATATGATTGGTCCGTATATTGGGCTAAATGGCATTGGCACACTTTGGGAAATTGACCCTATTAGTGGAAACAAAATTTTGCACCTCAAAAACCTCATTTTGCCTGCGCTCACACTAGGAATACGCCCTTTGGCAATTATTGTGCAACTTACGAGAAGTTCTATGTTAGAGGTTTTGTCGCAAGATTATATCCGCACTGCACGTGCAAAAGGGCTTTCAAATTATAAAGTAATTGTGAAACACGCCCTAAAAAATGCTCTAAATCCTGTTGTAAGCACTATTTCTAATTGGTTGGCATCACTTTTGGCAGGCGCATTTTTTATAGAAACTATTTTTGATTATAAAGGCTTAGGTTTTGAAACCATACAAGCACTAGATAGGCGTGATTTGCCTATTATTATGGGAGCTACACTGGTAGTGGCAAGTGTTTTTGTGATTATCAATTTAATTGCAGACTTGCTTTATGCCGTCATTGACCCAAGAATAAGGCTTAATTAGGTGTGAGGTACGAAATACGAGGTACGAATG
>JAYVGJ010000356.1:0-11975 GCA_043772375.1 Raineyaceae bacterium | reverse complement strand
TCATCAATAAGGTCAATATTTCCCTCACGGCAAGCGTCTAAAAAGCGTTGTTTGATGTCTAGCATAAGTTTTTATTCGTAAAATGAAGTCAAATAGATGTTTAATATTCTTTTAGCAATTATATTGTTTGAAAGCGTAAATATAAAAAAAACTCCTTGAAAATTATATTTTTTTTGATTTAATTTAGTTTTTTTGTCTAAAAAAATAATTTTCAGGTAGTTTTATAACTATTTGATTATATTTAAACTCTGTATGCTATAATTCACGCTGTTTTTAATTTAATTCTCAATACAATGGAAACAAACCAAAACCGCATAACCTTGCTGATGAGCTTGAGGATATGTTTATGCATTACTTTACTTGCTTTTGCTTCGTGCAAAAGTTGCGAATTTCGCCGTTTTTATTCTGTTGCTATTCCTACACAACATAATAATAAATTTTTGGTTATCTAAAATTATATGTATTTTTGCAAATGAATTTTTTAGCACATTTGTATCTTTCTGGTGATATTTCCGAGATTAAAATTGGTAATTTTATAGCTGATGGAGTGCGTGGAAAGCAGTCTAAGACGTTTTCTACACAAATCCAACAAGGAATTTTATTGCACCGTGCCATTGATGCTTTCACAGATGCGCATACTTGTGTAGATACAAGCATATCACGCCTACAAAGCACGCAGGGGCGTTTTGCGCCTGTTGTGGTGGATATTTTTTATGACCATTTTTTAGCTAAAAATTGGGACAATTACCACGAGCAACCACTCATAAATTACGCAAAAGAATTTTATGCTTTTGTGCGTACTTATTGGGAAATATTGCCACAGCGTATTAGAGAAGTTGTTTTTTATATGGAAAAACAAGATTGGCTTTACAATTATGCCTCTATCAAAGGTATGACCAAAGCATTTGAGGGAATGAGCAAACGCACCAAATTTCCTTCCAATATGCTGACTGCACCACAAGATTTGGAAAAAGATTATTTGCTTTTTGAAGAAGATTTTACCACTTTTTTTCCGCAATTAGTGGACTTTTCTAAGCAAAAATTAGAAGAAATCTTACAAGATACTCCATAAGAAAAACTTCTGGAGATTTTATGAAAAATCAGCTTTATTTAGCATTTGAGCATATTTTTTAACGGTTTCTTTGCTGATGTTTTCCTCTTTTTGGATATGTAAAAGACACTTATAACCAGAATGTTTAAGGATAATAACCTCACTTTCTTTGTTTTCTTCTCCGTTAAAAATAATTCCTAAAACATCAATATTTCTACGTTTCAACTCGTTGATAGTGAGTAAAGTATGGTTGATACTTCCCAAATATAAATTAGCCACCAAAATAACTTTACAGTCAATTTCTACGCTAAATTGTTTGGCTATATCAATCACAAAATCATTATCATTCAAAGGTACTAAAACCCCACCAGCACCTTCAATAATAAGATTATTAGTAGTTTTTGGCAAAATAATATTTTCTAATTTTATCTCAATGCCTTCTGCACGAGCCGCTTTATGTGGAGATGCAGGCATTTGAAGTAGATAACTTTCCTTGTGAAAAGTCATTGGAAAAGTGCCTTGAGCGTTCGTAACCAAACTTTTCACTGTTTCTGTATCTGTGGGGAAACCTGCTTGTACTGGTTTGAAGTAGTCAGCACCCAAAAAATCTACCAAAATAGCACTTACAAGCGTTTTTCCGCAATCTGTACCAATAGCCGTAACAAAGTAATTTTTCATCTTCATTTATAATTTTATATTTTTTAACCACATAGAGAACATAGAATACAAAAATACTAAAAAATATGTATTTTTTGTAGGATTTGGTTGATTTTCTTATAAATTTGAAAAATAAAGGACAATTTTAAACACTTTCAATGTAAGTTTTGACTATAATTTGAACAACAATTTGAACTGTAATTATATGAAAATACAACACTTTTTAACTTCTTTGCTGACTTTATTTTTTCTTTCTGGCAGTATCAATGCCCAAAAATCAAAATCAGATAGTTTGGAGCAAGCCATCAATTCAATGCCAAATGATAGCATTAAAGTATTGGAAATGAATAAATTAGCGTCAATGAATATGAACATAAACCCTAAAAAAACATATTTTCTTGCCAATGATGCGCTCAAACTCGCAGAAAAAATAAATTTTAAGCGTGGGCAGGCACTTAGTCAAAAAACACTAGGAAACTCGCAATACGTGCAAGGAGAGTACCCGCTTGCTATAGAATTTTATGAAAAAGGGCTGAAAATTTATGAAGAATTAAAGAATGCTGATGGTGCATCTAGTTGTGAAAATAATATGGGGCTAATTTTTTCGGAACAAGGCAATTATGAAAAAGCTATGAAATATATGCTCAAAGCACTCAAATTGCGTGAGGAAACCAACGACAAACCAGGAATAGCCAAGTCTTTGCTCAATATGGGAAATATTTTTCTTAAGCAAGAAAATATTGAAGAAGCCATTAAATATTACGAAAGAAGCCTTGCAATAGCCAAATCTATCAATTTGAATATTGAAATAGCCAATAATTACAATAATCTTGGAAATTGTTATAAAAGACAAAAGAAAACAGATAAGTCCATTGTTGCGTATAGTGAAGCTAAAAAAGTTTTTGAGAAACTAGAAGATATTAGAGGTTTGATGTTTTCAGATTTTAATTTGGGAGATGTTTATTTGCAAAGTGAAAACTACGAGAAAGCACTAGAATACTACGAAAAAGCACTCCCTATTGCACAAAAAATAAATGACCAAATACTTTTAGGACTGATTTATTCTAGTCGTGGGGTGTGTTATACGAGTATGAAAGATTTTCCAAAAGCACTAGAAAACCTCCAAAAAGGACTAAATATATTACAGGCAGTAGGCGCAAAAAATGATTTAGCACAAAATTATAGTGCTTTTTCTGAATATTATAGCTCCAAAGGTGACTATAAGGAAGCGTACATTTATCATAAAAAATTTAAAAACCTAAAAGATAGCCTTTTTAGTGATACGCAAGGCAAACAACTTGCCAAAATGCGTACCGCTTATGACACAGAAAAGAAAGAAAAAGAAAACGAACTTTTACGCAAAGATAATGACCTTAAAGATGCACAAGGACAACGCAAAAATATTTATATTTTTGCTGTTTTAGCTGTTTTGGGGCTTGTGGGTGTGCTTGCGGTGGTGCTTTTTAGAAATAATAAGGAGAAACAAAAGGTAAATCAATTGCTTGAAACGCAATCAAAAGATATTATGCTCAAAAATACTGCCTTAGAACAACAGAAAGAAGAGATTTTGACACAAAGAGATGCCATAGACCAACAAAATGGCATTTTGCAAGGCAAAAACGAACAAATCAAAGCAAGTATCAGGGCGGCTCAAATCATTCAAAATACTATTTTGCCTTATGAAAGACGTATAAACACTATCCTAAGTGACTATTTTATCTATTATCAGCCAAAAGATATTGTTTCTGGGGATTTATATTGGATAGATAATGAAAATGGCAAAAATATTATAGCCGTTATTGACTGTACTGGTCACGGGGTTTCTGGTGCAATGATGACAATGATTGCCTATAGCATCTTAGACCGTATTGTTCACGCCTACAAAATTACTGACCCTGCGCAAATTTTGGAAAAAATGCACGAGGAGGTCAAACACGCACTTTTACAAGATGAAACAGGTAACAGAGATGGTATGGATATTGCTATTTTTACTATTGATGACGACCAAAATGCTACAGAAAATAGTGCAGAAAATAGTGCAGAAAATAATCAGCAAGATTTTAGAAAAATTACCTTTGCAGGCGCAAAAAGGCAACTTTTTTATCAAAAAGAAATAAATGGTGCAATAGAGGAAATCAAAGGGCAAAGACGTTCTATTGGTGGCATTCAGAATGCAAATATATACTTTGAAAACCATATCCTAGACCTTAAAAAAGGCTCAATGATATATCTTTCTACTGATGGTTATGCTGACCAAAATGATGTAAACCGCAAGAAATTCTCTGAAGAACGTCTAAAACAATTCTTTGAAAAAATCTCATCAATGGAAACAGCCAAACAAAAAGAACTTATTAGTGCGTTGATTGTTAAGTATATGGAGAAAACAGAACAACGTGATGATATGCTCGTATTGGGTGTGCGTGTGTAAGATACTAGCTAAAAAGGCAGTATTTACTCAAATATTCAATTTTTTTCAGGTATTGTTTTTTCTCCAATAAAAAAATAGTGTCTGAAAATCAAGGATTTCCAACCAAATATTTGAAAACGAAGTTTCTTAGAAATATGGCTTTTTAATTTCCACAAATAAAGATACTGAAAAGGCAATACCAACAACAAGAACGGCAAAAACAATAAATCTTCTGCATAAAAAGAAGTGTAAACAACCTCTTTGACCTTAATTTCATTTTTGTCTAAAAGCCTATAAATTTCTTGTTGTGGGACAAATTGCGTAAGTCCTTCATCTCTTTCAAAAAGTAAATTGAAACGTCTTAATCTACCTAAAAAAAAGTAGGAAAGTCTATCTCTGATAGTAAAACAATTGTCATTAGAAACTATAATCAAACCGTCTTCTTTGAGATTTTTACAAGTGTTTTCTAAGAAAAACTGTGTGTTTCCAAACATCATCACGCCACTTACAGAAGTAATTAGGTCAAATTTCTCATCATTAAAGGTAAGTACATCTTTACTCAAATTAGCTTGTTTGAATGTTATAAAAGTTGGTTTTTCTGGCATAGGCACAATATCAACACCATTTAAAATAGCATTTGGGAATATTTCGTGTGCAAAAGTCAAAAACTCACCTGCTCCACAAGGAATATCTAACCATTTGAAAGATTTTTGAGCAACTATTCTTGTCAATAGATATTCAAAAATACCTTTATTAACATTTTTTTGTGTATTTCCACGTGGTGCATTTTCAATATTATTATTCATATTACTTTATTTTTGTTAATATTATAGTTATGGGTGGATTTTTTATAAATATCCTGAGTTCATTCATTATTTTAAATCATTCTGAATAAATACAAATATTTTTTTCTTCCGTAAAAAAATTAAGTGCCTCAAAACCACCCTCACGCCCCATTCCAGAGTCTTTTACCCCACCAAATGGAGTACGCAAATCACGAATAAGCCAACAATTCACCCAAACAATACCACTTGCAAGCCCTTTACTCATACGTTGCACACGAGAATTGTTTTCTGTCCAAAGGCTTGCAGAAAGCCCATAACGCACACTATTTGCATATTTCAACACTTCTTCCTCTGTTTCAAATGGTTGAATAGTGGCAATTGCACCAAAAATTTCTTCTTGATTTGTCCTGCAATCATAAGCCAAGCCTTCTATGACAGTTGGTTGGAAAAAATAACCGTTTTCAAAGCCTTGTGGGTGTGTTTGTGCGCCTCCACACAAGATTTTGCCGCCTTCACTTTTAGCAATTTCCACGTAAGAAATAATTTTTTCTAAATGTTCCTTTGAAACTACTGCACCAAAATTGGTATTTTTATCAGAAGGATTAGCAGGAATGAGCTTTTTAACTTCTTCAACAAAATCTTTTTTAAATTTTTCATAAATGGATTTTTCTATAAAAATCCTAGAACCACAAAGACAAATTTGCCCTTGATTAGTAAAAGCCGCCCTCACTGCGCCAGCAACAGCTTTTTGGTAGTCTGCATCAGCAAAAATAATAGTAGGATTTTTGCCACCAAGTTCCAAAGATAGCTTTTTGAACATTGGAGCAGCCACACGAGCAATATTTGCGCCTGTAAGTGTGCCACCTGTAAAAGAAATAGCCTTTATTCGTGGGTGAGCCACTATTTCTGCGCCTATTTCACTTCCCAAACCGTGAATAATATTCAGAACGCCTGCGGGAAGTCCTGCTTTTATACAGATTTTTGAAAGCAAAAAAGCCGTATAAGGAGTGATTTCTGATGGTTTTGCTATCACGCAGTTGCCAGAGGCAAGCGCAGGAGCAATTTTCCAAGTGAAAAGATACAAAGGCAAATTCCAAGGAGAAATGCACCCAACTACGCCCAAAGGCTCTCTAAGCGTATAATTTAAGACATTTTCACTTGTCTGGTACGTATTTGTGTGGTTGTGTAGGGCGGCGGTTGCATAAAACCTAAAATTTTGTGCAGCACGAGGAATATCCATTGCAGTAGCCAAAGAAACGGTTTTCCCGTTGTCTAAACTCTCCGCACTTGCCAAATTATGCAAATCTTTTTCTATCAAATCCGCAATACGTAACAAAATATTGCTACGTTCTTCTTGTGGCGTATTTTTCCAAGACAAAAAAGCGTTTTCAGCAGCCTCTACTGCTTTTTCAAGATCTTTTTTGTTTGATTTTGGGATAAGAGAATAAATAGCACCATTTGCAGGGTTGTAGTTATTAAGATATTGCTTGCCTTGCGGTGCAATAAGTTTTCCGTTGATATAATTTTGAAGTTTGAGCATAATTTTTTGAATTATGAATTTTTAAAACTGTGTACGGTAGCAAAATAATTGACAGGCAAATATAAGCAAAAAAGCATTAGAAATAAAAAACTTTCCAAAAGTTCAAAACTTTTGGAAAGTTAAACGGTAATTCGTAATTGAAGTTTAAGCGTGAACTTCTACAATATATTTTACGGTGCATTGAGATTGCTCATAAACAATATATTCGTTGTTTACAAGGTCTGCGCCACCTTCTGCAAACAAAGAATCTGCATCAACTTGTTGTTTTTTGAGGTTAGGAGCGGAGAGTTCATAGCACCAACTTTGGTGTTTTTTGATACAAAACTGATTGCCAACGTGAACATCAAAAAGTGCCAAAAATGCCTTATTGTCAGAACCTTTTGCCCAATAAGAACCACGCAAAGATGTGTAATTCAATGATTTACGAAATTTGTCAGCAAAATAAAGCCCAAAACCAAACATTTTACCAGAAATAATGGCACTTGCAGGGCGCAAAACCAAACCCGTTTCTAAAATTGACATCCAGTTTTCAGAACGGCTGCCGTGCCAAAAAAGCTCCACTTTTTTGTTATTTTGCTTCCCAAACCACTCATCATAAGCCTTTTGCGTTTTCTTGTTCGTAACCGTAAAAGCCCTGTGAAATTTGCTAGATTCATCTTGCATTAAGCCTTTTATCATTTTGATAACTTTGTCGTCTGTTACAGGCGACATCTCCAAGCCCATTGTTTGCAAAATATCCACTTTGACAGTTTTGTCTTTGGTGGCTTCTTTCTTTTTCTCGTTGATTTGTACTTGTCCGCTCATTACGTCTAGCGTATCTTGCTCACTACCAAGGTGATTTTGGATAGTTTCAATGTCTTCTTTTGTCTTTGCCTCCTTGAAAAGATGGTCGTTGACATTTTTCATTTTGCGAGGGATAACTTTGTAAAGGTCTAGAAGTCCATTATTAAAATCTTCCACTTTCATACCTTTTTTGACTTTTTTGACAAGTGCATCAAGAATAGCCTGCGCCTCCGTAACTTGCTTTTTCGTAACTTGGTCAGCACTAACAGTGTAGTTGCTACTGATAGAATTTTTGGCGTAAGTCATAAGCATCTCTATCAAATCTTTTACGGCTGGGTCGTTGATGTCCACTAAATCTACTTTGTCACCTTCTTCCACGAAAAGATGCGTTTGGTCAGCATAACCTTTTTTGGTTTTCTCACGGTATTTTGTTCCCCATTCTCCAATTGGGTAGCTTGCAACGGTTGCACGCCCACCTACACGTCCATAAGAAACGGTAAAAGTGCCGTTTCCATTGTCGGTCATATCATAAAACTTGTTGTTGTTGTCAGTCGTTACCATAATAAGTTTGACTGCTTTGGCTACTGTTGTCATAGATAAAAAAAATTAGTTACAAGATTTTGGGTTAGTAATTTTGTGTCAGTATTGTGCTTATTTTTCTGTAAATATAATAAGTTTAGTCCGTAAAATCTTTGCGGAGAAGAAATATTTTTGAGAAAATTAAATTTACTTGATATTTTTGATATACGCAAGTTTAACGTATATTTGTAGGCAAAATTATAAAAATAATCACAAAAAAATCAAAATGCTTAATTCATTATACATCAAAAATTATAGAAATCTTAAGGAACTTACACTCAAATCTTTAGGACAAATTACGCTGCTTACAGGAAAAAATAATACTGGAAAATCTAGCGTTTTGGAAGCTATTGCTATTTATGTGGCAAAAGGAGATATAAAAATGATTTATGAACTTTTGGAGGAAAGAGGAGAATATGTTAGAGAAACAGGAGAAAAACGAAATTTTACGGAAGATAATATCAAGCTATTTTCTTCTTTCTTTTATGATAGGAAGATTGATTACAATAATGAAACTTTTATAAATATTGGCACAAATACAAATATATTTAAAGATGTTTCTGTTTCTATAAAACTTTCAAAATATATAATTGTTGATGGTGAAATAGTAGGCGTTCTGGATACAAAAGATGAAAAACAAAATGTTGGTAATAAAATAGCACTCATAATCACTTTTAAAGATGTTTTTGCAATTAAAACTGCTGTTTTTGAATTAGAAAATGAAAAATCATATAGTTTTGATTATGAAGAGTTATACAATTATGAAAATTTACAATTTGTAGGAACGAAACCTGTTTACAGCCAAAAAAACGCTGAAAATTGGGATAAAATCACACTCACAGACAAGGAAAACTATGTAATTGATGCACTCAAAACCATAGAACCCAATATTCAAAGACTTGCATTTGTTGGAGATAGTAGATTACGTGACCCAATTATAAAACTCTCCAACGTACCCAATACGTTACCTTTGCGCAGTATGGGAGATGGTATTAACAGGATTTTGACTATTATTTTGGCACTTGTCAATGCGGAAAATGGCTATTTGCTTATTGATGAATTTGAAAATGGTTTGCATCATTCTGTGCAAAGCAAACTTTGGGAAATTATTTTTAATCTTGCTAAAAAGCTAAATGTGCAGGTTTTTGCTACCACGCACAGCAACGACTGCATTTATGCTTTTGAAGAAAGTCTAAACGACAAAAATAACACGCTTACGGGCAAACTTATTCGTTTGGATAACAAAAAAGGAATGATAAAAGAAGTTGAATTTGATGCAGAAGATTTGAGAGTTTTCACAGATAGCCAAATTGAAATAAGATAATTTACAGAAATGAAAGAAGAAAATAAGTTAAAAAAGCAACTTTTGGTGGAAGGAAAAGATGATTTACATGTTGTTTACGCATTTTGCGAACAATATAAATTACCTCAAAATTTTGAAGTGATAGATTGTAAAGGGATTCCTAAATTAAAAGATTTAGTACCACGTATTTTTAAGCAAACTCAAGATTTAGATACCATAGGAGTTATAGTTGATGCTGATACAACTTTACAATCTATTTGGGATTTTCTGAAAGATTCATTTACCAAACAAGGTTTTGTTTTTCCTAAAAATATTCCTCTAAATGGGCTTATTCTTAGCAATAGTGACGACAAAAAAATTGGTATTTGGATAATGCCAAACAATGATTTAACGGGTACTTTGGAGGATTTTGTTAAATTACTTATTCCCAATAATGATAATCTAAAGCAAGTTGTGGAAGATACGCTTATTGATATAGAGAATAAGAAACTTAATAAATATGCCCAAAAAGATAGACAAAAAGCCTTTATTAATACGTGGCTTGCGTGGCAAGAAAAATCTGGTATTCAAATGGGACAAGCAATTACGAGTAAAATTCTTTCAACTAATAATCAAAATGCACAAGATTTTAGTAATTGGCTTACAAATTTATTCAAATAAAATTACTTTAATGTATGAATTACGAACTTAGAAATGCCATTATTGCAGGGATTGTTTTTGGGATTTTGATGGGATTTGCATTTGCCTATATTTATAATACAAGTATTGCTTTGGTGTCTGCACCTGTTGCTGGCGTGTTTTTTGGCAGTACTTTGTATATTTTTGTTACTTCAAAAGTAGTAAAAGCACAAACACAAATCATCAATAAAGACATTATTCACGAGGGTGCGGCTAATCATTTTCTTGGTGCTGAAAGCGTTGTCGGTAAACTTTATCTGCTAAATAATGCCTTAGAATTCAAATCTCACGGTTTTAATGTTCAAAATCATAACCTAGTTATTTATTTGAAAGATATTGAGGAAGCAAAAACATATAATCTTCTTTGGATTGTTCCAAACGGACTACTAATTATTCTCAAAAATGGACAAATAGAAAAGTTTGTTGTCAATAACAGAAAAATTTGGATAGAAAAAATTTTAGTAGAGATTAAAACCCTTAGGGTCTAATCTTTTGATATTCAAAATATTAACCAATTTAGACCCTAAGGGTTTAGCATACCAAATCAACTAAAAAAATGCGTCAAGATTACCTCACAGGCGACCCTGAAAACCTTTCTACCACAGATAAAGATATTGAAAAAGCTCTTAGACCGCTTTCTTTTGAAGATTTTGCTGGGCAAGATAAAATTGTGGAAAATTTGCGTGTCTTTGTAGCAGCGGCAAAACTGCGTGGCGAAGCACTTGACCACGTGCTGCTTCACGGACCTCCTGGACTTGGAAAAACCACACTTTCCAACATTATTTCTAATGAACTTGGCTCATCTCTGACTACAACTTCTGGTCCTGTACTTGATAAACCTATGGATTTGGCGGGACTTCTCACCAAATTAAATACGAATGATGTACTTTTTATTGATGAAATACACCGTTTAAACCCTATTGTGGAAGAATATCTATATTCTGCAATGGAAGATTATAAAATTGATATTATGCTGGATTCTGGTGCAAATGCTCGTACTGTGCAGATTGGACTAAATCCGTTTACGCTTATAGGCGCAACCACACGTTCTGGGCTACTTACTGCGCCTTTGCGTGCTAGGTTTGGTATCAATGCCAGACTTAATTATTATGATGCTAAACTCCTCACTGCCATTGTAATAAGGTCTTGCGGGATTTTAAATACGCCTATTGATGAGGCGGCGGCTTATGAAATAGCTAGGCGTAGTCGTGGAACACCTCGTATTGCTAATAATTTGTTGCGCCGCACCCGTGATTTTGCTCAAATCAAAGGAAATGGCACTATTACTATGGAAATTGCCGAAATAGCTCTGCTTGCCCTAGAAGTAGACCAAAATGGCTTAGATGAGATGGATAACCGCATTTTGACGACTATTATTGAGAAATTCAAAGGCGGACCTGTCGGACTTACTACCATTGCAACCGCTTGTGGAGAAGATGCAGAAACTATTGAAGAAGTGTACGAGCCTTTTTTGATACAAGAAGGTTATATGAAACGCACCTCCCGTGGGCGTGAGGTTACAGCACTAGCTTACAAGCATTTAGGGATTGTTCCGCCAACGACACAACCGCATTTATTTGCGTAGATTTTAAGCCAAAAGCCCTCTTAATTAGCTAATTAAGAGGGCTTTTCTGGCTGTAGTATTTTTGTTTATTGTTATCAAGTTAAGGTTATACTGCAAATGGGAAGGATTTCGGAAAATATATTCAGTCCAGCGGAGCGGCATCAGCAAGAGCTAGTTTTATAAATATTTCGCTCCTATGGAGCTTAATACAAATACAATTATATTACTATAAATATGCCGTTCCGCTGCAACTAATACAAAATTATTTTTCCGAAACCCTTCCCATTCATAGTATATAATTAGGATTTTCCAAAGTGAAATATTTGCTACCTTACACAATTTATTATTAGCAAAACCTCATTGGTTTGTGTCCCACAAACCAACAATTACGACAAAAAATATATTTCCTATCATAAGAAATGGGTGGTTGTGCTACATCATTCTGGTTTGTGTCCCACGAACCAGGGCGGTTTTAAACTGTGTACGGTAGCGAAAGTGAAATAAACCAAATAAATATTTTTCCTTTCAATCCTCTCTGTATGGGTGTAGGACAAGTTGTATTTTGTAGGGTATGACCCTTGTGGTCGCCCATATAGGCGAAAGCAACACGACAAAAAGTATGCAAAAT